>JBDTRM010000290.1:0-4452 GCA_039931675.1 Bacteroidia bacterium | reverse complement strand
TCAACAAAAGCATAACTTGAAATAAAAGGAGCAAAATCTTTTTCATCATCTGATAATTATTGGCAGCATTTCTAAAAATATTAAACGGCAATTTACATCTTAAACAAATCATTCTCCTTATCCACATCAGGGTAAATTCCATTTTCTAATGCTATTTGTTTAATTTTTTTTGCAAAGGTTTTTTGAATGGTGATTGATTTTTTGTTTTTCCATACGTCACATTTTTGAGTGAGTGTGGTGGTTGTTCCATCTGCAAAAGTAATTTTCAGGTTTACGGGAACAGCCATGCCGCCTATGTTTTCGAGGATGATTGTATAATTGTTGCCCGTTGCTTTCACACTTTTAATTCCGACATCAAAATAATTGAATTGAAAAAACCAGTTGTTCCAAAACCAATTCAAATCCTGTTTGCTTACATTATTAAAGGTGTAGAAGAAATCATAAGGCTCAGGATGTTTGGTATGCCAGCGATTGATATATTCATGCAAACAGGTTTTAAATTTCTCTTCGCCTAAGTAATTCATTAACGTGTAATATGCCAAAGCAGGCTTGCCGTAACAGTTGAAATTATAATTGTCGCTCAACTCATACGAGTTCACCATCATAGGTGTTGCGCTCGCACCGCGCCCGTACTTGCAATAAAAATCAGCCCAATATTTTTCACCGTCTTTTTGTTTATAGCAGCGCGTGCTTCCCGTCAATTCAAAAAATGCAGCCCAGCCTTCATCCATAAAACCATAGCGTGTTTCATTAATGCCCATGTAAAACGGAAAATAAGTGTGTGCAATTTCATGCAGCGTAGTTGATTGCGCATCTGCAGTATCAGCATCATCCATGTCATTTACCATCATGGGATATTCCATAAATGAATGTCCCTGGAAAACAGAAATTTTAGAATAAGGAAATGCAACACCAGGCAAATCGAAACTTAAAAACTTCAATGCCTGCTGCGCCCATGAGCATACATCGCGGTAATTTGTGGCAGTAGTATCATAAGCTGTTTGTATCAAAACTCTTCTATTGCTTACCGAATCAACCACAGCGCTTGCAGCATTCATCAAATAATGATTGCTTATGCCGAATGCAAAATCAGGAACCGTATCGGCAGTGAAATGCCATGTATTAAATTCATTGGGGAGCGTAATTGTTTTGCGCTTAATATCATCCATCAACACGCAAAGGTTGATGTCATCATTATTGGTGGCTTCATCAATGCGTCCTGCAACACTTTCACTATACGCATCATTTGGATTTTTCAAATCGCCTGTTGCAAGCACCAAATAATTTGCGGGCACTTTTATCGTCACATCATAATTGCCGAAGCCATTATAAAACTCTGCCTGTTCATTGTGCGGAGTGCGGTCCCAGCCTTCCACATCATCATATACGCTTACGCGCGGATACCAGTATGCGATAAAAAAACTATTGCTGTCTAACATGTCTTCGCGGGCATCGCCTTTTGTTTTACTCAATTGATAATGCCATTCAGCATTTATCGTAACTTTTGATTTTGGCAACAATGGCTGCTCCAATTTCAGTTTATAATTTGTAGGATTTTCTTTTGAATTTACTTCGGCATTATTCCATTGCACTTGCTTATCATTGATAGACATTTTATCTATTTGCATTCCAGAAGTGTTGTACAAAGAATCCACATCTGCATTTCGCGGGGCAGTTGTAACATGTACATTCTGAATCAATTTAAAATTCAAACTCCGCAATGTATCGGGCGAATTGTTGTAATAAGTCATCACACCAGAACCCTTAACTGTAGCCGATTTCGGCTGCACCTCCACATTCATTTTATAATCTGAAAAGTTAGTCCAGTAATTTTTTCCAGGTTTGCCGTCAGTGCTTCTGGTTTCTTTTTTTAATGCTTCCCGATAATTTTTGCTTAGCGGAAGTTCATTGCTTTGCGCAAAAACCAGTGACGTAAAAAGAGCATTGAGAATAAAGGTTGATTGCGTGTATTTTAGTTTCATAAACGGATAATTTAATCAAAGATAAAATTTGAAAGAGAAATGAGGGAGTGCTAATATTCTTTTAAACTTTAATTAACTCCCAACTTTGATTTAAGTTGCGGCATAAAAAATAAGGGTTGATTGATTAATTGGGTTATAAGTTTTTTTGGAGTTTTATTCTAAATATGAAAGACTAACAGGATTTTGTCTTGAATCAAAAACCCGGTGAATAGCTATATGATTATCTTCTATTGCGTAAATCACTTTATAATTCCCCTCTACTAAAAAACGATATTGCGTTTTCCTGTTTTGCAATAATTCTTCAACACGACCAATTAAAGGATACTCACTCAAGCCTTCTGCTTTTATAATTATTCCGCTTATTATTTTCAATGCAATGTCATCAGAAAACTGAAAATAATAATCGTAAATGGATTGCAAGTCTTTCTTTGCTGAGTCCGACCAAAAGAGTGGCTTTATCTTTTTTTCCAAGTCAAAATTTCTTTTTTAAGTTGTTCGGTGGTTATATAATTTCCATTCGCAAAATCCTTTTCAGACTCGTCTATCTTTTTATAAAACTCTTCAAGGTTCATTGGTTTAATATCATTTGACAAAGCATTGTTCAATATTGCTTTTACCTGTTCTAAAATTATTTCATCATCAATGTTGATTAACTGATGAATCATTTCCAATTTTTTTGAGTGTAAATTCATGGTGATAATATTTTACACAAAGTTAGAAATAAAAATTCTACCAAACATTAACACCCGATAGCAATCGGGGCGTTCATTGCTTTGCACAAAAAGTAGTCATGAGAAAAGAGCATTAAAAATACAAATTGACAGCGCGTATTTTAATTTTATAAACTGATAATTTAATCAAAGATAAAATTTGAAAGAGAAATGATACGATTCCGAGGATTGTCATCCTGATCCCAATGTTTCGGGAGAAGGAACTTTCTACATGGGTGTAAGTACATAATTTTAAGAAAGATGTTTCGCTGTGCTCAACATGACAATGAAAGAGTATCTAAATTGTCGTGCGATTCAACAAATATTTTTCAAACCTGATTTAACTCCCCAACTTTGATTTAATTTGCTGCAATAATAAGTACTGAGTAAACATCAACAGATTGCTTCGTTCCTCGCAATGACGAATTACCTGATACGAATGACCTCAATGACAAATTTCCTTAATTCACTATTACCCAAATATGGCTCTACTACATTCATTTGAAAGCGATGGTAACTGGCTCTTTAAACGCAGAGGTTGGTTGCCTGTGTTCTTATTTGTACTTGCCGTACCTGTAATTTTCATAACTGATTACAGTAAGATTACGGATACAACAAAACTTTATATTGGAGCAATTGCAGTTGCAGTAAGCTTTATCGGGCAATGGATTCGCGCTTACACTGTTGGTACGACTCCAAAAGGCACATCAGGTCGCAATACCGAAGAGCAGGTTGCTGAATCATTAAACTCAACAGGAATTTATTCAGTAGTGCGTCATCCTCTTTATCTCGGAAATTATTTAATGTGGATTGGCATCGTGATTTACACATTGAATTGGTACTTCGTGATAATTATTTCACTGATGTATTGGTTGTATTACGAACGCATCATGTTTGCCGAAGAACGTTTTCTCGAAGGCAAGTTTGGCAAGGCTTATATGGATTGGTCTCTAAAGGCACCAGCATTTCTTCCACGCTTTGGGCAATTTGTAAAAGCCTCCGTTCCGTTTTCAATGACAACAGTTTTGCGAAGAGAATATACGGGTGTGCTAAACACTGTGATAGGATTTTTGTTTGTTGATGTATTGCGCTACTACGCAACCAATGGTGAGTTTAAATTTTTTGTGTGGCAAGGATATGTGCTTGGAGGAACAATAATATTAGTATTGATTCTAAGAACATTGAAAAAAGCAAGTAAGCTGAATGAAGAAGGACGGTCATAAAAGAATTTTGAATCATGAATTTTGAATGGTGAATGCTGAAGTAAAAAAGGAATTATGAATTAAGAAGAATTGAACAATTGAATTTAGAAGTGAATAAATTTATTAATGAGTGCAGTGCAGCTGTGCCCGCCTTCAGGCGGATTAGGGTGAGCATGAGAAGGAATCAAAAAGTAAACAACAAAACATAATGGTTTGCAATCTCCCCTCTCCTTTGGAGAGGGGTCGGGGGTGAGGTGAGGATAAAAACAATGACAGAACTATTAGAAATAAATGCAATTGATAACTGGCTGAAGCGAGGCAATAGCCGTGTGCTTATTGCAGGTCCATGCAGTGCTGAAAGTGAAGAGCAATTATTACAAACGGCAACTGATATTGCAAAGCATTATCCTGAAAATATTTTTCGTTCAGGTGTGTGGAAACCGCGCACACGACCAGGTGCATTTGAAGGCGTTGGCGAAGATGGTTTAAAATGGCTGCAGCAAGTGAAACAAAAAACAAACATGCGTGTAGCTACGGAGGTAGCAAAAGCATCGCATG
>JBDTRM010000289.1:0-56267 GCA_039931675.1 Bacteroidia bacterium | reverse complement strand
TGAAAGAAATTGTCATCCTGCAAGGAACTTCTGTGAAAAGGAATGCATGTTTGTACTTGTTCAATTGATGGTTTGAAACCGAATTTTCCTTCAATCAAACAATTGCGTAAAATCAAACAATTCGTTTTCAAACACAGAGGTTCCTTACAGGATGAAAGTCGCGGAGCGTTTTTGTAAGCAGCAACTCAATCAAATAATTTTTACTCCGAAATAATAAATATCAATAGCGAGTGAGTTCAGTCACTCGTTAACTTTGTTATCCTGAAAAAGATCGCACGGAGAAGCGGAGAATCACGGAGACAAAATAATGTCATCCTGCAAGGAACTTCTGTGAAAAGGAATGCATGTTTGTACTTGTTCCGTTGGTTGTTTGAAACCGCATTTTATTTTACTTTGAGAGTTTCATAATCATTTTCAATCTAACAATAGTGTGTAATCAAAGAATTCGGTTTCAAACACAGAGGTTCCTTTCAGGATGACAGTCGTGGAGCACCTTGTCATCCAGAAAGCAATGTTACAAAAGTTTTATTTAAAATATTCTTACTCAAAATCAAATTGGAAAATGAACCGGCTGAGAGATCATAATTATTTCGTTTATATAACAAGCAATCCTGGAAGAACCGTTTTATATACTGGTGTTACCAACGACTTAAACATTAGAATTCAACAGCATAAATCTAATAAAGGCATACCAACAACTTTTGCAGGAAAGTATTATTGCTATGAACTTATCTATTACGAGAGATATTCCGATATTAATATTGCAATTGAAAGGGAGAAAGAGATTAAACTAATGAAAAGGGAAACTAAATTTGCCATGATTAAAGCTGTCAATCCTTTGTTAGCTACTATTAATGTATATGAATAGATAGAAAGTCTCCTGTCACCCTGAAAGGAACTTCTGTGAAAATGAACGCATGTTTGTATTTGTTCAATTGGTTGTTTGAAACCGAATTTTTTTTTCAATCTAACAATAGTGCATAATCAAAGAATTCGTTTTCAAAAACAGAGGTTCCTTACAGGATGACAGTCGTGAAAGAAATTGTCATCCTGCAAGGAACTTCTGTGAAAAGGAATGCATGTTTGTATTTGTTCAATTGGTTTTGTGAAACCGCGTTTTATTTCAATCAAACAATAGTGTGTAATCAAAGAATTCGTTTTCAAAAACAGAGGTTCCTTTCAGGATGACAGTTGCGGAGCGTTTTGTCATCCTGCAAGTTTTTCTACGATAACCATGAACGATAATAAGAATCATCATAAATACCAAGAGCAGCTTCTGTAACCCAAAGTGGTTTGAAGGTATCAATCATCACGGCTAACTCTTTCGTTTCTTTTTGTCCGAGGCTTTTTTCAACGGTGCCGGGATGCGGGCCGTGTGGTATGCCACCAGGATGCAAAGTGATTTGTCCGCGGGTGACACTTTTGCGGCTCATAAAATCTCCATCAACATAATAAAGCACTTCATCACTATCCACATTGCTGTGGTTATACGGAACAGGAATTGAAAGCGGATGGTAATCAAACAATCGCGGCACGAATGAACATACCACATAGTTATGCGCCTCGAAGGTCTGGTGTATTGGAGGCGGCATGTGTATGCGACCTGTGATGGGTTCAAAATCATGAATGGAAAATGCCCACGGATAGTGATTGCCATCCCAGCCAATGGCATCAAAAGGATGCGTGGCATAAACGTAAGGATACATCATGTTTTCCTTTTTAATGAAAACTTTAAAATCGCCTTGCATATCATTGGTCACTATATTTTGTGGCTTGCGTATATCGCGCTCGCAATAAGGTGCATGTTCTTCGTATTGCCCGTAAGGATTCCTGTACCTGCGTGGAGTTTCAATGGGGCTGAATGAATCAACAATCAGCAAACGGTTTTTATCATCATTAAAATGTATTTGATAAATAGTGCCACGCGGAATGATGATGTAATCGCCATAAGCAAATTCAATGCTTCCGTAGATAGTATCCACGCGACCGCTACCTTCATGAATAAAAAGCATTTCGTCAGCATCGGCATTTTTGAAAAAATAATCAGTGGTTGATTTACGCGGTGCTGCCAATGAAATCTGCAAATCGTTATTTACTAATACCGGAGTGCGCGATTGAAGGTAATCATCTTTAGGTTCAATTTTAAACCCGAGGTAACTTTGGTGTTTAAGCGAACGCTTATAAGCCAGCTTGGGTTCCACATTTACAGCCTCGCCAATTGACTTAACCAACGTAGGCGGATGGCAATGATAGATGAGCGAATACACATTTGAAAAACCATGAGTGGAAACCAACTCTTCGGCATATAAATCACCATTTGGTTTGCGAAATTGTGTGTGGCGTTTGTGAGGAAACTGCCCGAGCGAATAATATTGCGGCATAATGATTTTGTTTTTATCGGGTCAAAAATACATTGATTTATTATATGAACATAAATTCTGCTCTTGAGATGTTTGGTAAGGTCAGTCAACTAATGATAGTGGCGGTTGGCGAGGATGCCAACCGCGGATAAAGAGAAATCTGTGAACTAAAACTATATTCGCCACCCATGAAAAGGGTTCTCATTATCACGTATTATTTTCCTCCTGTTAAAGGCGCTGCTCCGTGGCGGCCATTTTCATGGGCTAAGGAATTTAAAAGTCATGGTCTTGACCCGACAGTATTAACCCGTCATTGGGTGGGTAATGAAAGTCACTGGAGCGAATTTGTAAAAGATAATGACACGCCTGCCAATACTGAAATTTTTGATGATTATAAAATCATACATCTACCTTCAAAAAAATTCTGGCTGCTTAATATTCTTAATAATTACCTGTTGAAGTATAGTTTACTCAGCAAGGTATTTTATTTTTTCAGCAGTTTATTCGGATACTTTAACCTTGAAGTGGATGCTTACACTACGTTTAAAAATTTCCTGAAAGAGCATTTACAGCATAACCGTTATCATTATATCATGCTCACCTACCCTCCGTCAAATCTCCTTAAACTAACACCGATTATAAAAAAATACACCGATGCAAAAATCATTATTGATATACGTGATTTGTGGAATAACTATGCACTTCAAAACAATTACAGGCCTTCGCTCAAAGACCGGATTAGTAACAAGTTACATTTTATTCATACGAGGAGATACGTAAAGAAATGTGACCTGGTTACTGTTGTTACTCCTTCATTCATTCCGTTTTTTACTGCAATGGGCAAGGCTCCTGTTGAAGTAATTTATAACGGATATGAAGCATTTCTTTTTAATACATTAAAAAAAAAGCAGGGTGTTAAATTCAATGTTTCTTACATAGGCAACCTTTATCCAAGAATGGATTTAAGCGTTTTGAAAAACGGATTGAAATTATTTCTTCAAAACAAATCGGCTGAAAAAGTGCAGGTGAATTTTATCGGTTTAGGAAGTAATGAAGAAATGAAACAAAAAGTAATTGTTGATTTTCCCCTGCAATTTCTTAACGTTACCCGTATGCTGAATAAAGATGAAGCATTGCAGCATACGTTGAACAGCGATGTACTTTTACATTATGGCTGGAAGGGTTTCAGGGGAATGATAGGTACTAAAACATTTGACTATTTAGCATCGGGTAATAATATCTTACTCGCACCCGGTGACGATGATATAGTGGATGACCTGTTGGTGAAAACAAATACAGGCAGGGTTGCCAATACACCCGAAGAATTCAATAAGATACTCAATGAATGGTATAATGAATGGATGCAAAACGGACACATTGAATACAAAGGCTTAAAGCATGAAGTTGAATTTTATGCCCGCGAGAATCAGGCGGCTATTATGGCTGAACTTTTAACTCATCTTTAAATACAAGACACTTTGAAAATTAAATTAATGTACATTTTTTCAAACATTGAAATCAGCCACGCTTTTGAATGGATGGCTGAATATACCAATGCTGATAGGTATGATGTGCATTATGTTTTTATGAATTCAGTTATTCCACCGCTTGCACAGCGGCTTAATGAAAAGGGATTTCAAACCCACGTTATAAAATATAACGGCAAAAAAGATTTACCGGTTGCTTCATGGAATCTGTTCAGGTTAATGAAAAAAGTGAAGCCCGACATTGTACACACTCACTTATTTGATGCGAATATTGCAGGGCTTACCGTTGCAAAAATATGCGGAGTAAAAAAAAGAATTTATACACGGCATCATTCCACTTTCCATCACCATTATCATCCTCATGGTGTAAAATATGACAGGTACTGCAATTCGCTTGCAACGCATATTGTAGCCATTACAAAAAATGTTGCTGATGTTTTGATAAAAATGGAAAATGTTCCTTCCAAAAAAATTTCTATCGTTCATCATGGTTTTGATTTCAATAATTTTAAAACTGTGGATGCAGCAAGAATTCAAAACATATCTGATAAATATAATCCATCAAAATGCAAACCCGTCATTGGTGTGATTTCACGATTTACAGAATGGAAAGGCGTGCAATACATCATACCTGCATTTAAAAAATTACTGAATGATTATCCTGATGCAATATTGATTTTTGCTAATTCAGGTGGCGATTATAAAAATGAAATTGAAAATTTGCTTAAAGATTTACCTGCAAATAATTTTAAAAAAATCGGATTCGAACAGGATTTTATTGCATTGTATAAATTCTTTGATGTATTTGTGCATGTGCCTGTTGATGCACACTCGGAAGCATTCGGGCAGGTGTATGTGGAAGCATTGGCTGCACAATTGCCCTGTGTTTTTACCTTGTCGGGCATTGCAAATGATTTTATAAAAAACGAAGCGAATGCAGTAGTGGTTGATTATAAAAATGAAAACGAAATTTATAATGCACTCGTTAAAATTTTAAACGATAAGAATTTTGCAGATCGCATTTCAACTCAGGGCAAAAAAGATGTGGCGCAATTATTCAGCATTGAACGTATGATTACTCAATTAGAAAAAGTATATGAGCAGTGAAGTTTTCTTTTCAATTGTAATACCCACTTACAACCGTGCAGCATTCATTAATGCTACGGTGCAATCTGTATTGCAACAAACTTACACCAACTTTGAAGTGATTGTAGTTGATGATGGAAGCACTGATAATACTGAAGAAGTAATCAATAAGCTAACACATCCCAGGTTATTTTATTTCAAAAAAGAAAATGCTGAACGCGGTGCTGCAAGAAATTTTGGTGTACGGAAAGCGAAAGGAGATTACATTACTTTTTTAGATTCAGATGATTTGCTCATGCCGCATCACTTTGCAATTGCTGCCGACTTCATCAAAGAAAATAAACAACCAGAAATTTTTCATCACGCATATAATTTTATTAACGAAGATGGTGTTGAATTGCAAAGACTGAATTTTACAAAGGGAGATTTTAATAAGCAATTAATTGTAAAAGGAAACCTGATGAGTTGCATGGGCGTGTTCCTGCGAAACGATATTGCAAAGCAATTTCCATTTAATGAAGACTATGCTTTAAGCGGCACCGAAGATCATGAGTTATGGCTGAGGTTAGCTGCGCGATATGAAATAAAACATTTAAACACTGTTACAGCGTCATTAGTTCAACATGATACACGAAGCGTGATGGAAGTTAATCCGCAAAAGCTAATTCAGCGATTAGAGCTTTTTATAAAATATGTTTCGGCTGATAAAGCCTTTCAAAAAAAATACGGCTTATTAATTCCAGCCATGAAAGCGCAGGCATGGTCGTACATCGCTTTGCATTTTGCTTTGACACATTCACATTACAAAGAAGGGATGGAGTTTTTTAAAAAAGCTTTTAAAGTATATCCTGAATTTATTTTTCAGAAAAGGTTTTACGTGATTGCCAAGCATTTGATGCAATCGAAATGAAAGCATTAAAGTTGTCTGACACTCTTTGAAGTATCTGACATCAACTGTCCTGTGACTTCTCTAAAAGGCCTGCGTTGCGTCCACTCGCGTGGATGAGTGAGTTTTGAAAATGATTCGAGTATGAGATGTGTGAATGAATTTGAAAAACGCACAAAGAGTTTTAAGTGTTCAGGTACTGCCCCTACTGTGCTTTTTATTTCAAGCGCATCGCGACCCAAATTTACATAAGCTGATTTATTTGCAATTGCATCGCTTACATAGTGATAAAGGATATTCTGATACAATGCAAAAGTTTTGTTGGCGCTGTAATCTAACCCGATATGATGCGCATGTGTACAATGCGAATTAATAATGGCAGTTGAAAAAGCAACTAATTTCCCACCTGATAAAAACGAGGTAAATGAAAACCGATCAGCAAGGTTAGTTTTTAAATGATAAAAATATTCAGAAGTATTGCAAGCTATGCGGACAGGAGCATTTTTTAATACTGCATTAAATAGAACTGAAATTTCACCGGCATGTTTCTTTATCTCATCAGCAGTAAAATTTTTCACCGTGAGAGATTCACCCTTGGCAATTACACTATTAGCCCGCACTCTATACTTTGATGAAAATGCTTCGAGGTAATCGTCAAAATGTTTCCATTGCTTATCAATGGGTATAATCATATCGGGATCAATTTCAAAAGGAATAAAACCCGATTTTTGAAATACATCAAACAGTTGCTCTTGTTTGTTGTCAAAATCTTTTAAAACAGTTGCAAAAATTGTTGCATCATTTTCAAGTCCTTTTGCAATCAACTCCATAATCTTTGGAAATGTTTTTTTCATGGCTCCAAGCAATTCATCGTCATTGCTTGAAATCCCATAATTACCGCTTACAAAAAGATTACCGCAAATCACCAGGTACTCCGATGCATTACCATTCTTTCCGAAAGCATAATCATTACCCATGCCATTCATCTTTGAATAAATTCTTTCGAAATATTCAGGATTTAAAACTGCTTTAAGTGAAAGATTTTTTAAATCAATTAACTGCAGGTAACATGCCGCAACAGGTTGTTCGTTTTCATAAATCAAAACATAACGAAACCCAACATTGGCACTACAGCCTTTTTGCAATGCTTTGTGGTAAGATGCACTCCAAAACACATCATCGTTTACCACCTGCTTCCAATCGCGATTCGGAACCTTTTCAATATCATCAAACAACAAAAGATTAAACTTTCGTTGCTTCAAATTGATAGGACAAATGCACAGCGCATTTTTTATTTTTTCAGTGAGTTTTGAAAGCATACTTTTTAATGTCGCATCAGGCGAAAATATATTTTTATCAATGTTGAATTTTGAATTTTGAATAATGAATGATGAGGTAAACAGGGCAATTCAAAATTCGAAATTCAGCATTCATTATTCATCATTTCCTTTTTTTTCACCAAATGAAAAAGCCACCTGTTACCGGTGGCTTTAACTTGTCGGGGTGACAGGATTCGAACCTGCGACCACTTGCACCCCATGCAAGTGCGCTACCGGGCTGCGCTACACCCCGAGTGTAGATTTATCTCAGGGCTGGCTGTTATCAATAGCCCCGGGGTATATGGCTGATGCATTTCATCAACCGGCTTGCATGTGTGGAGAACTTCAATCCCCGGCAAGGGGCGGCAAAAATATTAAAATTATTATGCAGGCATATTTTTTTTGAACAGCAGTGTCATGCTGACGAATGTCAGCATCTGTCTTTACAGTTTGTCATTATCCGGCTTTTGGTGTGGCAGATCCTGAAACAAGTTCTGGATGACATTAATCTTCTCCTGGATTTTCTTTCGTAGCAATTCATTTATTTAATCGTTACTTTTCCGACAATAAATATAAAAAATGATATGTGTTATTATATCAGCAGGGCTTCTCCATTCTTTACAAAAAACTCTCACCTGGTGTGATGCAAGTGCACTGACATACATAACCTTCTAACATTTTCATTGAATAAAATTTATACAGTTTCTTATTATTAAAACATTTCACAATTCAATAGCCACCACAATGAAGAAAATTTTATTGCAATTATTTTTTATACATTTAATTGTAACAGTTAATGCACAGCAAAAAGAAATTGATTCTTTAGAAACATTGCTTGCAAGGCATACCGTTGCCGATACTGTACGCTTTCAGTTGTTATACAAGCTTGCATTTAATTATGCTGATTACGATCCCGATAAAGGATTGATAAAAGCAGCAGAGGCTTTACAGCTTGCAAAACAATTAAAAGACACGGTAAGAACAGGTCAGGCACTTACCACGCAGGGGCTTAATTATCACTCGCTTGGCAATGATTCATTAACAATGGCTTGTTATGAAAGTGCATTACAGTTGTTCAAGAAAGTGAATAACAAAAAAGGAATAGCAAGTGTTTATAATAACATGGGCATAGTGTGGTTTTATAAATCCGACTACAATCAGGCAATGGCCAACAGGAAGAAAGCATTGAAAATTTTTGAAGAATTACATGATACGGCACGTATTGCGACCATGTATTGCAACATCAGTTTAGATTACCAGTACCTGTCAGATTATGCGCAATCGGTTAACTATTTATTCCAGGCGTTGAAACTTTATGAATCAATCGGGAATAAAAAGGGCATTGCCAATACTTATAAAAACTTAGGTATTCAATATCGCAAGCTATCAAAGCTGCCTGAAGCATTGGCCTATCATAACAAGGCACTGGAGTTTTTCAGGCAAACAGATCAGACCATAAGTGTAGCCGAGCAGTTAGCCAATATTGCAAATGTCTATGATGACATGAGCAGCACCACTACTGCTTTGCAATATTATCACGAGGCGCTCACTTTAAATCAAAGCATCAATAATAAGCGCGGCATTGCCAGTAACTTTATTAATATGGGAATGGTTTACAGCCAAATAAAAGAATACGACACTGCATTTATCTGTATAGAAAAATCTATTCCTCTTTTTGAAGAATCAGGTGATAAAAACAGTTTGGCAATTGCATTAAATAAAAAAGGAGTATTAATAAATGAAGCTCCTGATGGGATTCTTATAAAACAAGGTATTGCTCCTCCACAACGATATCATAAGTCAATTGAAAGCCTGAATCGCGGGATACAATTGGCCGTGGAAATAGAAGCAATAGACGTTCAGGCTTCGTTGCTTGCTTCGCTTAGCGGAGTGTATGAATCAAAAAAAGATTTTGCGAAAGCGCTTGAGGCTTATAAGAAATTTACTTTACTACAGGATAGTATATTGAATGATGCAACCGCTGAAAAAATAACACAGGATAAATTGCAATATGAGTTTGATAAAAAGGAAGCAGCAACAAAAGCTGAAAATGAAAAGAAAGTTGCATTAGCCACAGAAGAAATAAAACGTGAACGTGTTATAAAAAATTCGTCCATATTTGGTGGAAGCATTTTACTGCTTTCTGCTTTTATCAGTTTTGTTTTTTATAAACGCAGGCGCGATGCAGTGGCTCAGAAAGTTGAAACTGATTTTAAATTGCAGGTTTCAGATACAGAAATGAAAGCATTGCGCTCGCAAATGAACCCGCATTTTATTTTTAATTCATTAAACTCGATTAGCGATTACATAAGCAGGAATGATATTAAAGCAGCAGATAATTACCTCGCCAAGTTTGCAAAAGTAATGCGCATGATTCTTGAAAACTCCGACCTGAAGGAAGTTACGCTTGCTGATGATTTAAAAGCGCTTGAACTTTACATACAATTGGAATCGCTCCGCATGGAGCATAAATTCAGCTACGAAATAATTGTTGATGCAGGCATTGATAAAGACAATACGCTTGTGCCCCCGCTGATGCTTCAGCCGTTTGTAGAAAACAGTATCTGGCATGGAATTTCAAAAAAACAGGGTGGCGGAAAAATTGCAATTCATATCAGGAAGGAAGGCGATATGATCAATTGTATTATTGAAGACAACGGCATTGGACGCGAAAAATCAAAACAGGAAAAATCCGCTGTGAGTAACAATGAAAAGAAATCTCTCGGCATGAAAATTACCAGGGCAAGAATTGATATTCTCAATAAATTAAAAAAATCGAAGGCTGCAGTTGAGCTATTTGATTTAGCCGAAGGGCTTCGTGTGGAAGTAAAACTCCCATTGCAATTAAGTTTTTAATTTCGCGCAATGATAAGAGCTATTATTATAGACGATGAAACTCATTGCATCAAAAGGCTTAGCATATTGTTAAATGATGTGTGCAGTAACGAGGTTCATTTGATGGGTGGGTTTCAATCGGTTGAAACAGGATTGGAAGGAATAAAAAAACTGCAACCCGACCTTGTTTTTCTTGATGTGCAGATTCACGATAAAACAGGTTTCGATTTACTGCGTCAATTGAATGAAATTAAATTTGATGTAATTTTTACAACAGCCTTTGAAAAGTATGCTGTGCAGGCCTTTAAATTCAGCGCTTTCGAATATTTGCTAAAACCCATTGATGCTGATGATCTGAAACAAGCTATAGAAAAACTTCATGAAAAAATATCAAAAGAAGAATCAGTCAAAAAATTTGATACGCTTTTTCATAACCTGCAAAATCTTCAAAATGCATCAAAACGAATTAATGTTCCAACCATCAATGGCCTTGTCTTTTTGCTGGTTAACGATATTATCCGCTGTGAAAGTGATGTGAACTACACCAACATTTTTTTAAAAGACAAAACAAAATTATTTGTTGCCAAAACGCTTAAAGAGTTTGAAGAACTCCTCGGAGAATATAATTTTTACCGTGTACATAATTCGCATCTTATCAACTTAGCATACATTAAGAGTTACAGTAAAGGCAAAGGCGGATATGTTACCATGATTGACAATACAGAGATTGAAGTATCCACCCGCAGAAAAGATGATTTTTTAAAAGCGCTTGCGAAATAAATTTTCTAATTTGAAATTTCTTTTAAGCTGATTTGTCTTCTTAAGAGGAAACACGCACACGAAAAAACTCATCCAGGCATTATTTATCTTTGTACAAATACCTCTCGTTAGTACTACTATAGGTAAAAATATTACATTGTCACAACTATATTTAGATTTGTTGCGGCAAAGCAAAATGTGACTGCAATTGCACTTTGCGTTACACCTTCTCAAAATTCCCTAAAAATATGAACAGACGTGAAATGAAAAAATTTAATATTATCAAATGATGGGAGACAAAACAATTTTGCAACCACTAGGCGAGGTTTTTGGATTTCCCATTGACAACAATACAGACAGAGCAAAACGTTACCGGAAAAACAAGCTATGTCCATTCAATAATATTGTTTCAAACTGTACAAAAAATAGTATCGAGTTTCCATTAGGAGTTTGCAGTTTAAACCATAAAGGCAAACAGGTTATAATTTGTCCCATAAGATTTCGGGAAGATTGGATAATCATTAGTGATGCTGCAAACTTTATTTTTGAAGGAAAAACAGCGTGGACACATGTTGGTGAAGTAAGATTAAAAGACAAGCATGGCAAGTCAGCCGGAAATATAGATTATGTTTTGGTAGCGTATGATGAGAAAGGACGGGTTATTGACTTTGGTTCGCTTGAAGTTCAAGCAGTTTACATTTCAGGTAACTTGACCGGACCATTTACTACTTACTTAGAAAACCCAACCTCAGGATTTAGTTGGACGCAGGCATTCAAATATCCTAAACCTGAATATCTCTCATCTTCGAGGAAGAGGCTTATTCCTCAAATCATAGCAAAAGGCTCCATTCTTAATCAATGGAAAAAGAAGCAGGTAGTTGCCTTGCAGACATCCTTCTATAATACATTACCTCCACTTCCAGAAGTTGACAGGGCGAAATCAGATTTTGCTTTTTTTCTTTATGACCTTACACCCGAAAAAACACGCAGTACTTTATCGTTAAAACTCCAAAAGATTGTTTATACCAATTTTGCAAGCGCTTTAGAGCAAATTGCAAAATTTGAAGCGGGTTCAATAAACGAGTTCACATATATCCTACAGAAAAAACTTGATGCAAAAAGAGCAGGCAATTCTGATATTGATAACGTTGAAAATATAGTAGTAGAATGAAAAATCAAATGACCATGTTCGATGTGGACGAAAAGAACATTCAAAATGCAATAATCAATGTTGCTTCTGTTCCTCAGCGCAGCCCCTTCCGTTATCCGGGTGGCAAGACATGGCTTATTCCAACTGTTCGAAAGTGGCTTAAGCAAGAACACAAAAGTGTAAACTTATTAATTGAACCATTTGCAGGCGGAGGAATTGTGAGCTTAACTGCGGCATTTGAAAAATTAGCCAATCATGTTACGATGGTTGAAATGGATGAAGAAGTTGCGGCAGTTTGGGAGGTAATTTTAAATGGAAAAAATCAATGGCTTGCCGATAAAATTTTTTCTTTTAATCTTAATCATGAGAATGTAAAATTGGAATTAGATAATCCTGATAAGCAATTGCATGACATTGCATTCTGCACTATTCTAAAAAACAGAATTTTTCATGGGGGTATTCTTGCCAAAGGTTCAGGCATGATTAAAAATGGCGAAAACGGAAAAGGAATTTCTTCACGTTGGTATCCTAAAACTTTACGTGACAGAATTATTTCAATTAGTTTTGTAATGGATAAAATTGATTTTGTAAGAGGTGATGCTTTTGAAATTTTAAAACAAAACATAAACAATGAAAAGGCATATTTCTTTATTGACCCCCCCTACACTGTTGCTGGTAAACGCCTTTACAAATATTTTGAAATAGACCACGAAAATTTATTTGAGTTAACTGCACAACTCAAAGGAAAGTTTATGTTGACTTATGACGATACAACCGACATTCGGAAGCTTGCCGGCAAATACAACTTGCAATTCAGAACCATACCCATGAAGACAACACATCATTTGGAAAAGAATGAAATCATTATTTCCGATAACTTTTCCTGGTGGACAGAAAGTAACTTCCTTTAACACAGGCTTGTTGTAAATTGTCTTGGATTTTTCTGATTCAATTTGCCTTGTTATTTATTCTTTAGTGTTTTCCTTCTTTCACTTCGATGGTATTTAATGCACTTTAGTTTCATTTTGATTCATCTCGAAGTAAAAGTGTTGAGCTACATCTTTTAAAAGGGTTTCTTTACTTCGCAATTAAGATTTATTATTTTAGAACTTAAATGGGATTATGAAATTGCCTGAGCATATCAAATCAAATGTATTAGAAACCGAACGGTTATTACTTCGTGAAATAAACCCTGAAGTGATGAATTATTTATTTTCATCATGTGATGAGAATGACATTAAAGAGTTTCTCGGACTTCAAAATGATGAAGCTTTTCAAACTGAAAAGGAGAAATTTGAAAATGGATTGACAAGGCATAATATTTCTTTTAAAAATTTCAGGTTGATAAATAAGGATTCTGGAAAAATTATCGGGGAATGTGGTTTTCATACGTGGTACTTCAATCACCGCAGAGCAGAAATTGGTTATTCAATTTTTAATGAAGACGACAAAGCAAAAGGTTATATGAGTGAAGCGATAAAGCCAATTATTTCCTTTGGTTTTGAACAAATGAATTTACACCGGGTTGAAGCATTTATCGGTCCCGCAAATGCCGCATCAACAAAATTAGTAAAGCGATTAGGTTTTAAAGAGGAGGGAACATTGCGGGAACATTACTTTAAAAATAACAAAATGGAAGATTCAGTTTCCTTCTCCATTTTGAAACATGAATTTGAATTATTGAAAAACGAAATTTATAAATAGCATAACAATGGACAAGAACATTCAAACAGAAATTATCATCAGTGCTGCGAAAGAAAAAGTATGGAACATATTAACTGACTTTGAAAATTACAAATCGTGGAATCCATTTATTATTGAAAGTACAGGTAAAGCAATTGCCGGGGCCAGGTTAGTAAACACGATGAAAAACAAGGAAAGCAAAATGACCTTCAAACCGGTTATACTGAAAGTTGAAAAGAATAATTATTTCGACTGGCTTGGAAGTTTGTTTTTCAAAAAGGAATATTTGATGGTCACCATTATTTTAAAATTGATGACATCGGAAACGGAAAAGTAAAATTTATACAGGGCGAAAATTTTTCAGGAATTTTGAGCGGTGTTATATTGAAATCAATAGGTGAAGACACAAAAAATAATTTCGTAAAAATGAATATTGCACTGAAACAATTTGCAGAAATGCATTAATATTATTCCTTCCGGATTTCCACTTCTCATTTATATTCATGCTGTTGAAAAAGACAAAGGAATGTAGGAGTAGTACGATTTGTGCGAAAAAAAATGCCTGCAATATGCAGGCATGATATGATTAAATTCAATAAACAAATTTAAAATGATGGACAGGTAATGGGTGCATAATGTTTACCACCTTCTTTCCCTTTAATGATAAAATTGATAATAATAGTTTGTTTGCTTTTTGTTTCATCATGACTGCCACAGTTGCCATTATTATTGTTACCTCCATGATGGTTAGAGCCGCAATTATTATTATTATTATTCTGCTCTTCAACCGTAGATATAGTAACCTGGTCAGTACCGATATAATTAATTGCTGGCGTATAAGTATAAGTTTGATTTGTTGCTAATTCGCTCACACTAAAGTGTTGTGCTTGTTTAGTGATCTCACAAATACGCCCTGAGAAGTTTTGAGGCAAGGCGTAATGACAGGTTTCATTTTTTTTAAGTTCTATGGTAACGATTTGCGCCTCAGCTTTTGCTTCAGCCTTTTTGGGTAAGTCACATTTTTTGCATGATGGTGAAGCGAACATGGCAAATGCGATCAAGCAAAACAGGAGTAAGTTCTTTTTCATTTTATTATGGATTTAATAATTGATAATTAAAAAACGATTTTATTTCAGAGATCAAATATTATAATAATAATTGAATAGTGAAAAAGATAAATTCCTTTAATTGTAAATTTTACAACCGTTATCATTAACGGCATTCACTAACAACGAAGATCCAAGGAATAATGCTATCTAAAGCAGTTGTTAATGGCAATGATGTTATTTATTCATTGAGAAAGTTCACCTCCAATTCAACATCATTGTAATTATAAAATTTTTATCCTTTCTTGCCACACAACATGAAACGATTATAATAATCAAAATGAAAAGAGAAGAATTATTAGACGCAATAGACAAAAAATACAAGGCTATAGGGCAAGACCCTGATGTACACCTGTCAGGTTTATTACATGCCGAGCCAATGACTTACTGGGATTATATACAGGTGGACGCTTTATTAGGGTTGCAAACAAAACGAACTCAGTTGCCTGATGAAATGGTGTTTATTATGTATCACCAGATAAATGAATTGTTATTCAAAATGATATTGTGGGAGATTTCGCAGGTTTCAGAATCAGAAACAATTTCCACGCAAAAGTTTTCATTACACTTAGACAGGGTCAGCCGTTATTTTGATATGCTTTCAGAATCTTTCAATATTATGCGGGATGGAATGGAAGTGGAACAATACATGAAATTCAGAGATACGCTTACACCTGCAAGTGGTTTTCAAAGTGCCCAGTATCGTAAAATTGAATTTGCTTCAACAGAGTTAATTAACCTGATTGATAACAGGTTCAGGGCAACGATTGACAGAAACACTCCCTTTGAACATGCCTTTGAACATTTGTACTGGCAGGCTGCAGGTAAAGATTACGCAACCGGAAAAAAGAATACGCTATTAACGAACTTTGAAAAAAGATATAAGGAGGAATTTACTTCTTTCATGAAAGATTATAACACCACTAACCTGTGGACAAAATTCAAATCGTTGCCCTTAACTGATCAGCATGATAAAGAATTAAAAAAAGCTATGAGACATTATGACTATACGGTAAACGTTAGCTGGGTAATGGCTCATTTAAATGCTGCACGCAAATATATTGGCGGTGGTGAAGCAACCGGTGGCAGCGACTGGCAAAAATACATGCATCCTAAATATCAAAAACGAATATTTTTTCCTGATCTGTGGACTGAAGAGGAATTAAGGGATTGGGGGGTTGCTAATCTTGAGAAAGAACCGGGGATTGGGTAATTAACCTGTAACATCAAAAGGCGGAGACATAAGTGTAGAACTTCCCGATGTAAGGTGTATCATATAAACCATTATTACCTGTTACATAACATTGATTTATGCCACAAGTAAATTGAAGAGAAATAATAATGGAGCGTAAAGTTAAGCAGTCAAAATTGAGAAGTGAAAAGTTATTAAGAGTATTCCATAGTCTGCAATTCCCACAGGAATAAAGAGGTTTCTTTTAACTCGTATATTTATTTCTTCTTGCTTTAAAAGCCGTTTCAAAATTAAACGAAACACGAAACTTTAAACAGGTAGCAATTTTTTCTATTTTTACCGAATCTTATTCCCTAAAGCTTTATCGTTATGATTATTGAACCCAACATTTTCAGTTTCAAACCCGGCAAAACAGAAGAGTGAAAAAGATAAAGAGCATTTTTGAGCGAAAATCCCTTACATCCTGGAAGGAAAATTTAAGAGAATATGATTAACCACTCGTTTTTAAACCAGTTAAGATTAAAAATAAAAACTAAAAATGATTTACTGGCAGACAAAAGAACAAGCTGGATAAATGCCAACCCTTATTATTATAGACAGCTTATCAAATCATTAAAGTTTATTATTGAAGAAAACACAAAGGTGCTTCACGTCAGATGCAGCACCGGCTATGTGCTGAATGCGCTGAAACCAAAATCGGGAGTTGGAATTGATGATAGTCCGTTGCAAATTGAGGAGGCACAAAAGCATTATCCGCACCTCACTTTCCTTACACAAAATGCCGAAGAGATTGTTTGCGATCAAAAGTTTGATTACATTTTAATTACATCAATCGAAGATATTGTAGATCTAAAATCAGTGCTTGACGGTTTGCACAACTGTTGTTATAATCATACACGTATTATCATTGTAAATTATAATTATTTATGGCAGCCGTTGGTCAAACTTGCTGAGAATTTCAAAATGAAAATTCCGCAGAATCTGCATAACTGGGTTTCAGGTGGTGACATTATTAACCTGCTTACATTAAGTGGTTATGAAAAAATTGTTTACCGGAGAATTGTGCTATTTCCATTTAACATTCCCATCATCTCTTACCTGCTCAACCGTTTTTTTGCACGCCTTCCTTTATTCCGGTTTTTTACTTTCTTACGTATAACCATTTCACGACCTGTTGCTTCTGCTGAAAATCCGACTTCGGTTTCAGTAATTATCCCTTGTAAAAATGAGGCCGACAACGTGGCCGATGCAGTTAGAAGAATCCCGTCAATGGGCAGCCACACTGAGATAATTTTTTGTGATGATAAATCAACGGATGGAACTGCGGATAAAGTGAGAGAGTTGATTAAGGCTTATCCCGAAAAAGATATTAAACTTCTGAATGGTCCCGGCATCTGTAAGGCTGAAAATGTGTGGACAGGCTTTGATGCTGCGCAAGGCGATGTGCTGATGATATTAGATGCTGATCTCACAGTTCTTCCCGAAGAGCTGCCCTATTTTTATGAGGCGATTACCAGGAACCACGGAGAATTTATAAACGGCTCACGGCTTGTGTATCCAATGCATGATGAGGCCATGCGGTTTTTTAATGTATTTGGCAATAAGTTTTTCAGCCTGTTTTTTTCATACATCTTAGATACTAACATTAAGGATACACTTTGCGGAACCAAAGTGATTTGGAAAAAAGACTATCAGCGGATTAAAAAATTGCGCGGCTCCTGGGGCACACAAGATCGCTGGGGTGATTATGAGCTGATATTCGGAGCAGCCAAATGCAATTTAAAATTAATAGATTTACCTGTCCATTATTACGAAAGAGTTTACGGAGAAACAAAAATGAAAAACAGGTTGAAGAATGGATGGATTATGCTAAAGATGTCGTGGTTTACTTTGCTCAGATTTAAGTTTTATTAAAGTATGAAAATAATAGTTACGGGGAGCAACGGGCTTATAGGCTCAGAAGCGGTAAGATATTTTGGCGCAAAAGGCCATAAGATTATAGGTATTGATAATAACATGAGAAAAATTTTTTTTGGTGAGCAGGGCGACACTACATGGAATCTTAATAACCTGCTCCATCTTAAAATTGATTTCACTCATCATGCTGTTGATATCCGTGACCGTAACAAAATTCAGGAAATTTATAAAACGCTTAAGCCTGATGCAACCATACATTGTGCCGCCCAACCGTCACACGACCTTGCCGCACAAATTCCTTTTGATGATTTTGATACCAACGCTGTTGGAACAATCAACCTGTTAGAAGCAAGCCGCCAGTTTTCTTTTGACGCTCCCTTTGTTTATATGAGCACCAATAAAGTTTATGGTGATGCGCCCAACGAATTGAATTTAATTGAAACACCAACGAGATGGGATTATAAGGACCCTGAATATTATGACGGCATTGATGAAACCATGCGTATAGACCGCGTTAAGCACAGCCTGTTTGGTGCATCCAAAGCTGCGGCTGATTTAATTACCCAGGAATACGGATTGTATTTTAATATGCCAACGGTTTCATTCAGGGGAGGTTGTCTTACAGGTCCAAGTCATAGCGGGGTTGAACTGCATGGATTTTTATCTTACCTCGTGAAGGTGGCGCTCAATAATAAGCACTATACCATATTCGGGTACAAAGGCAAGCAAGTGCGCGACCAGGTTCACAGTGAAGACGTGGTAAGGGCTTTTGAATGTTTTATTAATAATCCGAAACCGGGGCAAGTTTATAATTTAGGAGGCGGAAGAAACAACAGTGCATCTGTTTTAGAATGTATAGAATTGATTAAGGAAATCTCGGGATACGAAGTGAGTTATTCTATTTCTGATCAAAACAGGATTGGCGATCATATATGTTACATCAGCGACCTGAAAAAATTAATTACTCATTATCCTGAATGGAACATCACTATTTCGCTCGAACAAATTATCAGGGAAATTGTGGCCGCTCAAAAAGAAACGATCACATAACCTTGCAGATGGATTTTTCAAAAATTACCTGTTGATCATCTTATAGAATGCATGCGTATTCCAAAGATTAATTTGATAATTTAATAATCGCAAAACAAATTCCTGAACATTTGAAATGAAATACTCTCCTTTTCTGCGCAAAGTTTTCAGTAATTCTTTCATGATTGTTTTGTTGCTTTTTATGCTGGTGGTTGCTTCATGTTACATGCGATTTCCGGGATCGCTTTATAATTCAATCATCATTAATATAAGTGATTTTTTAAAAACAAATTTAGGATCAAATGGAAGCATCATAAAGATTGAAACGGGCTTGCATAAATTGTCAAAGCTAATGGTGTTCCTTAGTTTTGCATTCATTGCCTATCTGCAATTCTGGAAATGGTTATTGGGCCGACTCAAAGAAAATAACAATGATAATTTATCCGCTACTTATTTTAATACACGTCTTGTGAAACAGGATTGGTTTATTATAACGGGCTTAACGATCGCAGCAATTTTATTAAGAATATTTCCAATAACCCAAAGTTTATGGCAGGATGAAATAGGGGTGTATAAAATCTTTATAGAAAAGGGAATTCTCTCCACTGTTTATCCTAAAAGCTCAATGGGATCGCAGCCATTCATGCAAATAATTGTAACTCTTTTTATCAATGTGTTTGGAGTAAGTGAGCTTAACTTGCGCCTGCCGGTTTTTTTATTTGCTGTTTTCACAGTTCCGCTTTTATATTTTGTTTGTATTAAGATTTCGGGGCAAAGAATACTTGCCCTGGTTGCTTGTCTGTTTCTCACCATCCACTCCTATCATATTTACTATTCATTTCAGATGAGAGGATATGCGATTGTGATATTTCTATGTATTCTTTCTACTTATCTGTTCATCAAACTGCTTTATTCTTATACCAAACAAACCGGGATACTTTTTATTTTAACTAATATATTGATGGTTTACACTCACATGTGGGCCATTTATTATCTTATTTCACAACAGATTGTATTGGTTGTAATATTAATGTACCAATTGCGAAAGAATAATTTACCAAATACTTTTTCTGCTCATAATATTGCAGCATACTTTCAATCTTTTATTGTATTCCTGCTCCTCATTTTCATTATTTATTTACCCCAGATCCCTGTGGTTTTAATGAATGTGCTTAATGAAAACGGCATTAAAATTTTAATGACAGATTATTTTTACCAGGTTATTTCTACATCACATTACCTGGTTGCATACTCCGATAATGCGGTACTGGTGAGGCTATATGTTTTAACAATTGTTTTAGTCTATTTGTTTGTTGTGAAGAAAAGTATGCCCTTCCGGATTATATTTTACTCTTCAATAATTCTCTTCTTCATCACTGCTTTTGCTAACAATCCTACGGGTTTTTTTCCGCGCTATCTTATTTGTGAATTGCCATTGTTTATCTTTATAAGCGCTGAAGTTATCATGAAACTTTGGAATTCTTCAACGGCCATCAATAAATCACTATCCATTATTTTAGTCATTGCTTTTATCACGCTGTCATTTATGGGCTATCACAATACTTACAGGAAGATTCAGAATTTCAAAGGGGCAGTTGAATTTGTAAATAATCAAAATATGAACGAGGATAAGATCATTGTCGCCAACTCAATTGGCAAGACCGAAATTCAATATTATGATAAAAAAATAATCCCTCTTAACAGTACTGAACAGTTGGATTCATTAATTGCTCTAAATAAAAATGTATATGCAATTACAACGCTAACACGATTTGCAGGCAGAAGCGCATTCTTAAAAGATAAAGACACCCAAATTAAAATTGAAAGACAATTTAGACGCATCAAAACCTTTGATGGACAGTTTCCGGTTGATGTGTGGTATTATCAGCGGTAAGCTAGTTTAAAGTTCAAAGTTACGGGATAAAAATACGTCCCATTTATCATCGCCTGGCACATCTCATACAAGCTCATTTAACAATTGCTTTTTGCAGCTAACCCCAACATTGTTTTGTTTGATTGTGAAAATGGAAAGTATCGGTATAGATTTTCAAGTAAAAAGGCTGCCCCGTTTAAGAGCAGCCTTTTCGCATATTTATTACCAGGATAATTTATCCTTTATCACACCTGGTCAATCATAATATATTTCCCCGGTCTTTCAGGATCGCGGATGTACCAGGCAGGTTTACCGTTTGCATCTTTTCCTAAACGCGCATTAACTACAGGTGGTTTTAATTGGCTGAGTTCACCATCTTGAACCTGTGCGGCCGATTCTTTATGGAGTATATTGTGTCCGTTAACCTTTTGCTGATTTGATGGAATAATACCGAGGTCAATCAATTCCTGGATAGCTTCTTTATGCTTATCAATGATAAAACGAATATCCTCATCAGTATGCGCAGTAGTCAGGAAACATGGAAAGCCATCTATTGCATGAATACCTTTTTCGCGAAGCAGGTATGATAACCATTCGCTATGCTGGAATTCATGATCGTATTTCATTTTAAATAATGAACCGAAAGTAGCCCAGTGAAAAGTTAAACCTTTTTCTGTACAAAATGCATTCAATTCATTGACCATTTTTTCAGTACGGTCAGCAAGCTTTTGTTGCAATGCCGGTCCCTCGTTAATCATGTATTCAAGTGAAGCAACTCCGGCAGCCAATGCAAACGGGTGACGCACAAATGTTCCTGCAAAATAAGTTACTCCTGCTTCGGGCACTGAATCATCTCCAAATTGCCATTGACCTCCATCGAGCGCATCCATATATAATTTCTTGCCTGCCATCACGCCAATAGGCATTCCACCACCGCATACTTTACCATAAGAAGCTATGTCAGCTTTAATTCCAAAATACTCCTGCGCTCCTCCGGGTCCAAGACGGAATCCTGTAATCACTTCATCAAAAATAAATGCGACTTCATTCTCTTCAGTAATTTTTCTAACCTCCTGCAAAAATGCTTTAGGTCTGAAATCGGCTCTGCGGCTTTGTATAGGTTCCACCATAACTGCGGCTATATCCTTAATACGATCTTTAATTATCTGCAAACTTTCATCTGTTCCGTAATCAAGTATGAGCATGTTTTCAACACTTTCCTGCGGTATGCCGGCAGCAGCAGGCAATGACTTTAATTTTTTTGTTCCGTGTACTATCACCTCATCGTTTATACCATGGTACGAACCATGAAATGCAACTATTAGTGAGCGACCTGTTACAGTGCGTGCCATGCGCATACAACCTAACACAGCTTCGCTGCCTGTGTTGCAAAGTGCAGCACGGTCGGCACCGGTCATTTGACAAATCAGTTCAGCCATCTTACCGGCAAGCGGATGCTGCGGACCTAATTCATAACCTTCTTCAATTTGTTTTAACAATGCAGCTTTTATAAATGCAGGTGAATGGCCAAACATATTGCTGCCAAAACCATTGAGTATATCTACGTATTTATTTCCATCCAAATCATACACATAAGCTTCCTTTGAACTTTCTATCACTACCTGGTAAACCAATTCTTTTATACCCGGTTTAAATCCGGTTACAACACGTGGGTCGGCAAAATGTTCGCGATGGTCCTGAGTAAATTGTTTTGACGATTTTGTCTTCTCAGTATATCGCAGAGTAAATTTTTTCAACCACTCTTTTTGTTCAGCAGTTAAATCATCTGTTTTTTTCTTTTCAATGCGCGCTATAGCACCGAATGGTTTTTTCTCTTCACCATCGTCTTTTACTGCTGGTGCAGGAGTTGAAACCGAAGGCTGAGGAACTTGCACAGATGGAGTGATCATCGGTGCGTGTGTCATTTGACCACCCATGATCATTGACATTAACTGTTGTTGCATTTGCATTTGCTGCAATAACATGGCTTGCATGGCACTGTTACCTGACGGCATCATTGGCTGTGCAAAATTTGCAGGAGGCGTTTGCTGCATTGTTGCATTTTGTTGTTGCTGAGGTGCAACCTGCGTAACAATCTTTGGTTGAAGTGCATCAGCCGGAAGTTTGCTGTCTATATAACCTGATAATGAACCGAATGAAGAAAAGTCTTCATTCAACTGGCGGAAAGTAACCTTGGTGTGATATTTTTTTGTTACACCTGATGCAATCTGCGTAATAAAAAGAGAGTCCAATCCCATTTCAGTAAATGTTGAATTGCTGTCGGCATCATTCATTTCCATACCTGATGCTTCTTCAAAGAGCTCTTTTAACTCAGTAATAATTTGTTCTTTACGATTCATTGTAATTGGGATTTGCGATAATTGGGGTTCGGCAATTGTTGAAGAAATACCGGTGACTTGTTGTGAATAATTCGGGGGGATAATTGTTGAAACATTTGCCTGGTGATTTGGCAATGTTAATTTAGTCTGCATTTGCGGGGGATCAATCCAATATCGTTTGTGATCAAATGCATAAGTTGGCAATACTACTTTTATTCTCTTTTCATTAGAATAAAATTTATTCCAATCGGGATTAACGCCATTTAACCATAATTGTCCCAATGCAAAAAGCATTGACGACCACTCTGCATTATCATTTGCATTATCTCCCAGCGATGAAATAGCTACCTGCTTTTTCAAATCAGTTGCCTGCTGCCTCGCTAATGTAGCGGCTGTAGTGCGCGGGCCACATTCCAATAAAACTGCTTGCGGATTTTCTTTCCATAGCGCCTGGATACCTTCGGCAAAACGTACAGTAGCACGTAAATGTTTTGCCCAATACATCGGGTCAGTTGCCTCGGCTGCTGTCATCAGTTGCTTAGTAACTGTTGACAATATAGGTAACTGTGGTGCATTCAGCTTAACCGTTTTTACTATTGCATGAAACGGTTCCACAATTTCATCCATCATTGGCGAATGAAATGCATGTGATGTATGTAAAGGCTTGCAAACAATTTCTTCTTTCTCCAACTCAGCCTGTAATTTATTTACTGCTTCAGTATTGCCTGCCACCACGCATAGTTGCGGACCATTAACAGCTGCAATTGAAAGTTCAGGCGGAAGTCTTTTTTCTATTAAGTCAGCAGCTTGCCTTACGCTTAACATAGAGCCACGCGGGCAGTTTTGCATCAATCTTCCACGCGAAGCCACTAACTTTAATGCATCTTCTAAACTCATCACTTCTGCAATACATGCTGCAACAAATTCGCCTATGCTGTGACCGATTAATGCTTTGGGATAAACTCCCCAACTCATCCATAATTTTGATAAAGCATAACCAATTGTAAACAATGCAGGCTGCGTGTAAAATGTTTCTTTTAATGAAAGTTCAGCGGTGGCTGCATCATCAGAGGCAGGATATAATTTCAAACGCAAATCTTCGCCCATCAATGGTTGCAGTATATCACAACAAGCGTTTACAGCATCACGAAAAACTTTTTCATCCCGATATAAATTCTGCCCCATGTTTACATACTGCGCGCCCTGGCCGGGAAACATAAATACTACATCAGGCGATTGCTTTTCAGTAATGCGAGTAGCAGTTTTATTTGGTTCAGGATTCTGCAAAAGGCGAATGGCTTCATCAACATCAGCGGCAACAACAATTTTTTTATAACTAAAATGTTTTCTTCCTGTTTGCAACGTATAAGCTACGTTAGCCAGGTTTTCATTTTTATTATTTTGAAGATGCTCTGCCAAACGATTTGCATTATTTTCTAATGCTTCTTTAGTTTTTGCTGAAAGCACCAACAATTGTTTAACGAGTGATTCACTTTGTTCTTTCGCTGCACCAGGTGCTTCCTCAATTATTAAATGAGCGTTGGTTCCTCCTACTCCGAACGAACTTAAACCGGCACGCCTTGGCACACCTTCTGATTTCCATTCACTAAGTTCCGCATTCACATAAAAAGGTGAGTTGGCAAAATCAATATTCGGATTAGGCTTGCTGAAATTAATGGTAGCAGGAATTATTTTGTGATGCAATGAAAGCGCAGTTTTAATCAAACCTGCAACACCTGCTGCGGCAGTGAGGTGACCAAAATTACTTTTGATAGAACCGATCGCACAAAACTGTTTCTTATCAGTCTGTCCCCTGAAGGCAGTTAATAAAGCTTCAATTTCAATTGGATCGCCAATTGGAGTTGCAGTACCGTGAGTTTCAATATATGAAATGGTTTCGGCATCAATGCCTGCATCAGCTTGTGCAATAGCTATGCACCCGGCCTGCCCTGATACACTTGGCGCGGTAAAGCTTGCTTTATCATGTCCGTCATTATTTAAACCTACACCACGTATTACTCCATAAATTTCATCACCATCTTGCAGTGCTTCTTTATATCTTTTTAAAACTACAATACCTCCACCATCGCTAAAAGTGGTTCCGCTTGAGTCTGCATCAAAAGGACGCGTATGTCCATCCTTTGAATACATAGAACCTTCAGTATAAATATGCCCGCTGTTAACCGGTGCGGTAATAGTAATACCCCCAGCCAATGCCATATCACAATCAAAATCACGCAATGATTTAACTGCATGTATAATCGCAACTAACGAAGTGGAGCATGCAGAATGAATACTTATAGCAGGGCCTTTTAAATCTAATAAATAAGAAGTGAGCGTGGCCACATAATCCTTTTCATTGCCAAGCATAGCCTGGAACGAACCTACTTTATTGATAACATCCTTGCGCTCCAAAACATTATTTACATAGTAAGTATTGTTACCCACTCCTGCAAAAACTCCTGCAAGTCCTTTGAATGAATCACCTGCATAACCTGAGTTTTCAAGCGCTTCCCAGGCCATTTCTAAAAAGATGCGCTGTTGCGGATCAGTAATTTCAGCTATTTTAGGATTCATCCCGAAAAAGCCTGCATCAAACTGATCAGCTTCTTTTATAATCCCGCGAGCCGCAACATAGTGAGGGTCATTTTTTATTGACTCATCAATAAATGGATCAAGTTCGGCTGCTGTAAAAAATGAAGTGCTTTCAACTCCGTTAACTAAATTATCCCAAAGTTTACTGGTATTATTCGCACCCGGAAAACGCCCTGACATTCCTATAACTGCAATGCCATCTTCAACTGTTTTATTTTCGGCTGAACGACCTGCACCTGCACGCACCTTCCGTTCAGTAGCTTGCTCAACAACATTAAGTTCTGCCTTATCATTTCGAAGATATGCAGTTAGTTCTTGTATGTTAGGATATTGATATAGCTTAACTACAGGAATTTCAATCCCTGAATGTTTATAATATTTAGCAATGAATTGTAAAGCCAAAAGTGAGTTGCCTCCTAATTCAAAAAAATTATCCTTTATACCAACCTCATCTATTAACAATAAATTACTCCATATACCTGAAATGTTTTTTTCAATATCATTTGAAGCTGCAACATAAGCTTCGCTTAATTGTGGGCGCGCAGTATCGGGTGCCGGTAAATTTCTTCGATCAATTTTTCCACTTGGTGTGCGTGGTAATTCATCCATAAGGACAAATGCAGCAGGCATCATATAATCAGGCAGGCTTGCACTGATAATGTTACGCAATTCACCGGTATTTAAATGTGTCCCTTCTTCGGCTACATAGTAAGCTACTAATCGTTTCAATCCCGGTTTGTCTTCGCGGGGAATTACCACAACCTGTTTAATTCCCTTATGCGCAGCAATGGTTAATTCAATTTCTCCTAACTCAATTCTGTAACCTCTTATTTTTACCTGCCCATCTTTACGTCCGAGGTATAGCAGGTTTCCGTCAGGCAATTCTTTTGCAAGATCACCGGTTTTATACATCCGCGCATTTGCATTATCTGAAAAAGGATCGGCAATAAAACGTTCGGCAGTTAAATCATCACGGTTCAGATAGCCTTTGGCAAGCCCAACTCCTCCTAAATATAATTCTCCTTCTTCTCCACGCTTTACCGGATACAGGTTTTCATCCAAAAGATAAACCATGTCATTGGCAATTGCTTTACCAATTGAAGGTAGCGCATCCCAATTTTCAGGGCTACCCTCCAACGTATATGCTGTGCATACATGCGTTTCAGTTGGACCGTAATGATTATGCAAAATACAATCAGGCAATGCATTAAATAAAGCAGCTACATGTTTGGTAATCTGCAACTGCTCTCCGGCAGTAACTATATCTTTAAGCGATGATGGGTAAAGTTGATTGTCAACAGCAATTTCACTCAGGTGCTGCAATGCAATAAAAGGCAGAAACAGTCTTTCAATTTTATAATTATCAATAAACTTTATCAGGCTCAATGCATTCAAACGCATATTGTCCTCAATCATATAAATTGTGCCGCCAGTAGTCCATGTTGTAAAAAATTCCTGGAAGGATACATCAAAACTGATGGGTGCAAATTGTAAAGTGCGCGCTGCTTCTACTAAAGTAGTTTCATTTTTTTGCCACAATAAAAGATTTACCAATGGTTCATGACGCATGGCAACACCTTTAGGCATTCCGGTTGAACCGGAAGTAAACAACACATATAATAAATCATCTTTATTTATTTCAACTTCAGGATTTTCATCACTGCAAAGATTAATTTCGGCTGCAGCATCCTCCCAAATAATTATTTGGCAATCTGTATGTTTAAAAAGATGCTCAAATTTTCTTTGGGTAATCAGAATTTTGCACTGCGCTGTTTCAAGCATGTGGCTTATACGTTCCGCAGGATATTCAGGATCGAAAGGAACATAAGCGGCTCCCGCTTTTAATATTCCCAATACACCTATACCAAGTGAAACTGAACGCTCTAAACACAAACCAACGAGATCATTATTTTTAATTCTCTTGTAAATGAGAAAATTAGCAATGCGATTGGCGGAAGCACTAAGCTCAGAATAGGTAAGCGATTTATCATGATACTGAATGGCAGCAATACCTGGCGTAAGGCCACATTGCTCATCAAACATCTGAACAATGTTTGAAAATGCATTATAATCATAAAGATTTTCGGGCGACATGCGAAGTAGCGATTAGGAAGAGTGAATTCTTTTCAAAGGTAATATTTTATAGCGTTTTCAATTTAATTCATCGCAACCGGAGAGAATTGCTTTTGACCTTGTTACCTTTTAATTGAATACTTCTAAAAATATTTTCAAAGGTCAATATTAGGAAGAAAATATGAATTATCCAAAAAATACTTTTGGCGAATATGCATTATTTTGTCGCAAACAACAATTTTGTGTATGTTAAAGCAATTGTACGCTATTGTTTTAAGCAGTTAATGATTCTAAAATATCTTACTGCAAATTAATAGATTGATTCAGTTAACAGGAAAACATGTTATTAATTTTAAAAGCTGTATTTCAATGCCTTACATTTTTTTTTTCATGAATTTAAAATTAAGTATGGTTTTTGGTAATGGCGATCTTGAATTTTTTTGAGGCGAATAATACTCAAGGATTTGATGAATAAAACCTCGGTTTTACTAATCATTCATCGAAAAATTGGTTTTTGTCTCTACCCCTTTGCCCTTAATAATGAATGAGTCTTCATTAAAATTTGTTTGACTGTTTCATCAGCCGGTTTAATGTTGTGTACGGACAACAAACAGATGACCCTGGTTGATGAATCTCAAAGGATGATAGTGAAAGATTTTTTGGTTAGAAGGACTACAGTAAAATAATTGTTAATAATATTTATCAAAACACTCCCCATGTTAAAAAGAAAATCTCTCCAAACGCAAAGTAGCAGAATCAAAATGCTGATTGCAATCCTGTTTTCAGGACTATTAATGTTAAGTGCTTCAACCCGATTGAAGGCGCAAACTTTTAACCCCTATAGTTATTACACTTTTGATGGTACAAATCCCATAGCTGACGATATGGGCACCGGAAACCTTAACGCAAGTTATTACAGTTCAACCTATACTGTTAATAATAATGCTCCAAATGTAGGAGCAGGTAAATATCTTACCTTATCAGCAACCACTAATATTATAATCGGAAGTCAGTTTGCACCTGACACCGGTCTCACTGTAGAGTTTTTGTTTCGACCGGGATTACAATTAGAAGCAGCTAATGTTATGTGGTCACAAAATGGCTGTTTCGGTATTGGAATCGGTTTCCCTTACATTAATTTTAATACTGAAGCCAAAACGAATTCGGGCAATGTAATTGTTGACGACCTTTTAAGAATTGATCTTACTGATATTGGTCGTAAAACTTTTGGTTATTATGTTGATGGTAACTGGCATCACCTGGTATTTAAAATGAATCCAAAGACAGGCGTTAAGCAGGTTTGGGTTGATGGAGAGTGTCCGGCTGGATTCAGTAAAACTGTAACTCCAAACTGTCACTTTGCACCTGGTACCTGGAATGGAATTTTTCTTAACAACAATACATCTTATACAAAATACATTGGCGATATTGATGAACTTGCTTTTTATAAATATGATCTGCATCCCAATATGATTTATAAGCATTATCAAAATTTCCTTGCTCATAATCATTATAACTTTGGCTGGACCACAGTAGCACCTCCACCCGCTTCACCTGTTACAGGAACCCTTGATATGAGTGAATTTCCTCCTGGTTTTACCACACCCACAGTTTCACAAATGGATCAGTTAAAAAGTTTTCCATCGGCAAGAATGCGCCCGGGCCATACCCTGTTACGCAACGGAACGATCATTAGCTTCTCTTACTTAGGTGGCTACAAGTGGCCGGGAGTAAGTGATGCAACAGCAATTGCAAACAGTGTTGAAATTCAAAGACAGTTAATGAATAACTTCAATTATTCCATTATGGTTTCAGGAGCAACTACTGAATATCCGTATTTTGGTAATGTCAATTCATTTTCGGGCGCATGGATACAATTAGCGAATCAGAACCCTTCAATTTCTACCGTAATCAACACTGCGTGGCCTCATATAAATCCAATGAATGCCGGCTATAAATCAGGTGAAACTTATACTACATGCAATTGCCTGCCTAACAGCAGTTACCTGCAAAATGCTCTCGGGCAGTTTGTTGATTTGGGAGGTAATGCAAATGGTGACAAAATTCTTGCACCCGATGCTCCTCTTGATTCAATTATTCAGGATGGATTAACACAAAAATGGTATTTCCAGAAATTATTTCAAAACCTGACAAGGCCGCTAAACTCAATATTTGATGAGTGTGAAAATGTTCCTAATTACAGGACCTCTTTTGCAGGCCCTTCATTAGACGTATCAGTTACCGCTCAAAAAGTTGCCAGTGGTCTTGACTGGTACACATACTTCGGAAAGAAGTATGCGAATTTTTGCACTACTTACCGCGATAACTTTCTGAACCTGCCACAATTAGCAAATACAAGTTATCAAATGTATGAAACCGAAGGTCATGTTGATTACAGGCAGAAATATTCAGAGATGCGCGTTATCAATACTTTGAGAAATGGAAATCATTATCCTGTTGCAAGCATGTACACCCGCTTTCCATGGAACTGGCGTTATAATTCAAGCGCATGGAATGGATGGCAATGGTATATTGAATCACGCATGAATGAAATAGCTGCCGGTGACCAGTATTGTTCTCCTGCCCCTGCGGCAGGCTGGGATATTGCCGAAGAAAATAATATCAGGCCTGCACAATGGCTTGGATTTAATAAAGCCTTGGCTATGGCCGGTGCTGAATTTTTCTATCCTGCTTATTTTGTTTTGGGAACAACAGCATTGCAGAACCCTGCTAATTATGTTTGGCAGGTTACTACACCAGGATATGTTCAGGGAATCACGAGCAGATATGAAGATTTATTTAAAAACGGGTACGTAATGTCTGGCGACTTACCTATTGTTCCTTCGGCTCCAACAGGGCAAATGGGTTTCTCATTTAAAAGCGGTGATTTGCGCAAGCTTATTGTGGTGCGCAAGCATAACACATTAAACAAATATGCTATCACAGGAACCATTCAACCTAATAGTAACATACAGGGTAATGCAGAGTTAGAAGGCCCTGCTCAAATTACCCTCGCAGGACAGATTGTGAAATTTAAAGTACGCAGACAAGGGAGCACTTATATTTATGATAAAACCCCCGCAAGCGGTCCAGTATTTTATATGTTAGATGGATGGCATGAAACTGCACACCCTTATAAATGGACCAAAGATTTTTACTTTGAAGGTGAGTTGTTTGATAATAACAACACTAACTTAGTGATTAAGACTGAAGTGCCAACTGGCACGCCTGCAGGTGACTATACTAACTTTACAAGCTATATAGGCTTTAATGCTGCTACCACTGCCACTTATAATTTTACTGTACGAGGTAACACTCCGCTAACCTATTATTTTTGGATAAGAGCGCGTGCTATAACAAGCAACTCAAGTGTTACCGCCAGGTTAGACAACGGCACTGTAATTACTATTAATAACATCAAGCCAGGTTGGAACTGGTACCGCGTTAATGCTGCTACAAATCAGCCAATTGTTTATAGCAACCTTTCTGTTGGCAATCACTACATTGACGTATCATCACTTAATACAAACCTTGAAATAGACCAGGTAGTATTAACCACTCAAAGTGGAAATATTTTTGGAGTAGTTATTCCACCTGTTAGCACCATTGAAAAAACATTGACTGCTAATGGTCCGATAAGTTTTTGTGCAGGCAACCAGGTTACATTAACATGTGATACAGGAGTTACCTACTTATGGAATACGGGTGCTACCACACAATCAATTGTGGTAACTAACTCAGGCAGTTATTTTGCAACAGTTACCGGTGCAGGTGCAATCGTTGTAAATACCGACACCATGTTAGTTACAAGGTGGGGATTACCTGGCGCTACTTATACTGCAAGCGGTTCATTAAATATCTGCGCTCCTGCTACCTCAGTAATTGTTACAGTGGATCATGCATATACTTACCTGTGGTCTAACGGGGTTACTACGCAGTCAGTTGTGCTGAGCACTGCCGGAACTTATACAGCAACTGCAACCAGCAAAAAAGGTTGCATAAGCGTAAGTGTACCGATAATAGTTACTACTAATTGCGGAGGCGCAAGTTGTACAAAACCCACTAACGGAAATGTTACAAACATTACTGCAACCGATGCAAATGTAAGCTGGTCATCTCCGACAAATCCAACAGAATTTATTTCCACATGGATATCTCCGTGGGGATTCGTGCGCACTACTACAGTTCCGGGCACTGCCCGCACCTCAATTGTTGATCAGCTAAAAGCAGGCCGCACTTACAAATGGTTTGTACAAGCTAACTGCAATGGTACACTTAGTCTTGTAAGCGATACAGTAACATTTACATCTGCGTTACGTTTAATGGATAATGCCCCGGCAGATGAAAGCATTTCGTTGTCGCCTAATCCGGCCAATGGAATGAGTTACTTAACCTTTACCGGTGCTGCTGAAGGTAAATATTCTGTTGGTATTATGAATGTAGCCGGTCAGCAAATACAGTTGATTGAAGGAACAGCATTTGATGGATTAAATACTGTGAACATTGATGCATCTACTTTACCTCCCGGAGTTTATATAGTGAAACTGATCATGAATAACTCGGTAAATAACCTTAGGTTGATAAAGCAGTAATATTGAAAGAGTAACAAACTCATTCATAAAATTAAAAGCCGCCCGGGAGCAATTTCCCGGGCGGCTCTTTTTGTACTGACCACAGTTTATTAACAGTGAGAGTTTAGATAAAGGGAGTTATAGGTTAAAGTGAAATAGACTGAAAACCCTGAAAGGGTTACCTGTGAAACCACCGGTGAAACCGGTGGAACCGCAATGCACTGGAAAATAACCCCGAATGGGGTTGCCTGTCATAACTATAGCAAATGCTTTTATCATTACTATCTCATGCTGCTCTTCACAGGAAACCACTTCGTGGTTGTTCTTGAGCGCATGGTTTATCCCCGCACTTCGTACGGGGTTATTCACAGGTAACCCTTTCAGGGTTAGGGTTTCTTTGATTCTTTGCTCTATTAAAATCACCTCGCAATAATCAACTTCTTTTTCTCTATCATTTTATCAGTCATCAATGCTACTGTGTAAGCTCCTTCTGCAAGTGAACCTGCTTTTATTTCAAAAGTAAATTCGTCTGATTTCGATATGCCGACATTCATTTTTCTGCCTGTCATATCATAAATAAAAACTGTGGCATTAGGCTCAATTGTTTCGTCCGATTGCAGGTAAACAATATCAGTTCCGGGGTTTGGAAACAAATTAATAACACGATCATTTTCAGCAAATGAACTTTCCTGCTTTAGAACCAACGTGGTAAAATTCTGAATGGCTGTGTAAGCTGAATAAGATCCATCAGGACATTTTGTGGCAACACGCCAATCGTAAACCGTTGAACTGAGCAGTCCTGTCAGGTTCTTAAAATTAGTGGTGATGTTAATTTTCGTTGTCCAGGTTGTTGTTCCGTTTAGACGATATTGAACCCTGTAACCTGCGGCACAGCTTACTACATTCCAATTTGTTTTTGCACTTGATGAAGTAATGTTTGTAGCGCTTAAGCCTGTTGGCTTCACACATGTTACTGTTACAATTTTTGGAGCCGACACTGCCGTGCATCCTCCTGCATCAGTAATGGTTACTACGAATGACCCTGCTGTGCTAACTGCAATACTTTGTGAAGTGGCGCCTGTTGACCACAGGTATGTGCTTGCAGGAGAACAGGAGAGAATCACATTCTGTCCCGGGCAAAAAGTTGTTGGCCCGCTTGCAGAAATTGTTGGTGTAACACCTTGCGTAACCGTAACATTAATTGTATTTGATTGTGTCGTGCAGCCTCCTGTCCCTGTTATGGCTACAAAGTAAGAACCGGTAGTATTAACTGTAATGCTTTGTGTGGTAGCACCTGTTGACCAATTATAAGACGATGAACTACTACTGGTAAGCGCTACACTTCCTCCCGAACAAAAAGTAATTGGCCCGTTAGCCGTAATTGTTGGTGGTGGGGTAACACCGACTGTAACATTAACAGAATTTGATTTTTTTGAACAGCCATTCGCCTTGGTAACTGTTACTGTATATGTTCCTGTATTGAATACTTTGATGCTTTTTGTAGTAGCACCCGTTGACCACAGGTAAGCAGCACCCGTACTGCTTGTAAGCGTTACCGAATCACCAAGACAAAAAGTGGTAGGGCCACCCGCAGTTATCGTTGCAACAGGTAAGGTATTAACTGTTACAACAATTGAATTTGATAAAGCTGTGCAACCATTTGCATTAGCCGCAACAACATAATAAGTTGATGCAGTTTTTACATAAATGCTTTGTGTTGTTGCCCCTGTTGACCATGTATAGGTGGCAGCAGATGTACCTGACAACAGCACACTATCATTCTGACAAAATGTAGTTGGGCCACCTGTAGTTATTGTTGCTGTAATACCTGCTGTAACAACTGTTGGTACGGATATGCCTGTACACCCTGAAACATCAGATACCATAACTGTGTATGAACCCGAAGTGCTTACTGTAATACTTTTTGTTGTAGCACCAGTTGACCATAAATAACTTGTTGCTGTACTGCTTGTTAATGCAACGCTGCCTGTACAAAATGTTGTTGGACCGTTTGGAGTAATTGTTGGAGATGTTGTAGTACATCCACCTCCACCTAATGGCGGCTGCACTCCATTAGTATGAACGATTGTCCAGATACAATAAGTATTGTCAATAAATTTAGCGGGATGATTTACATATCTTATAGCACCTCCTCCAACTCCATCACTTTGACTTGGATATGGTGTATGCCACCCGGTATTAGGACTTATTAATTCATAACGCTGGGCTTTCATTTCTCCACTTACGTAGGTTGCTGTAGCTGTTCCTTCAATGGTATTATCATATTCAAATCTTAAGGTGCTGCCGCTTGTTAAAGCGCTCGTTGTTGAACGTTTAATAAACCAGAAGCGATCTATAGTCCAAGGGGTTGCGTCAAGTACAGGGAGATTCGTTGTCATTGCCACAACATGCAACGGATTGCCTACCGGTAAGGCAGGGAATGGAAAAGGCGTATTAGCTACAGGTGTGCCATAAGTACCCACAGTTAAATCTCCCACATCACCTGAAATCTTTGTATATTTTAAGTTAAACACAGATGTTCCAGAGGTGGTGCTCTTAAACGGAATTGTGTAGGTTCCATTTGCTGTTCCTATTTTCCAGGTAAACTTACTTTCAATAGTACCTGCTAAACCTCCAATGTTATCCTCACTACGTAACCAGGATGAGCCTGATGAAACTAAAGCTGCAGCAGCCGGCTGTCGCAAAGTAAATTCCTTACGATTTAAACTTAGCTCACCTGCTGTAAGCACTAATGTATCAGCATAATGCCCTGTTAACAACGGGGTAAGTGTAGAATTCTGTTTTACTGCTTTTCCTGTTGCACTAACTTTGTTGATTTGCAGCACATTAAACACAGTAGAGTTTGCAACACCTGAACTCAGGCTTGTAATGTCCTGGTCAACATCTGCCGGAAGAGTTACTCCGGGAGCAACCAAAGTATAAGGAGGGTTAGCAACACTCAAACCTGCTGAGCTAACTGTACCACGCCCGGTAGGATCAAAAATAACCCTACTGTTACTTGCAATAAATCCTGAATCGCCCGGAATTCCATATACAGGTGTCGTGCTATAAACTGTTGATCTGCTAAACCGGTTATTGTTAATCCAATCTCCACCTATTGTAATCGGGAATTGGTTGTATGGCCTGTGCCATTTGAAATCTAAGCGTGGACGGTTATTGGAAACTGTTGATGGAATCAAACCAGCTCCCGATGCGACATAAGATGCCCCATTCCAATAATAATCTTTACCTGCCAGATTTTGGCCATTCAGAACTCCTGCTGTAATGGTATTGTTAGTGAGAGCTAAAACAGTAAACCCACCACCCGGCTCATCATATAATGTATAATTTTTAGCAGGAGTAAGCCCAATTGGTGTTATATTTTCAAATGACAATACCAGGTTACTTGTTCCATCCCATATTAAGGTATTTGGTTTCAGATTAAAGGTATAATAATTACCTCCAGCCTGGGTTCCATTATTTGCCTGTGGTAAATTCAAAGTAATATTAGTGTCGGGGGCGATGACCGGATAAATAGTTTTTGGCCAGCCGGCTACAACGTTTAAATCACCAGCCATAACAGCCGCTTTAATACCTGCTACAGGAGGAAATGCATAAGTAACAGGTGTAGTAGTTAGGAATGCCTGTATTCTTAATTTCTGAAAATTAGAGGTTCCACCTACACCAAGCTGAATATCATGTACCTCTATGCTTATCTGGTCAATGACATCTCCAGGTTTCCATCCATAAGTATTTTGCAACTCTGTTGCAGTATAGGCTATCTGAGTTTTTTGTTGCGCATTTGTTTTGAATGGTGTTAGTGGCGACAAAGCCAAACCTAAAGGAGGTACAGAAGATTTACCCGGAATCGAAATAGTTGTATTTAAATCGCTCGTAACCGCAATGTAAGAGCCCGTGCCAATTGTAGCACCTGAACCAATTTCAACATCATCATATACAATTAAACTTGAATTTTTTGTCGCATCTATTTTCATATTTGCACCGGGCATGATTCTTAATGTACGGCACACAGCATTGGTATTATCTAAAATAGTAGGCATATTAGCCGGCCCTGCATTAATATAAGCAATATCATTTTTCGTTGGTATTGCCGGGCACCAGTTTTGAGGATTGCTCCAGTCATTAGTTGCTCCAACCCATTTACAAATATTCGCTCCAGCTGCAGGGCAACCATCTAAAACCTGTACAGTGTAATCTTCAACCTCACCCCATGTAAAACCTGAGTTAGTAGGATGAACACCGATAACACCTGCTACAGAATTTGGTGCTGCATAAATTTCACGAATACGCATACGAACGTTTCCTATAATGATAGGACCTGTATTATTGCTTCCAGGGCTATTTGGCTGACCGGGGTCTGCCAAATCTGTTACCACATCTGTAGGAAGCGGAACATCAATATTCCATGAAGAATTAGCCTGCCATACCACTGCAGCGGGAGGAATAGCCATATTGGAAGTTACTTGCTGATGTGACCCGTAATTTTCATATATATAAGCATTTACACCCGCACCTGTTCCGTAACGGTCATCAAAATCACCATCCTTATTCCAGTCAATGAAAACACCAATGCAATTAGAAGAAAACCATGTTCCGCATTGCGCTTGTAAAGTATAAGGCGCAGTGCCTTTTCTCACTCCGTGACCCTGCGATAATTGCAGCGGTCCGCGGTTTTGAGTTATACCAAGATTTGTCGGAGGAAACTGTGTATAGTCAGGAGGGTGACATGAAAACCTGGTACAATAGGTACCAGCGACAGCTACACATGCTCCGCAAATACTATTGTGCTCATAATTGTCTATGAGTGTTGAATTATCTCCAGCTATATGTACACCTGAAACATAATCGTTGTTTTGGTAACTGCCACCCTGCCTCGATGTTCCATTGGTATATGTAGGTATGTTATATGCCTGGTCAACTATTTGACGTACTGCAGAAGTACTCGGAGATGGAGTAAATGCGCCAACTGATGCCGGAATTTGAATGCCGCTAACAGTTACGATAGTATCGTTAATGCAACCCGAGTTTGATGGTGATGACCAACCTGTAAAGAGTTGTTCAAAATTGGCTGCCACATTGTGACCTGAGATAGCTGTTGGCGCGGCATTGATATCGTATGCCAGCCAGATGAAATTCTCTTCTCCCGGAAAGAAATTATATGTTGCAGTAGTTAACCCATCCGGGCAACCACTAACGGCATTTAATGACCCGAAAAACAAATTCCCATTCGTATAACTTGCTGCAGTTGGATTAACTTTTGGAACAGAAATTACTCCAAGAGTTGTTGCAAAACTTGTTGAGGCACCAGTAAACCAGCATTTTGCTCCATTTGGTTGCGGTACATCTGTAATAAATGAAGTTGAACCGGCTTTTGAAAATAATAATCCGTCTATTCTGCGTGGGTTTAGGCTGCCCTTTGTAGTAATTTGTATCCCCATCATCACATTGTCAACAGTGCTTTTACCAACATCGAAATTTTCTGTTACATACACGGATGCTCCTGTTACTTTCATTTGTGTCTGCCACTGAGGCAAATTAATATTGTCAATAAATATATTATTACCTCCAGCACTAAAGCCAGCTATAATAATATATGCATTACTTGAACCTCCTGTCCCACCCCAAAACCGCGCATCGTTTGGTATCACAAATTTATACCTGTTCCAGGCATTTGGTGTTGAACCAAGAGGTGTTTGAGATGATGAGCGGTTAATTCGGTTTGCTCCCGAAGTGGTTAATGCTAAAGTAGCGCCAGAAAGCCTGGCATTAGTGTTTACATAAACTTCTATGTAATCTAAAACATTCAACAAAGCACCTGCAGTACCATCTCTCCACACAGAGATTCCGATTGTATCTGCTGTTGCTGAATAGGCAGTATGCCCTGACCAATCAAGTGAGCGAGTGGCAAGAAATGCTGCATCTCCATTTACCGCGCCCGATGCTGCCGGGTAAGCAGCTGTGCGATTGATGTATCTTACAAAACCTGCACCTGTAGGAAAGCCTGCAATGTTTTGATTAGCGGCAGCAGGATTTGCGCCTGCATTGACCCATTCAAAATCATTGGGCGCACTTCCGTTACCGGCAATTTTTGCTTGCGTCCAATCCACTGTTGGAGTTTTAAAGTTAGCTCCTGCTGTAAAGGTTGGATAACCCGGAATATTGGCATTGAATGCTTGTGCTGTATAAACGGCAGGCTGTGCATAAGCATTGCCATAAAAAAATAAAATGGAAATGCCGATAATCAGCATAACACTAATCGTATTTTTTCTGCCTGTAATTAGTTTGTTTTTTTTCATGTTATTTAATTTTTTTGAAAACAGAATGTTGTAATGTTGAATTCAATACTTAGTAATCAGCAATTTTTTCAGAAGCTAAAAACGCATCCTTTTGTAAGTCATAATATATTTTACAAGAAAAGTTTTTTGAAATGACATTAAGGTTAAAGATGGTTTAATAGTTAAATGCTGTAATTGATACAAAGCTAAAAATGTTTTTAATAGTAAACGTTAAATTCTTTTGCAGCATGTACTTAAAGTTCAGATAAATTAACTCCGTGTTTTTCTGCGCCTCCGTGCACAAATCCAACTCTTGCTTTGCATTAGCAACCAATTTTTATCTTCGCCAAAAAAAAAGAAAATGAATTATATTTTATTTGATGGTGCCGAACGCAATAACCTCCTTCCATTTACCTACACACGCCCAGTTGCCGAAATTCGGATTGGCATTTTAACAATAAGAGAAAAGTGGGAAATTACATTATCAGAAAAATTTTCACATCTCACACAAGATTATTTAAGCGAAAAATTTCCAACACATGTTGAAGCTGAAAATATTCTCATCAATGGTTCTGTTTTACCAAATGAGTTTATAATAGATGTTATCATCAATTTAAAACAAGATGAAAAATTGGTTTACGATAATACAGTGATAGCAATTGGCGCATCACAATCAGAAATTGAAGACAACACTTTTTTATCCACAGCCAAAAAAAATTTAAACCTCCAACATCCAGCCTTCAACATCAAAAATACCTGGGATATCTTCCACTTAAACGATTACGCACTCCGTGCCGATTTTGATCTTATTACAGCAGGCCGTAAATCACAACATATATATGCACCCAATCAATTGATCGGATTTGAAAACATTTTTATTGAAGAAGGAGCTAAAGTTTATGCTTCTATTCTTAATGCAACTGCAGGACCAATTTACATAGGCAAAAATGCAGAAGTAATGGAAGGCAACCTTATTCGCGGGCCATTCAGTCTTGGCGAAAACAGCACCTTAAAAATGGGTTCAAAGATTTATGGCGCCACTACAATTGGTAACGATTGCAAAGTGGGCGGAGAACTAAACAACTCGGTAATCTTTGGTTTTTCAAATAAAGCGCATGAAGGTTATCTTGGCAATAGTGTAATTGGCGAATGGTGCAATCTTGGCGCTGATACCAATACTTCCAACTTAAAAAATAATTACAGCAATGTAAAAGTGTGGAGCTTTGCCGAGGGAAAATACATTGATACAGGCTTGCAGTTTTGCGGCCTTGCTATGGGCGACCACAGCAAGTGCAGCATCAACACACAATTTAATACAGGAACTGTTGCAGGTGTATGCGCCAATATTTTTGGGGAAGGATTTCCTCCAAAAAATATTGCAAACTTTTCATGGGGAGGCGCTAAAGGTTTTGAAAAATTTGAATTGGATAAAGCCATCGAAATTGCAGGGCGCGTTTATACACGCAGAAACATGACCTTTGATGAAACCGAACAACGCATTTTTGAATATCTTTATAAACACTTATAATTTTTAGTTTTTACATTTGGCCTCCGGCTTTTAACAGTTATCAGCAATTAAAACATACAAGCTACTCTTCCACTTTTATTATGCTGTTCAATTCAGTTGAGTTTCTTATTTTCTTTCCTGTAGTAACGTTACTTTATTTCCTGCTGCCATTTAAAATGCGGTGGGGTTTGCTGCTTGCTGCAAGTTGCTTTTTCTACATGTTCTTTAAACCTGAGTACATTTTAATTTTATTTTTCACTATTATCATTGATTATTATGCAGGCATTTATCTTGAAGAAATAAAAAATCCGAAACACAGGCGGTGGTTTCTCATCGCAAGCATTATTGCCAATGTGGGTGTGCTTGCAGTATTTAAATATTACAATTTTATCAACAATAACATTACGGGTATAGGTCAATATTTTGGCTTCACAAATCACATTCCTTACCCGCACATGATACTTCCCATAGGCCTCTCGTTTCACACGTTCCAGGCAATGAGTTATACCATTGAGGTTTATCGCGACAAACAAAAGGCCGAACGTCATTTTGGTTATTACGCACTTTACGTAATGTTTTATCCGCAGTTGGTTGCTGGGCCAATTGAACGTCCGCAAAACATCTTACACCAGTTGCACGAAAAGCATAATTTCAGTTTTGAGAATGCTGTTCACGGGCTTAACCTTATAGTGTATGGGTTGTTTAAAAAAATTGTGATCGCTGATCGCTTATCGGTTTATGTTAACCAGGTATATGGTGATTTAGGCAATGCTTCTACACTGTCCGTTTTAATTGCCTGCATCTTTTTTTCAGTGCAGATATACTGCGACTTCAGCGGTTATTCTGACATTGCGCGAGGCACGGCAAAGTTTATGGGCTTTGATCTCATGCTCAATTTTAACCGGCCTTATCTTGCGCAAAGCATTGGCGAATTCTGGAGTCGCTGGCACATTTCACTTTCATCGTGGTTTCGCGATTACGTTTATATTCCGCTTGGAGGCAACCGCATAAGCAAATGGAAATGGTATCGAAATATCATTATCGTTTTTATGCTTAGCGGATTGTGGCATGGCGCCAACTGGACATTTGTAATATGGGGAGGGCTTCATGCTGCGTATATCATGTTCGAATTGTTTACTAAAAATATAAGAAGTAAAATAGGTGATGCATTTAATATTCCGGGTAAAAGTTTAATAGTAATTTACTTTAACCGCGCAGTGGTATTTATTGCTGTAACCTTTGCATGGATATTTTTCAGGGCAAAGACTTTTGACCAGGCCATGCAGGTCATTCATAAGTTAGGTGATTTGGATTTCAGTTTAAATTTAACGCAATTGTGTGCAGAAAAAGGTCCGCTTAATTTAGTTATTAGTTTCTTAGTTATTGGTTTACTCATTATAAGTTATCGCTTACCGCGCGAATTAAAATTAAAACATAACGTGGCATTTGTTACAGTGGTTACATTTCTCATAATTTTATTGGGCAAAGATGGAAAAGCAGATTTTATCTACTTCCAGTTTTAGTATTTTCTTAAAAAAATATTTGTTCCCGGTACTGTTGCTCATAGCAGTATCAGGATATTTGTTTTCATACTTCTTCGAACAAAAAATAATTCTCGGTGCCGAAAATGACGGAGCTTACAAAGTGAACAGGATCATTAATGAAATTCATCCTGATGAAATTGCTCTGTTAGGCTCTTCACGCTGCGAAAGCAATTACGTGCCGGGTATCATCAGCCATAATGCCTTTAATTATGGGCTATCAGGAGCGCAGGATAATGTTTTGCTGTTTTTTTTAGAGGAAGAGGTAAAGAAAAATAAACACACACCGATTATAATAAACATGGATCCCGATGGATTAAACAATCCGATAGGAGATATCAGCTATTACCTTTACAATGCAAACTATCCACCGGTAAAAAAGTTGCTGGATACGCTTTATAAATTTCGCTACGTTATCCCATTTTTAAAATATTATGGAAGCTTTGAAATCTACACCAAATATTACCTTAACAATAAACTGAATGTTACCAAAATAACTGACCATGGCGGTAGCTTTGAAGGGGGAATTGTTACACCGGAAAAGTTTAATGTGATGATTAAGGAGCGCCTGGAGTCTCCGTTGGATTTTAAAAATGACAGCGTGTTAGCGGTAAGATTACGCAACATACTCATCGAACACCCTGAAAGAAAATTTGTATTTGTTTTTTCACCGAGCCACTGGTCGTATATGACAATGCTTGGCAAAATTAAGGATTTGCGTGCTTTCATGAATGAACTCAGGAGTTATAAAAATGTTCGTGTTTTTAATATGAGCCTCATGCCATATCCTGATAGTCTTTTCACAAACACAATGCATTTGAATTATACCGGTTCAAAATTATTTTCAAGCGCTTTAAGAGATAGTTTAAAAACTACAGGAATTATTCAATAAGATAATCTTTGGCAGAAAATAAACCCACCTAATTTTATACATGAAACTGGATAAATTGTAGCATTTTCTTTGATGTCAGAAACCTCTGTTATTACTTAAAGCGAGAAAACCTTAGTAGAAAAAAACAAACGGCTATTGCTACTCCCGACAAATCGGGATACCTTATTTTAATAATTCTCTGATAGAATATAATTCTCGTTTTAAAATTAAAAAGGCCGATGAAATTTACCGGCTTTTTTATTATGATTGATTTATAAAAACAAAAAATAAAATCTGCAAATGCCTCAACCACTATTTTACATCCTTATTCAATCACTATCTTTTTAGTTGATATTTGCTTTTGACCTTCTGATAAAATCAGCATATACAGACCCGGTGATATTCCTTTTGCATTAAAAGCCTGGTCTCCTTCGTTACCCGGAATTGCTTGTAGTAAAACTATTCGGCCAGTAAGATCAATCAACATTATATGCGCATCTGAAAAATGCTGATGCAGGGATAAAACAAAGCTGCCATCATTAGGATTAGGGAATAAATCGAAATCAGTATTTTCATTTTGTTCTTCAATGGCTGATAACGTAAAACTATACTCAGGCTGCACACAATCGAACCAAGGTCCTACAAACATGCTGCAACCATTTACAACGAAGTAAGCCCCGGCTCCAGTAACAATACCGGCACACGTAAGCGTTACCCGGCCGGGTGCATAACAATTTACCTGGCCGCCATTTACGAGAAGCGTATCTATTTCGAGTATTCCATATTTTACTACAGGTACATTGGCATTGATAGTAATGTTGTGATGCCCGCAAATACCTCCTGTGCTTTCAATTACTAACTGCGAACCGGTATTGAACGATAGATTATCTTCCATTACAATGTAATGCTGAATATCAAATGTATCAGTGGTTGAATAGAGTGGAACTATTCCGGCAGACCAAATCGCGGGATCATTCCAATAACCTGTGCTTACAGTTGTCCAAACTGTTGCTTTTAGTGAGGATGCACTAACGATGATTAGAAAAAGGAAAACAATTATTCGGTTTTTCATGGGATGTTTCATCAGAATACGAAGATAGTTTTTTGCTTCAAACTCAGTTCTTTAAAAGTTTTAAAACAACATTTGATTTTGATGTTTTAATATTCACAAAATAAATTCCTGCTCCGTAGTTTGAGGTTTGGAGTTTGAGGTTTGAAGTTGGTTGAGATATCTTTAACTGGTAAACTGTTTTTCCCATTGCATTTATAATTATTATCTCGTCATTAGACTCAAACTTTAAACCCCGAACTTCAAACTCTGTTGTAGCCGGATTCGGAATCAGCACTACTCCACTTGGGTTTTGCAAATCACTGATACCTGACAGATCCATATAAACAGAATCGCTCATGTTAGTGCAACCGTTTACATCCGTTACCTGTACACTGTACCAACCTGTAACAGTAACCATGTAGGTTGTATCAGTTGCACCGTTTATCAAACTTCCGTTCATGAGCCATTGATTTCCTGTTGCAGCAGATGAAATAAGCACATTTAGGTTTTGTGTAATTGTTGGTTGAGTTGGTAAAGGATTTATTGTAATATTGATGGTGTCAGCATTAGAACAGCCATTGGTATCTGTTACTACAACAGAATAATTTGCAGTAGCATTTGCAATTATTGTTTGCGTTGTTTCTCCGCTACTCCATTGATAAGAGATATTTCCTGCACCTGCATCGAATGCTACAGGTATACTGCAAGTAGAAGTATCGTTCCCTAATTGAACTGTTGGCAATGGATTGATTGTAACCTTTATCGAATCACTATTTGAACAACCGTTGGTATCAGTTACGACAACTGAAAAACTTCCTGAGTTATGCACTGTAATTTTCTTCGTGGATTTTCCAGTGCTCCATAAATAAGATACATTATTTATTCCGGCATTTAGAACCACAGGAAGGTTGCACGTGGATGTGTCATTTCCTAAATTAACAACTGGCAAAGGATAAATTGTAACAATTGTTGTGTCTGAATTTGAACACCCATAATTGTTTGTAACAGTTACTGTGTAGGTTGAAGAAGTATTTGAAACAATTGATTGTGTTGTTTCACCATTGCTCCATTGATAGGAAATATTTCCTGCACCTGCATCGAGCGTTAAAGGTGTGTTGCATGTTGCCATATCATTTCCTAATTGAACCGTTGGTAAAGGATTTACTAAAATATTTGAAAAATATTCTTGAGAACAATAGGCACTTGTAACAGTCAATTTTAATGTGTGGTTGCCCGAAGAAATATTCGAAAGAGCAATACTCTGATTGTTCGAAACAAAAGCTGAGTCCAAATACCATTCAGTGGTTGCCATTTGCATTGGTAGCACATTGGCAAATAAAGTATCACCGTAACACAAAGTGAGACTGCTGAAATTAACTGCAGCAATATTATTACAATCAGTTAGTGTGTCAATTACTGTGTTAGTTTGAACAGGCGAATTGAAATCAAAATAAATATAAGAAGTATTCGCTATCAGAGTGCCTAATGCCAAACTATCTTTCAGCTTAACACGATATTGAACATAACCATGACTTGCAGGTTCATTGGTGACACTGTCAGACAAATTAATATTTGGAAAATTAAATCTTACTACATTTCCTATTATCTGCACTTGTGGTTCAAAACTGTAAGCAAGCAATTCAAAACTGTTTTCATCAATTGCCGCATCAAGCGTATCAAGAATATAAATATGTAGTGCGGGGGCTGTGCCTGTGTTTTGAAAGTTGATGGTGTAAGTGAGGCTTCCGTTTTTATCATCAATCCTGTTGGCGGGATAAACCGATTTTTCATTCGGGTCATAACTGCTTGTAACTGTAAAACAGCTTTGCAAATCGTTATTTAGTGGATTAATATCTCCGGCTATTGGGGTAACTGTTACATCAAAACAAATCTGACTTCCTAATATTGCGAACGTATCTGTTTGAACGATAATTCTAAAATCAGAATTGAAATCAACACTTCCGAAATCACTAATTGAATATGTAAGTGTGTCACCGTTAACAACAGGAATTAAGGAACCGGGAGATGCTGAAACATAATTTGCATCGCCATTAATTACAACTCTTACAGTTCCATTTATTCCACTTGAACAATGCAACCCATATTTATTTGACATGTCACCTGCTTTGATATTTACTGTTGCATTAAATGCGCGTCTGAATATTCCGCTTGTTATTACAATTGCATTCACACCAACATCAAAACCGGGTTTGCATTGCATTCCGAAATCCATATCATAATCCATTGAATCAACTGAGGTAAGAATTGATGTTTGAAATACTGATGCGGGACAAGTAACCAAAACTGGAATATTTGCTGTGTCAATAGTATATGTATAGGTTCCGGTATCCGTATCGAAAGAATATATTCCCCCTCCACCTGTAATTGTTTGCTGCAACAAATTACCTGCTGAATCATAAAGCAGCAATTTCAAATTAGCAAGTTTTGGTTCATTAATTTCAGGAGTGCAATTGTTATTTAAATCAGAATAAACTTTACCACTGATGTTCCAGTAAGAAGCACATCCATTATTATTGAACAAATCACATAACGGAAAACTTGATAATGGAGGATTACAAACGACAGAAATATTTGCATAATTAGGGATACAGGAAATAGCGGTAGAATAAAATTTCAGTTGACTTAGGTTTGGTAATTTCGGAAAGCAGGTTAGGTTGGGATTATTATAACACCAAAGTTTATCCAACGGAGATTTTAGTTCAGGTAGTGAAATTAGATGATTGTTATTACAGAAAAAATTAATCAATGCTGGAGGTAGTGAAGGTAGTGTGGCAAATTGGTTCCAAGAACAATCTAAGCCGACCAATGTTGGAGGCAAGGGTGGCAAATAAGTAAGCCAGTTTCCTCCGCAATTAAGAGAGGTCATTGTTGTCGGTAAAAATGGAAGGAATGTAAGTTGGTTGCTTGAACAAATCAAACCAGTCAATGAATTGGGTAATGCAGGAAGAAATGTAAGTTGATTACCACCGCAATTCAAACTTCCCAACGAGGCGGGTAAAAAAGCGATATTGCTAATTTGATTATCAGAACAATCAAAGGAATACAATGAGGATGGTAATGATGGGAGGGATGTTAAATTATTACTGCTGCAATTGAAATACGTTAACGAGCCAGGTAAAACCGGTAAAGATGTCAGAAGGTTGGCGAAGCAAAAAAAAGCATTTAAAAATGAAGGCAAGGAGGGTAGCGAATCAAGTTGGTTGAAAGTGCAATTTATATAGGTAATAGATATTGGCAAAGTGGGAAGATACGTGAGTTGATTTCCAGCGCAATTCAAGTATATCAATGTTGATGGCAAGTTTGGGAGGGAGGTTAGATTGTTATCATTGCAATTAAGTTCAGTCATAGCCACAGGCAATGACGGAAGTGAATTTAGTTGGTTGTAATCGCAATATAAGTTCGTTACAGAAGCTGGTAAGGTTGGAAGAAATGAAAGATTGTTATGACTACAGGTAAGTGAATACAGATTTATAAAAACTGAAACACCCGTTAGATTAACTATTCCCTTAAAAGTAACATCTAAAGATGAAGCATTTATTACCAAACTACAACTTGCATCTATAGAGTCTCCTGTTATACAACTTCCGAAACCTTTGTTTATTAAAGCATTCCTGAAATTGGTATCGGGCAAATAAACCATTTGCCCATCAGCAGCATTATATGAACTGCAACAAAAAAGAAATACAGCAATAATTAGATGTAAGTTTTTTTTCACGCCAACTGTTTTTATTTAGCTTGATGAATCAATATTCAGATTCAATTTTTCAGATGTTAAAAGTAAAATAAAAACGGTTGCATCACTTCAAAACATAAAAGTAAATCCACTACTCCCCTTCCTGAATTTTTCAGCTTCGGCTTCAATATATTTGAAAAGTTGGTCAAACATAAATTTTCTGAAAATGGTTATGTCATCTTTTTCACGCGCATCGTTAAGTGCTTTTATGTAAGCGGGTTTATCTTCAATAAAAACAATTGAAAGCGGTTTGTTGTGATATGCTTGTATGTAATTCATCACAAGGCGCGAAGTGCGCCCGTTGCCGTCAAACCACGGATGAATAGAAACCAAATTAAAGTGGGCATCGAATGAGAGATTGTAAATTTCTTCATTGGTTTTTACTTCATTAATTCTGCCTGCTAACTCAACACATAAATTTTCTGTAAGCGATTTTACTTTATCGTAATTAACAAAATATGCTGTTCCTGCTCTCACATTACCAAGACGAAAATCTCCTTTTGTATCATCACAAATACCTAAAGCTAAATTTCGTATTTGACCCGTGTTTTTATTTACTAATGAATTAATTTGTTTTAGAAAAGAAATTTCAAAGCGGTTTTTTTTTGACGCAGCATCTAAACAAAAAAGTAATGCGCCATAATGGTCATTCACCATTTGATGTTCGCTCATAGGTTTTCCCTTGGCAGTAATGCCTTGAGTAATCAGCAAAGCAGTTTCTTCAAGCGTTAGCGAACTTCCCTCAATGGCACAGCTATGATGCACAATAGCAATGCGATTGAACTTTTCAAAGTCAATCACCTTGTTGAGTTCAAGTTTTAAAAAAGTTTCGATATAATTATCTAATTCGTTTTGCATCAGGTTAAGCCTGTTAGTTCTGAAAAGCAAAATTAACATTGCAAAAGAATAATCGTGAAGATATTTAATGGGTGAGCAAAATTGAACACAGGTTTTAAAATGATCGTTTTCTCATACCTTGCCCTTTATTAGATTCGCACAAAATATTTTAGCTTGCTCAAAGCACAAAACATTGTCATAAATCATGACCAAAAAAGAATTAGAATTGGTTTTACAGGGTGGTGAAAACTATTTTGTTGAATTCAAAAAAGCGATTGACAATTCTTTCAGCAAAGAACTTGTTGCCTTTGCCAACAGCGGAGGTGGGAAAATTTTTTTGGGGATTGACGATTATTCAACTGTTACTGGAATCAGGATAACCAATGCACTTAAATCTGAAATTCAAAGCCATGCATATAATTGCGACCCTCCTGTTAAAATTCAAGTGGAGCCTTATCAGAATATTTTAATTGTTCATGTTAAGGAAGGAAACAATAAACCTTACCGTTGTTCCGCAGGATTTTACATGCGCGAAGGCGCTACCTCACAAAAACTTTTGACAAAAGATATTGTTGATTTTTTTAAAACTGAAGGTCGTTTCAGATTTGATGAACTTGCGCAACCAACTGTAAGCATCAAAACAGGTTTAGACCATAATCTTGTAAATAGGTTTCTGAAACTATCTGAAATTGCAGCCGCATTGCCTGATAAAGTTTTGCTGAATAATTTGGGAGTATTCACAATTGAAAATAAAAAGCAGGTTTTTAATAATGCCGGTATAATGTTTTTTGCAAAAAATCCTGCATTGATTTTGCCTCATGCAATTGTTACCTGTGCACTTTATAAGGGCAATGAAAAAGTGGACGTATTGGACAGAAAAGATTTTGATGGCGATATAATTTCTAACATTGATGATGCACTTATTTTTTTACGCAAGCATCTTGATGTGCGTTATAAAATTACCGGCACGCAAAGAGTGGATGAATACGAATTGCCTTATGTCGCTTTGCGCGAAGCTGTGATTAATGCAGTTGCACATCGTGATTATTTTGAACGTGGCGCTCATGTGATGATTGAGATTTTTGATAACAGGGTTGAAATTTCAAATCCCGGTGGTTTGCCTAAAGGTTTAACAAAAGCAGAATTCGGCAAACGGAGTATTGCGCGCAATCCTACTATAGCTGCTTTGCTTCATCGCATACATTACATCGAACGGATGGGCACAGGCATTAACCGGATAAAAAATGCAATGCGCGATGCTAAATTATCACTTCCTGAATTTAAGTATGACGATTTTTTTACAGTAGTATTCAAAAGAAAATTCAAAACCGTTGCATCAAAAAAAGAGGAATTAAATGGAGGGTTAAATGAGGGATTAAATGGGGGATTAAATGGGGGATTAAATGGGGGATTAAATGAGGGAGTAAATGAAAAGCTGGTAGAAGCAACTAAGGAAATACTTCTTAATAAATTTAAAAACAGTGGAAAAAAGGACTTAACCAAAAACATTTCGGAAATTGTGTTCAATCGTTTTATCAATTTAATTATTGAAATTAAAAAAAATAACGGGCTTCGTTCTCTGCAGATTGCTTCTAAATTAAATGTGACATTGAAAGTTGTTGAAAGAGATATTGTTGTTCTCAAACAAATTTTGGTTGTTCAATTTACAGGTTCTAAAAGAACCGGCAAATACATTCTCACAACTGAGTTTGAAAAAATTTTAAAATCGAAACTCAGCAAATAATTATCGTTAATTCACAAGTACAATAGTTAAGTAAATTCGCATCAAATTCATTCCTCTTATGCAAGACGCAAAACCATATACACCGAAAAATAAAGTTCGCATTGTTACTGCCGCCTCACTTTTTGATGGTCATGATGCAGCTATCAACATCATGCGCAGAATCATACAGGCAAGCGGTGCCGAAGTAATTCACCTTGGCCACGACCGCAGCGCGCAGGAGCTTGTTGATTGCGCCATACAGGAAGATGCCAATGCAATTGCGTTGACTTCTTACCAGGGCGGGCACAATGAGTATTTTAAATACATGTATGATTTATTGAAAGAGCGCGACTGTTCGCACATCAAAATTTTTGGTGGAGGCGGCGGAGTAATTCTTCCAACTGAAATTGCAGCGTTGGAGAAATATGGAATCACAAGAATCTATTCTCCTGATGATGGTCGCTCAATGGGTTTACAAGGAATGATAAATGACCTGATGCAGAAAAGTGATTTTGCAACAGGACAAAATCTGAATGGAGAAGTGAAACACCTTGATACTAAAAATCATAAAGCAATTGCGCGTTTGATTTCATGCGCAGAAAATTTCCCTGATGAGTTTGCAACATTTTATCCTGAAATACTAAAAGCTTCAAAAACTGCAACCACTCCCGTATTGGGAATCACAGGTACAGGCGGCTCGGGTAAATCATCTTTGGTTGATGAGCTGGTTCGCAGATTTTTAATTGAGTTTAAAGAAAAAACTATAGCAATAATTTCTGTTGACCCGAGTAAGCGAAAAACGGGAGGTGCTTTATTAGGCGACCGTATCCGCATGAATGCAATTAACAATCCGCGAGTGTATATGCGCTCGCTTGCCACACGTCAGAGTAATCTTGCGCTTAGTAAGTATGTTAAAGAAGCGATTGACATTGTAAAAGCTGCACATTTTGATTTAATCATTTTAGAAACTTCGGGCATCGGACAAAGCGATACAGAAATAACTGAACACAGCGATGTTGCATTGTATGTGATGACACCTGAATACGGTGCAGCTACACAATTAGAAAAAATTGACATGCTCGATTTTGCCGACATCATTGCACTCAATAAATTTGATAAGCGCGGTGCATTGGATGCTATGCGCGATGTGCGGAAACAATACAAACGCAATCATCAATTGTGGGAAGCAAAGGATGAACAACTTCCTGTGTTCGGAACCATTGCATCACAATTCAATGATCCCGGTATGAATAACCTGTACCGTACCATCATGAATAAAGTTGCTGATAAAACCGGTGCTGAATTAAAATCAAATTTTGCTGCAACTGATGAGATGAGCGAAAAGATTTACATCATTCCACCAAACAGAACGAGATATCTTAGTGAGATTTCAGAAAACAACCGCAACTACGATCAATGGGCAAAAGAGCAGGCTGGCATTGCGCAAAAACTTTATGCACTTGATGAAACTATAAAATTATTGAGTGAAATTGAAGAGGAAGGTGGTAGCGGTAGCGGTAGCGGTAGTGGTAGTAATGATGTGATTATAGAAAATTTAAAATCTAAAATTCAAAATTTAGAAATACAATTAGATGGTCAATGTAAAAAGCTGCTTGCTGATTGGCCCGCCAAAGCGTCTAATTACAGAAGTGAATTTTATGAATTCCAGGTGCGTCAGAAAATTTTACAAATTCAAACTTATACTACTTCACTTTCGCATCAGCGTATTCCAAAAGTTTCATTGCCCAATTTTATGGCATGGGGAGATTTATTGAAATGGATGTTGATGGAAAATGTTCCCGGGGAGTTTCCATTTGCCGCAGGAGTGTTTCGTTTTAAACGCGAAGGCGAAGATCCCACACGCATGTTTGCAGGCGAAGGCGGACCGGAAAGAACTAACAAACGTTTCCATTATGTAAGTCGTGGTTTGCCTGCAAAGCGTCTAAGCACAGCATTTGACAGCGTTACACTTTACGGTCGCGATCCTGATTATCGTCCTGATATTTATGGAAAGATTGGTAACAGCGGAGTTAGTGTTTGTTGTTTGGATGATGCAAAAAAATTGTACAGCGGTTTTAATTTATCCGATCCCGCTACTTCAGTTTCAATGACAATCAATGGGCCATCAGCAATCATTGCAGCATTTTTTATGAATGCAGCAATTGATCAGCAATGCGAATTGTACATCAAACAAAATAATTTACAGAAAGAAGTTGAGCAAAAAATAAAAGACATTTATGAAAAGAATAAAACTCCACGCCCAACTTATCATGCAGAAATTCCTGAAGGCAATGAAGGTTTAGGTTTAATGTTACTTGGTGTTACAGGCGACCAGGTTTTAGAAAAGGATGTTTATGATAAGATAAAAGCGCAGACACTTGCATCAGTGCGTGGAACGGTGCAGGCAGATATTCTGAAAGAAGACCAGGCGCAGAACACCTGTATCTTTTCTACAGAATTCAGTTTGCGGTTGATGGGCGATATGCAACAGTATTTTATCAATCACAACATCCGTAATTTTTACTCCGTATCTATCAGCGGATATCATATTGCCGAAGCTGGTGCGAATCCAATTTCACAATTGGCATTTACACTTGCTAACGGTTTCACTTTCGTGGAATATTATGTAAGCCGTGGAATGAATGTGAACGACTTCGCCCCTAACCTATCGTTCTTTTTCAGTAATGGAATTGACCCTGAGTATTCAGTAATTGGTCGTGTAGCGCGGAGAATATGGGCGAAAGCAATGAAGCTGAAATACAAAGCCAATGAGCGTTCGCAAATGTTGAAGTATCATATTCAAACTTCAGGTCGTTCATTACATGCACAGGAAATTGACTTCAATGATATACGTACCACGTTACAAGCTTTGTATGCAATCTATGATAACTGCAACTCACTTCACACCAATGCTTACGATGAAGCTATCACCACACCAACTGAAGGAAGTGTGCGCAGGGCAATGGCAATTCAATTAATCATCAATCGCGAATTAGGTTTGGCAAAAAATGAAAATCCTTTGCAGGGAAGTTTCATCATTGATGAATTAACTGACTTAGTTGAGGAAGCTGTATTAAAAGAATTTGACGCAATAACTGAACGTGGTGGTGTGCTTGGCGCAATGGAAACGATGTATCAGCGTGGAAAAATTCAGGAAGAAAGTTTGTACTATGAAACATTGAAACATACAGGCGAATATCCAATCATTGGAGTGAATACCTTTTTATCAGCCAAAGGTTCACCTACAATAATTCCGTCAGAAGTAATTCGCGCAACAGAAGAAGAAAAAGAAAATCAAATTCAAACTTTGAAAAATTTGCATGAGCGTAACGCCTCATTCAAAGAAAAAATTCTTCATGAATTACAACTTGCAGCCGTTCATAATGAAAACACATTTGAACAGATAATGGAAGTAGCCAAGCATTGTTCACTTGGGCAGATTACAAGTGCATTGTTTGAAGTGGGCGGGCAGTATAGGAGGAATATGTAGTTTAATATTTTATTTGCCATCCGAAGAAATTAGAAAATAAAATTTACAAAAAGATTAGTTTTGCATCATGACACCATCAGAAAACATCAGAACAAAACTTGCCGATGTAGCGAAGAGTAATTTTCCTGATTCGGAAGTATTTCTCTATGGCTCACATGCAAGAGGTGATTCAAATAAGAATTCAGATTGGGATATTCTTATTTTGTTGAATCTGCCATCAATTAACTTTTCTACTGAAACTGCATTAATGGATGCGTATTACGAGCTTGAACTTGAAACAGGAGAAGTTATTTCTCCGATAATATATTCGAAAAGCGAATGGCTTGGAAAACATTCTGAAACTCCTCTTTTTAAATCCATTAAGCGTGAAGGAATCAGATTAAAATGAACTATAAGGAATTAGTTAATTATCGTTTACATAGAGCTAAAGAAACACTTGATGACGCAAGAATTCTTAGCGAAAGGAGAAAATGGAATTCTGCAATCAACCGGCTTTATTATGCTGCATTTTATGCTGTCACTGCACTGCTGATGGCTGATAATATTAACCCTTTATCACATAACGGAGCAAAGGTTAAATTTTCAGAGAATTACATCAAAACCGGAAAAGTGCCAAAAGAGTATGGTAAAATGTATTCACAACTTTTTTTATGGAGGCAAAAGGGTGATTATGATGACTTGTTTGATTTTAACCAGGAAAAAGTTGAACCTTATTTGGAACCTGTTGAATCATTCATCAATTTAATTAAAGAAATAATAAACAATTATATATAGGAGAAATTTAAATTTTACCGTAAATAATCTCTCAGATATTTCTCAACTCAATAAAGTAATATGCAAGAATAAAATACGTCAATGCGTTACAACAATCTTTTCATTAAATGGCATTTGGGTTTCACCAAAAATAGCTCTTAAAAAATATACTCCATCGCATAATTTATCTGTTGATATCTTTAAATAATCAGAGGTTGAATTCTTCTTTTCGCGGAGCACTTCTTTTCCAAAGCAATCATAAAGCACGAAGAATAAATTTCTGTTTTGAGGTGAATTATAATTGATATTAAAATAATCCGAAGCAGGATTTGGAGTTACAAATATTTCATCGGGCTTCGCAATATCATTCAATATATTGGGACTGCATGTTACCGGCAAAGTTTTAAATCCCGTATAATTTGAAAATGGCGGAAATGCAGGCGACCATATATAAGCGAGATTTATTGTGTCATCAAAAAGGTCAATACCCCAAGTGCCATAATCGTCAGATGTGCTCCCGAAAGTCTGGCAGGTTGTAGGATTTGATGAATTGCTAACATCAATTGCCACCGCATCACTTTTGCCAGACGCAACATAAACCATTTGACAAACTGAATCATAAGCTAACTCATTACAATGTCCCAATGAATTTGCCCACACTGTGTAATTGTTAGTTGTATCAGCCCACGTTGAGGGATGCCACCAACCTAACTGTATAATATTAGCTGGGTTTGAAATATCCAATATTTCCATTCCATAATAATCAATTGCAACATAAGCAATGTTGTTATGAATAACGACATTATTATACGCAGTTGCTTTGTCAATCAAATTTGAGAAACAATATTGGCTATATTGATATGGCGCATTTACGTTTGAAATATCAACCACTCTTAAACCTCCCCTATCATAACAGATGTAAGCATAATTACCATTAAGGTCAATACCGCGGGCATTATACATTGAAGCAGCACCGGGTGTAGTATGAGGAAAATTAATACTGAACAATACATTACTCACATATTGAATATTATTCTTGTTACTGATGTCAAGAATTATCAACCCATTTTCATTTGCCGCTAAGAAAGCATAATTACCTCTCACCGAAACAGCGCCTGCACCTCCCACCGAACCGGCAAGCATATAATAATCAAGCACGACCGGAATTAAAGGATCGCTTACATCAATTATTGCCAACCCTGATGCCTGCGTTGTGTCCCAGATATCGCCAAGACATACATACAGCCATATACTATCCTGGAATAAATTACTTGCATTTAAATTTCCTAAAGCTGTTGTTGGAACTGTTGCAACCAAAACCTGGTTTCCCGAAGTATTTTTTTCATACACTTTTACACCTCCCACATTTGTTGCGAGATAAACATAGGGGCGATGTAACCTATCTGCTTCGGGAGAAAGAGCAATTCCGAAAAACGGGTTAGTGAAAATTGAATCCTGTGCTTGGATATTATTCCATCCACTGCACTGTGAATAACTCTTATGTGAAATAGTTGCAAATAACAACAGTAAAACCATGAAAACATTTTTCATTGAGAAATACTTTTAATCATCGAGATAAAAGTAGAGAAAATATAATCGCAACTGATTAAAAGAGAGGATAACTTCAGCGGAAATTTAAAAGAATAATCACTATGTATAATTGACTGATTATTTTTAATTTCGTTCGATAATTCAAAACAAATAAAAATGAAACTCAACGGCTCAAACGTCACCATCATGGTGAAAGATATGGACCGGGCGATTGCCTTTTATCAATCGCTTGGACTCGAATTAAAACAACGATGGGAAAATCATTATGCAATGATCACTGCCCCCGATATTGTAATAGGCTTGCACCCGGGAGGTGACAGGCAGATGTCATCGGGCAGTTTGTCAATTGGGTTTATGATTGAGGATATTGAAGAAGCTAAAGCATTGCTCGATAAAGAAAAAATTGCATACACAAAAGAAGATGATGGCAAATCAGGAATCTACGCACATTTCAAAGACCCTGATGGAACGATTCTTTATTTTGTAAAACCAAAATGGTGATAAAAATATTTTTGCATAGTGCATTATTTAATTTGTAATCATGAGTTCAATAACAACACGCAACTATCAAACTATTCTAAATTCTCTGAAAGACAAAATCAGGGAGGCGCGTTTGCGTGCTTCGATAAATGC
>JBDTRM010000288.1:0-5239 GCA_039931675.1 Bacteroidia bacterium | reverse complement strand
CTGAACTGAACTTGTATCCCAACCCTGCTTCTTCTGTTGCAACAATTTCATTTGATGGATTTGCAGAAGGTAGTGGTCAATTAGCAATCTATGATTTAATTGGTAAGCAAGTTATAAAACAAGACATCGCGGTTACAACGGGTAACAACAATCGTAAACTTGATTTGTCAACACTTGATAAAGGAGCCTATATGGTAAGGGTTACTTATAATGGACTTACTCGCAATTGTAAGTTGATTGTGAAATAAAATTTAATCAACCTTCAATCCTTTTGTAATAAAAAGTCGCTTCGTGAAGAAGCGGCTTTTTGTATTTAAGTAAATTGCATGTTTGGTAATTCGACCCTTACCGGTTAAACCGTATAAAAGCAAGGCTTCAACAAACAAGCGAATCAGGGATAGCCACTTGCTCCGCCAGCAACAACGAAATAAATTTTTCTACTTGAGTTCAGTTGAACGAGAATCAAGAAAACTTTTATTGACGATAGATGATAGACCATAGTTGCGATTGACGATTGCTGATAAGAACAAACCCGCTCGTTATTCAGAAAACCCGGTACTGATGCAAGGTTATAATCTTTTCAAAAAATAAAAGTTCATTGGTCCGTTTGCCTTGAACCCTATTCTTTCATAGAGTGAAATTGCCCTGTTGTTGTCCCACCTCACGTGCAAAAAAGGATGCTGCCCATTATTGACAATCAAATCAAGCTGGTGGTCAAGCAAAATTGCGGCATAGCCTTTACCCGTATAGTGGGGATGAGTGCATACTGCACTTACTTCAGTGAAATTGTAAACATGCATCCGCTGACCGGTCATGGCAACGAGGCGGTCATTTTCAAATATTCCAAAATAATTTCCAAATTCAATTGTGCGGTTATCGAAAGGCCCCGGTTTTGTGAGAGCGGCAAGCTTTACCATTTCATCCACATGCCTGCTTTGCAACGGAACAGGTTCGATAAACCGGTTTCCAATCTCTTTCTTTGAATCCAGTATAAACTGCGTTCCTTCTATTACGGTAATTAATTTCCATCCGTGTGGCTCTGTTATTTTCTCGCGAGTTGCGTATATTACATTGCGGCCCACCGGAAGCAATTGATACAAATCATCAAAGCCGTTTTTATATTCATCCCTGAACCCGGCAAACGGAGAAACTTCTTTTTCAAAAAATTTTACGTTTTCGGTTCCTGAACCCAAATGGGAGTCACCGGAACTAAGAGCATTAAAAGCGGGATTGCTGAGCAAGGAATACACGGTGCCAAATTACGATTGTTATTGACAATTGACAGTTGACAATTGACAATTGACAATTTTCTCCGGGCACCCTAAAAATTAAATAGCACAGCACGCTTAAAATAAATAATATTGTCTGCATTTTTTAAACCATTGCATGAACACCATTAACGCAATTATTGTTGACGATGAAATAAAAGGGCGGCAGTTTCTGCGGCAGCTTGCTGATAAGTTTACTCCGCACGTAAAAATTGTTGGCGAAGCTTCTAATGCTATTGAAGCAATAGAAGCCATTGCAGCCGCCCAACCTGATTTAGTTTTTCTTGACATTGAAATGCCCGGCAAAACCGGCATGGAAATGTTGCGTGAAATGAAAGAGATAAATTTTGAAGTGATATTTGTAACAGCGTTTAATAAATATGCTGTGGAAGCTTTTAAGCTGGGCGCCATTGATTATTTACTCAAGCCGGTTAATCCTTCAGAGTTGAAAGGTGCTGTGGACAGGGCAAGCGGTTATCTCAAATTGAAAGATAACCGGAAAGTGAAATATGATTCGCTGAAGCAGCAGTTCGGGCAGCCGTTTTCAAAAATTACAGTGCCTACCATGAATGGATTTGAATTTGTTGACTTTGGAGATATCACGTATATGCAGAGTGATGGAAATTATACCAATATAAAGCAAAAGGACGGAAAAACTATTTTGGCAACGCGACTGCTTGGTGAGTTTGAGGAAATGCTGATGCCGTATAATTTTTTCAGAATTCATAAATCATACCTCATCAATCTTGCACATATAAAAAAGTATATAAAAGGAGATGGCGGTGTTGTAATGATGAGCGATGGAAGCGAAATTGATGTGGCGAGAAGAATCAAAGAAGCTTTCCTGAAGAAAATCAAACTTTAGTTTTTATAAAACTCCTTCTCATTGCTTTTATACTGACTACTGATTACTGAACACTGATTACTGATTACTATGACACTTATCCAAAAACTAACTCCATATCTTACCGTAATTTTAATTATTGCATCCACGGCATTGAGCAATCAATTGCTGGCCGTTCAGTTTCCTGCTGATTTCAAAGCTGACTATGCAAAGGCTGTTCACGATATGGCACGCATACGCATATTGCTTGAATATTCGGATAAATATGGAAATGATTCCATTACAATGCTCTTTGCCGATTCAGCACTTAAGCTGATTGAAAAGAATTACAATAAAGGCCTGAACCGTAAAATGCTTGATGAATACAAATCGGATGCATTGGTTTATTATTGCAGCGGCATTACAACTTTTAATGCAGGAGATGAGCACCTGATGTCTTATGCCGCAGAAGGCTTGCGGCTGGCACGTTCACTCAACGACAGGCAACGTATAGGAAATGCGTTACTTTCATACACCGATTATTATACGGTAACATCAAAGCTGGACAGCCTGAAGCTTATGGCTGATACATGCATAATAATTTTAACACAATTAAAGGATAATAAAAACCTGGCACATGCCTGGTGCAACCTGGGTAATTACTATACGGGTACGGGTAACTCCGATTCCACCATTATTTGTTTCAGGAAAGCGTATGAATATGCTGTTGCAGCAAAAGACAAAAACTACGAGGCGTCCACATTATATGCTTTGGGCTTTGGAAACATACACAAGGGAAACCTGAAGGAAGCACTTGATTATTTATACAGGAGCATTAAAGCCTACGAAGAAGACAATCATCCTGATGATGCCTATGCTGCTTTAATGTATGTGGGAACCGTATATAACCAGTTAGAAGAATATAATAAAGCAATATCATTCTACCAGCGCTCATGGAAACTGGCAACTAAAAAAAGCGATTTGTTTACCCAGGCCTTGTTGTTAAATTACATGGGGCAGGCTTATCGCAATTTAAGTGCTTATGATTCATCAATTGCCTATTATCAAAAAACTGTTGAAATGGCGCGCGGCATTAATTACAGTGAACTGTCAATATCAGCATTAATTTACCTCGGCACTAATTACCTGTATAAAGGCGACACAACTACAGGCCTTTATTATTTATACCAGAGCGTAAACGAAAACAAGGAATTGCAGCTCAAGGAAAACCTTGCAGAGAGTTACTTTAACCTTGGACTGGTTTTGTTTGCAAAACACAAACTGGATAGTGCCGCCTGGTATGCCGAACAGGCTGAGAAGCTGGCCGCCTCGCTGGGATTTTCCAATTCGCAAAAACAGGTGGAGTCTTTATTGAGCAAAGTTTATGAGAGTAAAGGTGACTTTAAAAAAGCATTGCTGTCATTTAAAAAGTTTATTGAATTGCGCGACAGCAGCACAAGCAATGAAGCATACCGGGATGCACTGGACAAAGAGTTCAAGTACCAGGCTGATAAGAAAGAATTTATTGCAAAGGCAGCGCAGGAGAAGAAAGATATTCAGGCGCGTGAACAACGCAACAAGCTCATTATTTCTCTGGTTGCGATGGCAGCTATCATGGTGCTTGGTGGTTTTCTCTTTTTCGTGAACCGTAAACGCAAGGAATATAAGTATCGCAGGAATATTGCCGAAAGCGAAATGAAAGCCCTGCGTGCACAAATGAATCCGCACTTCATGTTTAATTCGCTCAATGCCATTCAGCAAATGGTGCTGAACAATGATAACGAAAATGCATTTAATTACCTTGATACCTATAGTAAGCTTACGCGAAAGATTCTTGAGAACTCCGAAAAGAAATGGATAACTGTGGATGATGAAATTAAGTTTCTTGAATTGTATTTAAGCATTGAATCGTTGCGTTTTCAAAATGCTTTCCGTTATGAAATCAAAGTGGATGACCGGGTTGATATTCATTATGACAAAGTGCCTGCAATGATAGTGCAGCCTTATGTTGAAAATGCTATCAGGCATGGTCTGTTCCCCAAAGAGAGCAACCAGCAACTTCTCATAACCTTCAATAAATCTGGCACCAACCATCTTGAAATCACCATTGAAGATAACGGTGTGGGAAGAAAAAAATCTTCTGAATTAAAAGTGGAAGGCAATCATCACAGCATGGGCATGTCTATTACAGAAAACCGCCTGCGGCTGCTCGATGACAAAAATGAAAACAGCGTTTTAATAGAAGATTTAACAGGCCCTGATGGCAGTGCAGCCGGAACTTGCGTAAGGGTTAACATCAGTCAATCTGAATAGCCTGGTTTCTTTTTATCACACCGTTTATACTTTAATTACCACCGTTCATACAATCCTACTTATAACCTCACACTGCAGTTTTAATTTTGTAAGGTGAGTGAAAAAGATTTCCCATCGGTTTTAATTGTTGATGACGAAGAGCATTCAGCCTTGCTCATTACTGCTCTCATTCGTAAACATTTTCAGAAAGTTGAGCATATTCAGGCTGTTAAAACAATTAGCGAAGCTTTGCAGTTTATTAATCAAAACAAGGTTGATATTCTTTTTCTTGATATTGAGTTAAGAGGCGAATCAGGATTCGGGCTTTTAGATAAAATCCGGGAACGCAATTTTGAATTCATCTGCCTGTCAGCTTCTAAAGAATATGCATTTAAAGTTTTCGGATATGGAGGTGCCGGCTATTTGCTAAAGCCTGTAAATGCCGATGAACTTAGAATTGTATTGAACCGAGTACTTGCTAAAAGGGTTTCTGTATGAACCTGTGTGGTATCACCACAATAATTATTTGAAGGAATTCCGGCTATCCACTGCTACTCCTCGCCCCGGTCACTGAGCTTGTCCAAGTGTCCGACCTAAAAACCATACAAACAGTTATCCGTCATCACCACTGCAATCAACCATGGCTCGTAAGAGCGAAGAAAAACACGACTTGCAATACCATCAGCAAGGGGTCAAGCAGTCAAGCGCTTGATTTCAGCCGCAATCTCTTCTATGACTTCTTTGTTCTGCACTTCTTTTTTGTTTCCAACTTTTGTAGAAAATACTACAAAGACTTTACCGCCATATTTTTCTTCAAATGCTTCAAAGTTGGCTTGCATTCTTTCAGTTAGTTTGT
>JBDTRM010000287.1:0-23437 GCA_039931675.1 Bacteroidia bacterium | reverse complement strand
ACATCAACGTTTGCGCAAAACCTTGTCCCAAATTTTTCGTTTGAGGATACGGTGCAATGCCCTCCAGGTGCTGCCAATATTCAAGATGCAGCAGGATGGTATAGTGCCGGGCTCTCACCCGATTATTATAATTCGTGCGCAAGTTTAGGCGGTTATATAAATGGTGTACCAGATAATTGGACAGGACACCACAATGCTTATAGCGGAAATGCCTATTCAGGATTAATCACTTATCATGTGTATTTGCAACAGGGCTCGCGAGAGGACATTGGTGTTCAATTAACACAATCTTTATCCGTTGGAACAAAATACTTTGTATCTGCGTATATTTTAAGAGGAGATACAATTTTTTATCAAGACACTTTAAAATGCGCTTGCAACAAATTTGGATTCAGGTTTTCGACAACCCAATATTTTCCATGGCCTACAGATAATTTTTCAAATGTTCATTCTGATTCAATTATTACAGACGCTGTCAATTGGACCAGAATAGCAGGTTCATTTGTAGCAGATTCAGCTTATCAATATTTAATAATTGGTAATTTTTATGATGATGCACATACAGATACAGCACAATGCTCGGGAGGATATGCATATTATTTGATAGACATGGTATGCGTTTCAACAGATTCAGCAAACTGCGTGGGTAATGTTGGAATGCAGGAAAATCAGAAACCTGCTTTAAATATCTTTCCAAATCCGGTTAGAGATGTTTTGAATATACAACATTCATCTGTGGAAAACCAATATGCAATAATTGATGCAACCGGTAAAATTATTATGGAAGGTGAATTGGAAAAACAATCTACGCAGTTGAATATTTCTTCAATCAGCAATGGAATTTATTTTCTTCAATTAAATAAAATAAAAAGTTACAAAATAATTATCATTCATTAACATTTAAATTTCAAAAAAAATGAAAAAACATATAAAAATATTATTAAGCGCGCTTTCAATAGTGCTCATATACACACAAGGGTATTCCCAAGCAGATGTGTCAGGAAGTGGAGGACATGATCGTGTTAACGGTTATTATGTTGGCTGGAGAACAGGAGCTGGAAGTACCACCGGCACATTGGAAATTAAGAACGATTTTAACAGTGATATGAATTTCTTCACTAACACTACACAAAAGGCAACAATTCTGGCTAACGGATATATGGGAATTGGGCTCCCCCCCGCTGGTGCGAGCTTTTAGCTCGTTTTCTGCACCTCACAGCAAACTATCAAGCAGCTAACGCGAGCTTTTAGCTCGTGCCTTAGTGCGATAACAACAGCCTTTCTAACTCAACCGAAAAGTTACCCGCTACCAATCTCCCGTTCTAATAAACGTTTTCTATTTTTACCAGAATAAAAATAAAAGATCATGAGCCGTAAGTATAAGTTTCATAATAAAAGCGGAATATACTTTGTAAGTTTCGCTACTGTTTACTGGATAGATATTTTTGTACGCCAGATTTACTCATCTGTTATTACGGATAGTCTCAATTTTTGTATAAAAAATAAAGGAATGGTAGTTAATTGCTGGTGTCTTATGCCAAGTCATATCCATTTAATTTTTTCTGCCCAGCATAATAACCCTGGTGACCTGTTAAGGGATTTTAAGTCGCACACTTCAAAAAAATTACAAAAAGAAATAATTGATAATCCACAGGAAAGCAGAAAAGAATGGATGCTTTGGATGATGGAAAGAGCCGGAAAGAAAAACAGCAATATTGAAGGCAGGCAATTATGGCAACAACATAACCAACCGATAGAACTTTGGAGTAATGAAGTGTTTGACCAAAAAATGGATTATACGCATTTCAATCCTGTAGTTGCAGGCTTTGTTGATAAACCGGAGCATTGGAAACTAAGCAGCGCTTGCGATTATACAGGCGAAAAGGGTTTGGTTGATATAGTAATGATTAAATAGAATCTTTTCGCGGGCACGAGCTAAAAGCTCGCGCCAGCAGAGGTGAGTAAGGTTTCAATGCTTTTATAATTACCTTTCGGAAAATAATCTGTGGCACTAACAGAAAAATAAAATGAACAATGACAAAAGTTACGATTCTATTTCAGCACACGAGAGAGGAACGAGCTACAAGCTCGCACCAGCGGGTGGAGGTTTTTTTTTGTACAGTATCTTTCTCATTAATTTTAAAATAAAACCTTGCTCCCCTCAAAATAAAAAACTAACTTTACAATAATTGAAAACTTAATCCTTTTTTACATTAATAAAAATATTAATTCCCAAACCAACACACCTTTTATCTATTCATTTTTTCCTTATTAAAAACTACCTGTAGCAATTTAAATTCTTTATAGCAGTTATTACTATTCTTCTAATAAATACAATTGATTTCATTCATTTTAATTTCTAACAATTTAATTCAAATTCATCATGCCAATTTCACGCAATGACACGCCTTTAACTGCTGCCCAGGCCACAGCCATTCAAGCCGGTATTGAAAGTATCAAATCCGCATTTGCCACCCAACAGGTAGGGCTTACACCCGATGAGCGCACTTCACTTAGTAACTTAGGCGATACACGTTATCCTTTCGGACAGCGTACCATCACCACCCATGCAGTAAACAATCCGCTGCTGGTGCCACCTTTTAAGCCCCTTGGAAGGGCTGCAGATTCGCTTACTTTGTATAATCAGTTTAACACATACCTGCCGCAGTTAGTGCAGTTAGTTGAGTTAATGAGTGAGGCGCAGCAAATGCCCGGTCATAACGTTTACGAATTTACCCGTGCAGTTTATGACCTCGCCAAGCAAGGCAGCGCAGCAGGCGTGCCAGGTGCCGATACGATTGTTCAAGATATTGGTGAATTATTTGCAGGGCAGGGTAATTTTAACACTCCGCCACCCACGCCTGCTCCTTAATAAAAACCATTTTTATTATAAAACCCTGTAAAGACAAGCCTTTACAGGGTTTTTTTATGTCTTTTAATTTACGCAAAACCTCAATGCATTCTCCATATTATTTAAATGTCTTTATGTAATGCTAAAGTTATTTTAAGAAAGGCTAAATTGATTTTGTAATATTCAAAAATAATTCATTCTAATACTGAATTAATTTTAGAAAAAACTAAACTGATTTAAGATAATCCTTAATTAAATAAAAGTTTAATTGAATTGATTTTAGATTTCAGAAAATTAATTTTATACTTTTGTATTACCTCATGGTCTTATTTAAAAAGTAATTAACGCTTAATTAAGTTCATAAGAAGTCATTATCAATTTAAATACCTCTTACCATTGAAAATAATAGAAAAATCAGAATTCGATCAATTGATTACTAAAGGGCGTGGTCGCACTACTCCAATAAGAAGCGCATTATTAACCCTTCAACCGGGGCAGGCCGTTGTAATACATAAAAAAGACTGGAAAGTAAAGTACACCCCTTTTAGCATAGCCACGCAAATAGAACGAAAACATGGTGTAACATTTAAAAAAGTATCACTGGCCGATGGGTCGGGATGGGCTATACAGCGGGTTTAATCTTAAAAGCCTGTGAGGCTTGATAATGAATTAATACGTAGTTTGAAAAAACAGGAGAACAACTGATATTAATCTATTGATTGAAGTATTAATTAAACCTTAAACCCTAACCCACTCAATTTACATTCCCGATAGATTTTGTAATATTGCTTTTGATCTTGAAACAAGACTCCATTATTACAAATATTTATTCATAAAACTATTACAATGAAAAAGTGTGGCCAAATTACATTGCTGTTAGTTGCATTAACCTTTACCGTATATGCACAAACCCCTAACGTGGTATTAACCCAGGTGGCCACGGGATTAAGCGCACCGGTTTGCATTGCAAGCTGCGCTGACGACAGGCTGTTTATCGTTGAACAGGCAGGATCAATTAAAATATTAAAAAACGGTAGCCTGCTGCCCACGCCATTTTTGAATGTAAGCTCGCTTACCAGTGGCAGTGGCGAGCAAGGATTGTTGGGATTAGCTTTCAGTCCGCAGTATGCAACAGACAGCAGCTTCTATATTAACTATACTGATTTTAACGGTAATTCACAAGTGGCGCGTTATAAAGTTTCACCGGGCAATGCCGATGTAGCTTCAACAACAGGCACTATATTGCTTTCTGTTACCCAACCTTACTCAAATCACAATGGCGGCAATTTGATATTCGGTCCTGATGGCTTCCTCTATATAGGTTTTGGAGATGGCGGTTCGGGTGGTGATCCGCAGGGTAATGGTCAAAACACATTAACCCGTTTAGCAAAAATGCTTCGTATTGATGTAAGTGGCGGTGGCGCTTTTACTATTCCTCCGTCAAATCCTTTTGTAGGCAATGCTGCTTACCTGCCCGAAATATGGGCTTATGGCCTGCGCAATCCCTGGCGTTATAGTTTCGATAAGCTTACAGGCGATCTGTGGATAGCTGATGTTGGTCAAAATGCTTATGAAGAAGTTGACTATCAACCTGCATCAAGCACCGGAGGCGAAAATTACGGCTGGCGATGCTATGAAGCTAATACCGCATATAATACAACCGGTTGTCTTTCTGCAAGTAATTATGTAGCTCCTGTGTATGTTGAAACGCATGGTCCACCGTATGGCGATTGTTCTGTTACGGGAGGTTATGTATATCGCGGAGCAAAATATCCAAACCTTTACGGCAAATATATTTTTGGTGATTACTGCGATGGCAATATATATGCGATAACAAAAAACGGTAGCACTTTTACCAACAGCCTGGTTGTGGACTGGGGAGGCCTTCTATGGACAGCTTTTGGTGAGGATCGCTATGGCGAGTTATATGTGGCTGATTATAGTAACGGAAAAATGTATGCCATCAGCGATACTTCAACATGCATGCCGGTTGCAAATTTAAATATGCCCGCAACCTACTCCACCTGCGACAGCGCTTACACGTTAAGCACACCATACAATCCTAATATGCTTTATCAATGGTATTTAAATGGCAACGTACTCAGCGGTGGCGGAAGTAATTCTTACACCGCAACACAGGATGGGGATTATTGTGTAACTGTTGTAAACCTGACTAATTTTTGTCAAATAAATTCCGATACGGTTTCATTAGATATTTCTGCATCGGTTACTGCAACGTTATCAGGTCTTGATACGCTTTATTGTACCAATTGGGCTTCATCACAGTTAACAGGAGTTCCGGCAGGCGGAACTTTTTCAGGACCCGGTGTTACCGGTAATACATTCGATCCTGCTGCTGCCGGGCCAGGTGTACATTTAATTTCTTACACTTATTCGCAAAATAATTGTTTTGCAGTAGCTCAATCAACCACTACGGTTTCAGCCTGCGTAGGCATAGATAATTTGCCTAACACAACTTATATACGTGTTATTCCCAATCCTAACAATGGAGTTTTTACACTTAATTTTATCAATGCAAAAAATGAATTGATAACCGTGAAAGCAGAAAATTATCTCGGTCAGAAAGTTTATGAGCAAACTCATACAGCATCTGATGGCGACAATTCAATTGCGATTGATCTTGGTGATGTGAAAACAGGATGGTATTTATTAACGGTCAAAAAAGGAGATGCCATTATTCAATCGCAGATAATGGTGAAGTAAGGGGGTGGGAATAGGAAATATGGGAATATGGGAATATGGGAATGAGGGAATATGGAAATAAGGGAATTAGGGATTCCGAAGTATAGAATAGAAGAACGGAACTTTACTTTCGGAAAGTTCCTTCAACTTTCCGAAAGTTGACGAGGAAGAAAGCCATGATTGAATGATGTTTTTTACGGCTTTCCATTTCAGATAGATTTTGTAATATTGACGGCCTTTACATTTGTTCACAGGCAAAATCATCCCGAATCATCGGGACATAAAAACAATTTCATAAAACATTACAATGAAAAAAACCGCATTAATTTCTCTTCTATCGTTGATAGTAACTGTTACTGTATATGCACAAACCCCCAACATTGTTCTTACACCATTAGGCACAGGAATCAGTTCTCTCGTTGATGTTGTTAACTGCGGTGACGACCGCTTGTTTGTTGTAGAGCAAACCGGGCGAATTAAAATTTATAAGAACGGTGCATTTCTCGCCACACCATTTTTAAATTTATCTACTATCGTTCAGTCATCCGGGAACGAGCAGGGATTGCTGGGACTGGCATTCAGTCCTGACTATGCAACTGATGGCCACTTTTATGTTAATTATACAAGTGGTTCGGGTTCAGGTCAATCCAATATTGTACGTTATACAGTTTCACCAGCCAATCCGGATAGTGCGGTCTTTTCATCAGCATTTGTTTTGCTTACACTTACGCAACCTTACAGCAATCACAATGGCGGCAATTTAATGTTTGGTCCTGATGGATATTTATACGCAGGCTTTGGTGATGGCGGAAGTGGTGGCGACCCGCAAGGCAATGGCCAGAATAAAAATGTAAAGCTGGCCAAGATGCTTCGCATTGATGTAAGTGGCCCGGGTGCATATACTATTCCACCAACAAATCCTTTTGTTGGTGTTCCCAACACGCAGCCTGAAATTTGGGCTTACGGATTACGGAATCCCTGGCGATATAGTTTCGACAGACTTACCGGTGATTTATGGATTGGTGATGTTGGCCAGGATTTATGGGAAGAAATTGATCGGCAGCCTGCATCAAGCACCGGTGGCGAAAATTATGGATGGAAATGCAAAGAAGGTTTGAATACCTATTCCACGAGTGGTGCGTGTCCTTCAACAACAGGTTTTGTTTTGCCTGTTTATAATTATTCTCACGGCACGGCAAATGGTTGTTCTATTACAGGAGGTTACGTTTATCGCGGAGCAAAATATCCAAACCTTTACGGCAAATACATCTATGCCGATTACTGTAATAATAAAATTTATATGCTGACAGAAACTTCACCTGGTGTATATACCAACTCTACTTTATTAGATGTTGCCGGACAAGGATTTTCTTCCTTTGGCGAAGACCGTTACGGTGAGTTGTATGTTACTGACAGGGATAATTCGAAACTATACAGCATATCCGACACTTCAACATGTTTGCCTGTTGCTGATTTGAATATGCCGTCAACCTATTCCACCTGCGATAGTAATTACTTATTAAGCACACCTTATAATCCTGTTATGCTTTATCAATGGTATTTTAACGGAAATGTGATTACCGGTGCAGGTGGTAATACCTACACTGCAACCCAGGATGGAGATTATTATGTTGATGTTGTTAATACTGTTAATTTTTGCCAGGCAAGTTCAGATAGTGTTTCATTGGATTTATCTGTACCTGTGACTGCAACGTTATCGGGTTTGGACACGCTTTACTGTGTAAACTGGGCTTCATCGCAGTTAAACGGAACTCCCGCAGGCGGAACTTTTTCAGGACCCGGTGTTACAGGTAATATATTCAATCCTGCTGTTGCCGGACCTGGTTTACATGCTATTACATACACTTATTCGCAAGGCAGTTGCTTTGCTGTGGCACAATCAACTACAACAGTTTCGGCTTGCACAGCTATTGATCATTTACCTAACACAACTAATATACGTGTTGTTCCTAATCCTAACACCGGAGTTTTTACCCTTAACTTTATCAATGCAAAAAATGAATTGATAACTGTGAAAGCAGAAAATTATCTCGGTCAGAACGTTTATGAGCAGATTCATGCTGCTATTAATGGCGACAATTCAATTGTGATTAATCTGGGCGATGTGAAAACAGGATGGTATTTGCTTACTGTTAAAAAAGGTGATGCAATTATTCAATCGCAAATTATGGTGAAGTAAGGGGGTGGAATTGGGGAATAAAGAAATAAGGAAATAAGGAAATATGGGAATATGGAAATAAGGAAATAAGGGAATAAGAAATCCTACAATCCTTTAATCCTATGAATCTTAGTTCAGACAATTAAACTCTAATATATTAAATATAAACAGCCTTCGTATCAGTTTTTACGGAGGCTGTTTTTTTGAATGTTGCATTTTTTTCATCCTGATTTTGCTTCTGTTTCCCTTAGCAGAATATATTGATAGCCATTCAAAAAGATTATTATTGCAGCATAAAAACAGGATAATCAGATTCCCCTTTAATTTTTTTTATCCCGGATGACATCCAATATTGTTAACGACTAAAATTATCAGACATAATGAAAAAGTTTTTACAAACGACATTTATCTCCATCTTATTTATTTTTGCGGTATTCAAATCATCAGCACAAGTGCAACAGTTTACTCTAAGTATTGACACAGCTTCATTTATTTCAATGCCCCACATACATTCTTATGCTCATGCAGAGTGGAATGACAAATGGATTTTTATCGGAGGGCGTACCAACGGATTGCATGGATTTACTCCTCCAAGCGGTTTCACCAACAATGGCATCAATGATAGTATTTACGTTGTTGATCCTGTTACCGATACAAGAATGGCTGTAAATATTTTCAATGAATTTACTGATACGCTAATGTTAAATGCTTTGCGTGCTTCATTTTTTGAATATTCTCAAAATGATAGCATGCTTTATATGGTTGGCGGTTTTGGTTATACTTTAGACAGCAGCAGCTATAGCACTCATGCTAACTTAATAGCGGTTAATATAAAAAATCTTGTTGATGATATAACCAACGGTCTGCCCGTTGCACCTGACTTCAGATTATTGCAGGATTCAGTGTTCAAAGTTTGCGGTGGTAATATGTATAGGATGGATTCCACTTATTATTTAGTGTTTGGTCATGATTTCAATAATTATTATTCAGTGAATGATACGCTTGGTTTTTTTTCACAGCAATATACTTGTGAGATACGTAAGTTTCAGATAAATGATGATGGCATCAATCTTTCTATTTCAAATTACAATGCCATACATGATTCGGCAAACTTCCATCGCAGAGATTATAATTTGGTTCCGCAAATATTTCCTGATGGCACTACAGGGCTTACCGCGTTCAGTGGTGTGTTCCAGTATTTTGCACCAAATCCGTTTCTCAATAGTGTGAACATAACATCGGCAGGTTATGAAGTGATTAATAATTTCAACCAGAACTTATCACAATATAACTCTGCTGTGATGCCGGTTTACAACACCGCAGAAAATAAAATGAGTACTGTATTTTTTGGAGGAATGAGTTTGTACCAGTTAGATACAGTAACGAATACTTTGGTAACTGATACTCTTATACCCTTTGTAAAAACTATTTCGAAAGTGGTGCGATATGCCGATAGCAGCATGACGGAGTATGCTAACCCCACATCAATGCCGGCACTTATAGGCACTAATTCTATTTTCATACCTTCAGATTCCGTTACGATATTACATGATGGAATAATTGATCTCAATGCATTGCCTTATGGTATCACATTAGCCGGTCGTATTATTGGTGGCATTAACAGCAATCTCCCCAACGTTAGCACTTCACCTAATTTATCACATGCCGAAAATTTAGTTTACAATGTTTATCTCAATAAATTTATTGATACAAAGATTGAGGATCATGAAGTGAAAAATGATATTCTCAATTTGCTGGTTTATCCTAATCCAACTGATCAAACTATCAACATTCAATTTGAAACACAAAAACCGGGTCCGGTCAGCGTTAACATTTACACATCTCATGGGAGTTTGGTTAAGCAGATTTACCAAGGCTCTCTTACTGAAGGTAAACATGAAATGAAATGCACATTGCAAAGCGCAGGAACTTATTTCTGCAAAGTGCAGACTGAAAATCACATCAAATCAATTATGGTGGTGGTTAAATAATTGCGACATTTTTGATCCCGGTTTTTAAATTTTGCTTGTATCGTTCAGAATAGATTTATACTGCTAACGAATAAATTGCTGCTCTTAATAACTATCGGGATTGACCTTGTTTTTTTTTAACCTTAGTAAAAAAAATTACCATAAGAATGTTACCTTATTACCTTATTATTGCTGAAAAATAATACTTATCTCCTGAAATTGATAAATAATTTGGCAGCATATTTTTGAATTAAGAATATCGAATACATGAATTAAGAATTTAGAAGTAAAACGTTTTACACTTCTAAATTCAATTGTTCTAATGTTCTTAATTCTTAATTCCTTTTTGGTTCTGGCTTGTCCAGGTTAGGGTAATAAGGTAGGCATAGTCGTTCGGGCTTTTCTACTAAGGTTTTCCCGCTTTATGCAAAAGGCTTTTTTGACATGAATCCCACTATTCAGCGGGAGCAACAATTTATCCCCTTTTATATATAGATATCTCCAATTGATTAGCCAATCTTTTATTTGCACTTAAAGTAAATAAACTATCTTACCTCGAAATTTTGCGGATTTTATTTTTCATTTGCAAATATTATTCGCATGTTTAAGCCCCATCAGGTAAGTATGAAATTGCAATTCTTGCATTTTACATTTTTGCCTCTGGATAATCAGTTAAAAATTTTCAAAGTATGTCAACTAAGAAGCAAAAGTTTCAATTAGAATTCGAGATGAAATCTTCGGCCAAGATTTTATTCAGTTATATAAGTACAGCCAGCGGACTTGCAGAATGGTTTGCTGATGATGTACGGGTAAAAGAAAATATTTACACTTTTGTATGGGAAGGTACTGAAACCAAGGCCAAGCTTACTCACAAGCGCGAAAATCAAATGGCACGTTTTAACTGGGTTGATGATGCCGATAAATCTTATTTTGAAATTGAAATCATCACCGATGATATAACCGGAGATATAGCCTTATTAGTAACCGACTTTACCGAACCTGCCGATATTGATGAAATGAAACGCCTTTGGGAATCGCAGGTACATAACCTCCGCATGATTATAGGTTCCTGATTTTTTTTACATGCGATTCATATCGTTGTATAACAATCAAGAAATGATTTATAAAACCTTATAGCTTCAGTTTTCAACTCTCCTGATTTTTCTAACGGTAGTTGAATTGCCACTTTAAAGAAAGCTTGTTCCATTACTGCATTCAATACTTTTTGATTATTTAAAACCTCTGTCGCCAATGTATAATTATCAGCCCTGAAATGATGCTGCCATTCATCATCGCTTGTACATATATAGTAATGGTTAAAATTATCATTGCTTATAAATTCAATCAAACGCGGCTTGAATGCTTCCAGATAAATTCCTGAAAGCTGCACGGTGCAACTGAAATAATTTCCCCACCTGAACATAGTGCGAAATGCAAATACATTATCAATAGAAAACACCCGCGGGCTATCTAAAATAATGTAGGGCAAATACTCATAATTTTCTCCCTTATTTATTTTTCCTTTTGAGTTGATAACCGTTGCAGGCAGCAGATCAGCATATTGCAGCAATAGTTTTTCCATTTCTAAATTCAAATCACCAAAGAGTGTAACCAGTTTTTCGGTTATCTTTTTTTTATGAATAAAAAATGTTGCATCATGCATTACGTTATATTCATCACCGGTAAATTCTAAATTTGCTGCCATTTCAAAACAAAAGAGTTAGTTTACAGTGTCTAATAATGAATGAAGATTCCGATGTATCGGAAGAACATCGAATGTTGAAGTTGCTTCTTATACTGTGAACGTTTTCCTTCATTATTCATCATTTAACATTCATCATTCATCATTATTACGAAGTAAACATACAGCAAATAAATATAAAAAGTCAGCGTGAAAAAGCTTTATAAGTTAATACTCACATCATTTGCAGGGCCTTTTTTCCTTACCTTCTTTATTGCATTGTTTGTATTGCTTATGCAGTTCTTATGGAAGTACATTGATGATATGGTTGGTAAAGGTTTGGAATGGTATGTAATTGCAAAGCTGCTTTTATATTCCAGTGCTTACTTAGTGCCAATGGCTTTGCCGCTTGCCATCCTCATCTCATCCATTATGACCTTTGGCAACATGGGCGAACATTATGAATTAGTGGCTGCGCGCGCTGCAGGCATTTCACTAAGCAGGATGCTGAGGCCTTTAATTATCATTGCCGTACTCATAAGTGGTCTTGCATTTTTATTTTCAAATAACATTTTACCTTACATGACCCTGAAGCAACAGGCATTGCTGTATGACATCACGCATCAAAAGCCAGCGTTTAATATTCAGCCCGGTGTTTTTTATAATGGTATTGATGGTTACAGTATTCGGGTTGGCAATAAAGGAGGTAATGGTAATTCCCTGGGGAATATTATGATTTACGATCATACTAAAATGAGCGGTAATACCAAGGTTACTTTGGCTGATTCAGGCAGTATGAGCATTACGCCTGATAATAATTTCCTGCTTGTTAATTTATTCCGTGGTTATTATTACGAGGAAATGGAAAATCATCATGACGATCAATCGCATCCGGTAATGCAAAGTCATTTTGACCAGGAACTGATACGTTTTGATCTCACAAGCTTTAAATTAACGCGCACTGACGAGGACCTTTTTAAAGAGAATAAACAAATGCTTAATGTGCCTCAGCTTGCCCATGCAATGGACAGCCTTAAAAAGGCATTGAACAACAGGGTTGGTGAATTCACTAAAATAATGAACCCCATGTATCTTTATTATCGCGATTCCACACGTTTAAAAACTGATTTTCCAAAGGCCGTAGCTATTGATCCGTTAAAAGATTTCAGCAGGACAGAGCGGATATCTATTCTTGACAATGCTTTGATACATGCACGCGGTATGAAATCAATGTCGGGTAACAATGCCGAAGAATATGAAACGCGAGCCGGTAATATTGACCGTTATGAAATTGAATGGCATCGCAAGTTTACTTTATCAATAGCCTGCTTTGTGCTTTTTCTTATTGGTGCACCGCTTGGCGCAATAATCCGCAAAGGCGGGCTTGGCGTTCCAATCATTGTGGCAATTGCTTTCTTCCTGATGTTTCACATTTCTTCTATCACCGGTGAAAAAATGGCTAAGGAAGGTTCGGCAACTCCGTTTAGTGGTATGTGGACAGCAACGTTTATGCTCACTCCCATTGGCTTGTTTCTCATTTATAAAGCTACTACCGATTCCTCACTTTTTGATTTGGAAGCATATACCCGTTTCCTGAAAAGAAAAAAGCCCGTAAAAATTTTAGAACAAGTGTCATCATCGTAGAGACCCCCATGCATGGTGTCTCTGCATTAAAAATTATAATTTTAAAATCATATCGTGCCACTGCGCATTTTACAACTCTGCACCCGCATACCTTTTCCTCCCCAAGATGGCGGTACCATTGCCATGTATAATCTCGCAAAGTCATTAGCCGACTGTGGATGCACAGTAAAGATACTTGCATTTAATACAAAAAAACATTTTATAGCCGGGGATAAAATTGACGACAACTTTAGAAAAGAGTTCAACTTAACTTCAGTTTATTTAGATGCTTCTATAAAGGCATCGGATGCATTTTTAAATTTATTCAGCAGCGAGTCTTATAACATCAGGCGCTTTATCAGCGAAGAGTTTAAACAACAATTGATCATCATACTTCGCGATTATGAGTTCGACATTATACAAATGGAAAGTCTTTTTATGGCGCCTTATCTTGAAACAGTAAGGCATCATTCAAAAGCGAAGATTGTTCTGCGCGCACATAATGTGGAACATGTGATATGGGAGCGATTACATCTCGAAGAAAAAAACATTTTTAAAAAATGGTATTTAAAATTGCTTACGCAACGTTTGCACCTGTACGAAAAAGAAATGCTGAATAAGTTTGACGCATTGTTACCGCTAACACCTGATGATGAAAAAGTTTTCAATCAGTTAGGTGCTAAAGTAGCTGTAAATATTACCCCGATAGGTGTTGATGTGCAATCTTACAAGAGTGAAATAATTAATGAACAACAACCCTTTTCAATTTTTCATTTAGGTTCTATGGATTGGCTGCCCAATATTGAAGCGGTTGATTGGTTTTTAAAAAATGTGTGGAATGATTTGCATCGCTCACTTCCACAGGTGCAATTACATCTTGCAGGAAAGGCAATGCCCGACCGGATTTTTTCGCAGCAAAATGATCACCTCAAGGTTTATGGCACTATTGACAATGCACGCAAGTTTATGACAGATAAACAAATTATGATTGTGCCATTATTATCTGGCAGCGGCATGCGTGTAAAAATTCTTGAAGGATTGGCTGCAGGCAAAGTGATTGTTTCTACTTCAATCGGTGCCGAGGGTATTAAATATATTGATGGAGAAAATTTATTTATTGCCGATACTCCTGATCAATTTATTAAAGTGACAGGAAAACTTTTTTCAGATGAGCAATTGATAAAAAATGTATCACGCAAAGCAGTTGAATTAGCTTACAGCGAATATGATAACAAAATAATTGCCCAAAGGCTCATAGCATTTTATAAAACCTTAACGGCATAAAAAAAGGTGTGTCTTTTTACAGAACACACCTTTTGTCTAAGGGTAAACAGTGCTTTTAATACTTAACAAGTTTTTGTGTTAATGTACCCTGGCCGGTTTTTATTACAGCCTGGTAAATGCCTTTTGCAAATCCATTCATATCAACATTAATAATGTTATCGGAACCAAAAACATCGGCCACAACTTCGGTCGCTTTTCTTCCTGTTGCATCATAAACTTCAATATTTACTTTACCTGTAATTTTATTGTTGTTGATGGCAAAGCTGAAAATATTATCAGAAGGATTAGGATAAACACTGATGTAATGCGACAATTCATTTTCATTAATTCCTGTAGGTACGCCTATGGTAAAGTCCTTATCGTTGATGTCAAAAAATACATTACCTGCTCCTTCAATCATCATGCGGCACGTGGTGCTTTGTTGATTTAAAATATTGCATGAATAAGAACCTGTGTTAGGCACATTCGATGCCTGCAGATACGGGAATGTTTGTCCACTGTCAGTTGACAACCATATATTAACGTTAGCGCAGTTAATACCGTTGGCAGTGCTTCCGGCTACATTCCAGGTTATGGTTTGCCATGAAAGAGCAGGCCATGAAATACCGGTAGTATTTGGAGCGGTTACTGCAAAACCGCTACCCGTATTAACCGCTGTTAATTGAACAAGCGTTGTATTGTGTATAACACCACCACCGCCTGCTTTATTATCACGGGTAGTGCAACGGAATTTTACAGTGCGTGCGTAGTCAGGCATCAACTCGCCTTTGCTTGCTGCTGCTCCGTTAACTACTGCTGCTAATATGTTTGATAACCTGGGACATAAACGCGTTCCTGATAATACGGGATCATAAGAACGGAAAATTGGAGCCGTTCCAGAAGGTGCATTCCAGGTACCGGCAGCACCAAGGTCATATTCTTCCCAGCTAAACCTGACAGTATCACCATCGGGATCGGTACCCGATGCTACTAAACGGAAAGGTGTTTTGTATGGAATTGTAAAATTGCTTTGTACCGTGAGGGTTGGAGCATTATTGCCGGTAGGGCTTACAACAGGGCAAGTATTACCTGTGCCGCTTTGTGAGAAGGTTACAATTTCATCAAAACTTTTTGTGTGAAAAGTAGCAATGCTGTGTGGTGCTAAATCATCAGAACCACAGATGCCTGCATAAGCCATTATGGTGATGCCGCTGCCTGGCTCGTAAGCTGCATTTGCACTTCTGTTTCCACCACAATTACTGGTAACGCTGTTAAAAGTATGGTTACCTCCAAACTGGTGCCCCATTTCATGGGCCACATAATCAATCCAAAATCCATCGCCTGTGGTGCCTGGTGGAGGTGTAGCAGGTATCCCGGTAACACCACGGGCTTTCTGGCTCGAATTACATACCACTCCAAGACCTGCAACACCGCCACCGCCAGTACTAAACACATGCCCTATGTCATAATTTGTGGTGCCAATCAAAGATGTACATTGGGTTTGGTTTTCAGTTAACATTGCACCGCCACTGCTGTTGGTATAGGGATCGCCTGTAGAAGTTAACCATATAAGCACAGTATCATTAGGAACCAGGGTCATGTGAATACAAAGTTCCCTTTCATAAACACCATTTATGCGATTCATGGCCGTATTCATTTCAGCGAGTACGCTTGCCTTGGTGGTGCCAAATTGTTGCGCATATTGATGTGTGCAGCCCAATGCCAAACGATAGGTGCGAAGATCACTACCTATGTTTTGTGTAGAAGAAATGCCGCCAGCTTTTAAAGCCTCTAATGATTTTATTGATGTTGGGTCATCCTCCAACTCGCAGGTAAAATTACGGGGTTGCCCAATATCATGTTTAAAGTATACTAAGTAATCATCGTGAGATGTAAGATTTACAGGATCAATATAAACTGTTCCCTTGTCGCTAAGTATGTAAGCATGAAAACCAAATTCAGTATAGTCACACTTAATGGTAGCTGTAACGTCATCTATTCCCTGGCCGGTAAAAGTTTTAATGCCGGGATAAACCGCTGCAAGGTCGCGATGCATAAATGGAGAATACACAATTTTAAAACTTTGAAATCCGCCATCAGGCATTGGTAATTCAATGATGAAAGTGCTGTTCTTAATTGCTGTATTTAATTCATCAGGAGCAGTTGCAAGAATATTTTTCATTGCTGCTATATCAAGATGAACATAACGATAATGCAATGGTAACCAGGTGCGGTTAGCCTGTTCTGCCGTGGCGGGTTTGGCCTGGTCATTCCACAACGCCTGGGGTGCCTGTTGAGCAGACACGTTAAATAATACACCGGCTAATACCAATGTGAGAAAGTAGTTTTTTTTCATTTTAAAGAGGAAATTTATTTGAGTTAATACTGTTTTAATGACTAATAATTTTCAGGAACCGAATCTGATTAGAGTGAAAAGCTGAAGTTATTTAAGTGTCAAAAATAGTAATTTGATACTAACAGCAAAGCGAAAATACAAGGGACCTGATAACCACTGTTTTTAAGTTAATGATTTTTGATAGGAGTAAGTTTTATAATGTACCTAAGGTAATGACACGAATTAAATTTTGCATATTGTCACATCAAACAAACAGCGTGATCATCAACAAAACTACTCTTAAATCTTTTCTCGATGAGCAAGTGGACATTTACAACCGCTTAGATTTTATAGCCAGCGACCCTGTTTTTATTCCACATCAATTCACCAAAAAGGAGGATATAGAAATTAGTGGATTTTTTGCTGCTACGCTTGCATGGGGCATTCGTAAATCAATTATTAATAACAGTACAAAATTGATGTTGATGATGGATAATGCTCCACACGATTTTATTTTAAATGCAACAGATACAGATTACAAGCCATTCAAAAAATTTGTACACCGCACATTTAACGCGATTGATTGCATTAATTTTATTCAATCGCTTCAACACATTTACAAAAATCATGGTGGCATTGAAAAGGTTTTTACTGATGCAATCAAAATGCATGAGCAAAAAACAATTACTGAACCTTCTCATCATCACCTTGCTAATGCAATAAATCATTTCAGGAATATTTTTTTGAATTGCAACCCATTACGCGAAGCAAAAAACATGTAGCCGATCCGCTTGCTAATTCATCTGCCAAGCGTATATGCATGTACCTGCGTTGGATGGTACGTAAAGATAATCGTGGTGTTGATTTTGGATTGTGGAAGAATTTTTCTCCCGCATTGTTATGTTGTCCCATTGATTTACACTCAGCCCGCGTAGCCCGCGAATTAGGTTTACTAACCCGCCAGCAAAATGACTGGAAAGCCGTGATAGAACTTACTGAAAATCTTAAAAAGTTTGATGCGGAAGATCCTGTGAAATATGATTTTGCGTTGTTTGGTTTGGGAGTGGATAGGATAATTTGAAACAAAAAAACAAGTGGTTGAAACCACTCGTCATTGATATTTATTTATTCGGGTAAAAAATAATTGATGCGTTTGCTTTTGTAAAAATCAACGACAATTATTTTTTATTAACGTGGATTATGGATTAGAAAAAATGGCGATGGGTCAGAGAATCCCGTAGGGATGACCTTTTGGTAGAAACGAAATAGCGCCCGAAAACAAAAAAATTCCGTAGGGATGGCCTTTATTCGTTGACAAAAAAGGTCGTCCCGATGGGACTAAATAATCAAATCAACAAAATCCTTTTCTACCAAAAGGTCATCCCTACGGGATTTGCCAATCCTTCAACTAATCCTAATCCATAACTCACGTTTTATTAAAATCAATCAATAATTTTTCTCAATCGGAAAAGTATTAATAGCGAGTGACTTCAGTCACTCGATTTATTATTAGCATACGCTCTCCACTTTTCAATAACAGCCTGAAAGTCTGCCGGCAATGGCGATTCAAAAAACATTTTTTCTTTTGTATGCGGATGAATGAAGCCGAGTGACGCTGCATGCAAAGCCTGTCGGGGTATTAATTCAAAACAGTTTTCAACAAACTGTTTGTATTTGGTAAACACTGTTCCTTTTAAAATTCTATCACCTCCATATTCATTGTCGTTAAAAAGCGGGTGACGAATGTGTTGAAAATGCACACGTATCTGGTGTGTGCGCCCGGTTTCCAATTTGCATTTTACTAACGTAACATATCCGAAACGTTCTGCCACTTCATAATGTGTAACGGCATGTTTGCCATAAAGTTCATCTTCAAAAACATCCATAATTTTCCGGTCTTTCAGGTTGCGGCCTATGTTGCCGGTTATGGTGCCTTTATCTTCTTCAAACTCTCCCCACACTAAAGCAAAATAATTGCGATCTATTGTTCGGTCAAAAAATTGCTTTGCAAGATGGGTCATGGAGTATTCATCTTTTGCAATCACCAATAAGCCTGAAGTGTTTTTATCAATGCGATGAACTAACCCGGGGCGTAAACTTTCACTTGTCAATGGTTTGCCTTCAAGATGAGGGTGAAAATGATTAACCAATGCATTGATTAAAGTACCGCGGTAATTGCCATAAGCCGGGTGAACCACCATGCCGGGGGGTTTGTCAACTATAACAAGGTGTGCATCTTCATAAACAATATTAAGAGGTATCGGGTCGGGATAAAGTTCAATGATTCGCGGTGGGTGCGAAAGCACAATTGTGATCACATCACCGGGTTTGATTTTGTAATTTGACTTTACCGGTTTTCCATTTACCTGTATGCTTCCTGCATCAGCAGCAGCCTGTATTTTATTGCGCGAAGTGTTTTCAATCCTGTTATGCAAAAACTTATCAATGCGCAAAGGTGACTGGCCCTTGTCAACTATTATACGATGATGTTCGTATAAATCTTCCTGGTCAATGATTTCGTTTTCCTGCAAAGCTGTGTTTGGGGTTTGTTGTTTGTGGTTTCGTTAGCAAACTTTCGGAAAGTTGAAGGAACTTTCCGAAAGTAAAAGCCAAGTTTCAAATTTCAAATTTCCAACTTTAATTCACCACCAACTTTTTGATATAAACTTTTTGCTGATCATTTGAAGTGATGCGAACCGTATAAAAACCTTTTTGCAAGGTGCTGATGTCAGCAGTTCCGTTATCAATTTTTTGTTTGAGGATTAATCTTCCCATGCAATCAAAAAATTCAATATTAAAAATTTCATTTTCATTGGATGAAACGATATTCACTTTATCATGCGATGGATTTGGATAAAGCATTACAGAATTATTTTTTTTAGGCTCGCTTATTCCAGCAAAAATTGTTGAATCACCAAATACAGGTCTTATCATAAAAGTGCCCTTTAAAGAAGTTTGAAACCATGAGCCTGTTGAGTTATAATACATGTGGGAACTGGTATTGGTGTTTGCATCAAAGCCTAAGTCGTAATCATTTGCAAGATTTAATATCATGCCTATATAAACAGAACCTGAAAGAATTAAAATCGAATCAGGTATTGTGTATGTGGCAAAGCCATTGATTGTATCCATGTAATCAGGGGTTAAGCTTGCCCGCTGATAGATCAGATTTTCAGGAGTGAGGCTGCTCCAAATTGCTAAACGAAATGGATAAGCGGATGAGTTGTCATATTGTTGCGCAAAGAAAATCTGCACAGCACGAATGGTATCGGCTTGCAATAAATCAAAACGCATTGCTAATTTAGCATTCACTGTATTTGTTATGGAGTAACCTGCTTCGGCAGTTCCATCATCATAAGAATAGTAAGAGCGAAATACCTGTTTAGTAACAATTGAATCGTTGGTCCTTATTTCATCCAAACCGCTGCCTGTAACATTGTTTGACATTTTATTAAGCAGGTAAAATACTTCTTCGTTATTGGTGTTGTTTGGAGGTGAAAACCCTGTTAACGTGTCAGCGTAAAGTGTATCCTGACCGGGGTTAACATTGTTGCTTCCGCTATTATGAAAAAAGACCTGGTTGCTCATACTGCCTTGAAAAATAGCATCAGTAAACTGCACGTTATAAGCAGTTGTAGTGTTATTGTTATATGCTTCTAAATAAATTATAGGTTTGATTAGCGATGACTGGTTAGGATATGAAGTAAAATGATTCCAGGGAACTGAAGTATAATTGATCAAAAAAGAAGGGCTGCGGTAACGGTACGCAATGTCATTGATGTTGTTATCATAAGGAGTAAAGTTTCTTTGTAGCAGCACATAATCCAAATGCCAGTGATCAAGCGAACCTGTTGTTGCACCATAGTTGATAAAACGAAATTGAAAACCATCATCTAACCACTTTGTATCCGTAACCGGGATTTTTATTTTACTGAATACCGTATCCTGTGTGCCGCCATACTCACTCCACATCTGCGTCCATGTTAGTGAATCTTTATCATAAAACTCAAGTATGAGCGAGTCACCTGCATCTACAGAATTGCCGCGGCCTTTTCTTTCTACAAAAAAAGTTAACCATATACTGTCACTCAATAAATATAAATTGCCTTGTGCATCACCATGAAGATTAATTGGTTTCGAGGTAAGCGTATCACATGCCCCTGCAGAGCTTGCACTGTTGTTGTCATAAGCATTGCCTGACGAATTGCTTCCATCGAAAGTAGCCACACCGATTGAAGGTGGGTTTATAGGAAAATCAGTATTCACAAAAACATTTTTATCCATCCATTTTGTACTATCAGGATAAACTGATGTGCCTGAAAAATCATCAACAAAAGGAATTGGAAGCGTATCGGCAGTGGTTTGCATTTTAGCGGAAGCACCAATGTTATTGGCATTATACAAACGCAACTGGTGGTTATATTTTAACGGTCGTAATACTTCCTGTTGCGCAAAAAGATTATATATAAAACACATTATCATAATGATGATAAGTGAAATGTGATGAATAAACTTAGTAATCATGGCTATAATTTAATTTGATTTAACTTGATCCCTTACTCGTTATACCTTATTTATTCTTATTATGCTGATCCAGCACAGCATCAGATTGCGTAAGATATAAATCAATAATTTGTCCCTGGCTTATGAATACAGAATCGCCCGAAGCAGGATTTTGTTTGTAAACGTGGGCAAGGGTGCTGTCTAATACAGTTCCGTCATATTCAATTCTTCCTGCATTAAGTGCTGAGCCTTTAAGCACAAATAACGCTTCGGTTAAAGTTAAATTGTATAACTCAGGAACGGGTACCTGCGTATTACCATATCCATCGCCTAACACAAGATCAATAGTAGTTCCCTTGCTCACCATATCGCCCGGTCTTATCACATAATTATTAATTTGCATGGCAAGCACAGCATTTTTTGCCAAGTCGGGTCTGTAAATAATTTCTCCCACTTTTAATCCGTAACTCACTAAAATAGCTTCGGCCTGCCTGTATGATACATCAATAAGGTCGGGCATTTTAATTTCAGGCGCTGTAGTACGTGTTATTGTTACATAAATGGTGCGACCCTCTTTTACTTTTTCACCTGGTTTGGGGTCTTGCTGAATGATAGTGCCTTTTGGAAGATCAGCCTGGTAAATGGATGAGTCAGCAATTCTATAGTTAAAGCTACTGTACTGAACAGATGGAGAAGTAAGCTCAACAATTTTTCGTCCACGCAGGTCGGGCACTGTTATGCTTTCGCCATGGCGGGTGTAGGTATCAAGCCACTTAAAAACAAAAGCCATCAGCAATAAAACTATTGCAATGGCGGTAAACAAGTTAAAAAGAAAAACGCGCGATTTTAGAAAACTAATAAACGTATTCATTAAATGCTTTTGCCAAATTTGTTGAAGCCGTGCAAAGAAAAGATTTTTATTATGAATTGAGTTTTTATGAAAGGCAAATTTATTGTGCTCTGTTCCGATGGTGGATATATCACTACCAAACCTGTAAATTTTCATTTTCATATCTCACTATTTTATGCGGATTTCTTTCAGCATAATTCCGTATAACCTGGTTCATATATGAGTTTTCTTTCAATGGTTTGAGATGGTTTTTTAATTCATCTATTGAAGTAATTAAAGTATCAGCAGCAACATAACCCATGCCGAAAAATTTTCCGTTTTCAATTAACAGGTACGATTGTTCATCGGCCGTGCGACCGGTCTCTTTAACAATGTAAGTTGGTTTCACTTCCTGTAATTCATCAATAAATAATTGAACACGTGTATTGTAATCATCAGTAGCTTCACTTTGTTCACATGCCCCGCGACACATTTGCGTTTCTAATCCCACGCATTTATTTCTTGTATTTTGAACACCACATAAACGCGGGCACAATTCAAACTCGCTTACTGCTTTATGCAAATAAGCAATTGCATCGCTGTACAATCTGAATGTAAGCAGTGGCTGAATGTTTTTTTTCAACTTGTCAACTCCGAGGCGCACATAACCATGCTGATCGGAATAATCATAAATGCCATAAACAGGTTCATAATTTTTTTGAGAGCGATTGTAATCCGGCCAAAGCCGCTTTATTTCTGCCGACTCTAAAAGGATAGCCATCAATTCAGTGCCGCATGTTTCGTAAGTGATGTTATGAATGTTTTGCAAAAAGTCCTGCTTTTGCCTCCTTGTTGAATTATTCGCAAAGTGACTGTTTACACGCTTCTTCAGATTTTTTGCTTTGCCAACATAAATCACTTTGCCTTGCTGGTTATAAAAATAATATACGCCCGGCTTTGAAGGCAAATCAAGTAATTTATCCGATGAAAGATTTGGCGGTGTACTCTGCTCTTTCGTTTTTTTACCCAATGATTTTGCAACATGATTTTCATTATCCTTACTGAGTAACAGGTTGAACAATTGCGAAGTTGCATAAGCATCACCCATAGCCCGATGCCGGTTTTGATTTTCTATATTCAACTGACGGCATAGTTTTCCTAAACTATATGAAGGCAAACCGGGAATAATTTTTCGCGCAAGGCGCACCGTACACAACTTATTACTATGCAAATCAAAACCTTCTTTGGCAAGATGATGTTTCACAAATGAGTAATCGAAATTTACATTATGAGCCACAAACACAGCATCCTTTAACCGCGAATAAATCTCATCTGCAACCGCCTCAAACTGCGGTGCATCGGCAGTCATTTCATTTGTAATACCTGTGAGCACCTGTATAAAATACGGAATGGGTTGGTTAGGATTAATAAGAGTTTCATACTCATCAACAATGCGCTCGCCATCATGCAATACAATTGCAATTTCGGTAATGCCATGCG
>JBDTRM010000286.1:0-72300 GCA_039931675.1 Bacteroidia bacterium | reverse complement strand
CAGCGTGGGTTATGGGCTTACATTTACCGACACCACCGCAAATTATCGCTATCGTTTGAATGATTTCTCATCCATGATTAGTTTTATTGGAGGAGGATTTGATTTTAATACCTCTCCGTTCGGCACCGCAGGCAATACAATACCGTACACTACAGTGATGAGCATTCTGCAAAACGGCAAGGTCGGTATCGGAACAACAGCACCAATGTGGAAATTACATGTAGTTGACGCTACAAGTAATGGAACAGGCATCAGAGGAGAGAATTCGTATGCGGGATCTGCATTTGGTACTGGAGTTTACGGCAAATCGGTAAACAGTCCCGGCAGTGGTAGTGGTGTAAAAGGACAAGGCGGTTTCAGCGGAGTATTTGGTGAGGGTTACGGAACAACCTTTGTCGGCACTACTCATGGTGTTTATGGTTATGCCAGTGGAAGCGCAGGGACAAGGACTGGTGTATATGGCACTGCTGTGGGCGGTACAATCAACTATGGAGTTTATTGCAATGGCAGCGGGGTTTATACAGGAACATGGACAGATATATCCGACCAGAAATTTAAAAAAGAACTCGCTCCTGTTGCCGGTGCATTGGGATTAATCAATCAATTAAATCCTGTTTCGTATCAATTAAAAACAGACGAATATCCGATGATGAATTTTCCTGCATTCCGTCAATATGGTTTTGTAGCGCAGGAGATGGAAAAAGTTATTCCGCTGCTGGTTGAAAATGGCACTCATCCGGGCGCAACAATTGAGGATAAGGATATAGAATTTAAAACTGTAAACTATATAGGTATGATTCCAATTCTTACTAAAGCTATCCAGGAACTTTCGAAAGAAAATGAGGAATTGAAGTCAGAAGTCAGAAGTCAGAAATCAGAAATTGAACTTATCAAATCAGTTCTCTCTGCTGAACAACAAGAAAAACTTAATGAAGCCATTATTGAAACCACAGGAAAGTTAGAACAGAATTTTCCAAACCCTTTTAATTCTCAAACAGAAATTAAATTTCAGTTACCTGCTAAGTTCAGTGTTGCTCAATTAATTATTTATGACTCAAACGGAAAACAAATTCGTAGTTATGATTTACAAACTTCAACTTCTGTTATTATCAAAGCAGGTGAATTATCAGCAGGTGCTTATACCTATTCACTTGTGATAGATGAATTGGTTGTTGATTCAAAACAAATGGTTCTAACCAAATAAAATAAAAACGTCACAATTTTTTCAGCGGAGGAAAATCGCGGGAAAAATGTGAATGAGCCATCAAAACCAGGATTAACAAAAAACAATTGATGATTTAAAAAACACTGTTGATGAATTGAAAAAGAAAATTGCTGAGTTGGTGAAGAAGTGAAAAAGCAAAGGGGGCAATTGGCAACACAGATCATGATGTGCTTCCCAACAAAAAACCCGCGCAAGGCGGGTTTTTTAATTTGCTAAGCTGCTACTTCCTGCTCTGCTGATTTGAGTAACTGCACTTCGCAACTGATACGGATTTCTTCACTTACCAAAACACCACCGGCTTCCAATGCAGCATTCCAGTTAAGGCCCCAGTCTTTGCGATTTATTTTTCCGTTAAGTGTTATGCCTGCTTTTTCATTGCCCCACGGGTCTTTCATAGTACCACCAAACTCCACATCTAATTTTATGCGTTTGGTAATTCCTTTAATGGTAAGATCACCATATAATTCATAGCTGCCATCATTGTCAACAGGCTCAACAGTGTTTGCAACGAAAGTAATTTGCTTATGATTTTCCACATCAAAAAAATCAGGACTTATTAAGTGTGCATCACGCTTTTCATCGCCTGTGTCCACTGATGCAGGGTCCATCCAGAAATCAACTTCGGCAGTCATCAGATCGCTGCCGGTGGTGTAAATGCTGGCATCATAATTCGTAAAAACGCCTTTAATGTTTGTGATCATCAAGTGCTTTACCTTGAAAGCAATTTCGGTGTGTGACGGGTCTATCACCCATTTTGATTTTGTTACCATAGTTTTTAAATTTTATCTGTTGTTATTTTTAATTCCTACCTATTTTTCAAGTTGAGCAAAAAACTCCGGAGACTTGCGGTTACGGGGAGTTACTTCGCGCGATTTAAATGGTTCTTCCAACTCATCGGCATTGCCGGGATAACTTAAAGCAATAAATGCAACAGGTTCCATTTCGAACGGCAGATTAAACATATCAATGGTTTTATCGTAATCAAAACCTGCCATAACATGCCCGCGTATGCCGAGTGAAGTTGCTTCAAAAAATAAATGTGCATTTGCAGCACCCACATCATGCCATGCATGACGGTTAACGTTATCAGTCTCACCGAAATTTGTTTTGGCAACACTTAGCACCAGCACCGCTGCCTTCTTTGCCCATGAACGGTTGCCAGCTGAAAGGCATGAAATCATTCTTTTAAAAGCATCGCTGTCACGAAATGAATAACGGTAACGCCACGGCTGTTCATTCATGCTGCTTGGCGCCCAGGATGCTGCTTCCAAAATCTGGTTCAACGTGTCTTGTGTAATTACTTTGTCAGAAAATGCACGACCGCTCCAGCGCTTTCTGATCAGGGGATGAACGGGATATTTGGTAACAGCTTCTTTCATAATTTTCAATTAAAAGTAGGGGGAATTGTATCTCTTATGAATTTGCAAACAAGCAATTTGCCGGAATGTTACGATTTTAAATTATAAATGATACTGCTAAGCAAATAATATTTTTGATAACTGGCGAATTTTGTGCATGAAATTTTTCTAACTCATGTTTTTTTGAAGGGTTTTGATCTTTGAAGTTTGTGCCGCCTGCAAGTGCAAAGCTCAATGTGAGAAAACGCGATACAATCGCGCTCCATGCAAGTAGCGCTCCATGCAAGTAGTCATCATCCTTGCGCGCAATTGTATCGCGTGTACAAACTGCACCATTCCTTATGAAACATCGGAATTAATCCTTCCACCTTACCTCAATTCATCTTCTTCTCTTTATCATGAGTGATAAAATCACCAATCTGTTCCACATCTAACTTCTTGGCGCGGATAACTTTATCCTTATCCAAAACAAAAATCTGTGGTGTAGTGCTCAGGTCAAAATCATAACGGAAGTTATCGTGCAGCTTAGGGTCGGCCACGTTGATCCAGGGCAGGTTATTATCTTTAATAAACTTCTTCCATTTTTCCACTTCCACTTCAGTACACACTGCAAAAACCTCTACTCCTTTGCTTTGCCATTGACTATAAAACTCCACTAACTTTGGTATTGCCTTCTTGCAATGTCCGCAATCGGGATCCCAGAAAAACAAAATGGTGTAAGGCGTATTAACTTCGTATAATGAATGTGCATGTTCGCTCGTATCATTCAAAACAATATTGCGCACTTTCTTTCCAACCAAGATAGGATCCAACTGTTTGGCGCGGTCCTGAATCTTAAACAGGTCGGCTTCGCTTAACCAATACGCTTTATCCTTGGTATAATAGCTTTTAACCATGTGTACAAACACAGCATCAAGCCCCATGATGTTAGAGGTTTCATAAGTATGAGTAATGTACCAAACGGTGTATTTAAAAACTTCGGTATCCTTTTCGGCAAGCTTTACTAATTTATCAGCTTCAAGGTTGATACTGTCAGGCATTTGTACCGTGAGCTTGTGTATATAATAATCTAACTTCTGATGAAAAAGCGGAGTGCGCAGCAAACGGGCATCACCAAAATTAACATTATCAAAGTAATGATTCTTGTAATAATAAAACTGGAACGTGGAATCCTTTTGCCCGTTAGGCAGCAATGGTGCATCGGGCACATCCACTTCGCGTGTAGCTTTAAAAATCATTGATAACATACCTGCAGGGTTACGGGCGATGTAATCATCCTGGTACTTTTCTATTTCATCATCGGCCTTCTCAATATCTTTTTTGATTTTAGAATCTTTTCGTTCTGCCTCGGGCAGAGCATTTAATTTTGCCTGCAATACTTCTACTTCCTTACGCTTGGCGGAAAGATAATTAAGCCATCCGTAAAAGTCGGAGTTATCCTGTGTGTCTTTAAACTTAACGTGCGAAGGTTCCAGTGTAGTGTCAGCTTCAACACTAAAGAACTGCTGCTTATCAACCATCACTTCAAAATACTTTTTACTGGGCAGCACTACTAAGTACATACCAGCCCGCAATGTTGTCTTACCTTCAAACTTTGCACGGCCCTGTGCATCGGCCCTGCATGAATCCTGTATATATTGCTTATCGCCAAAGTGATTGGCAAGAAAAATCATTGAATCGCGAACGCCATTAATGTGCACTTTAATACTGTAACCATCTTTAGCATTTGCCGAGAGTGCAAAAAATGTTATTATAAAGATGAAGGTGAAGGTGAAGGTGAAAGCGGAAAATTTTTTCATTGAAAATTTAATTATTGATTTATGAAAGGCTCAAAAATAGTTTTTCGAAATTATATAAAATGATTTTTGTTTGAAGTCATTGACTTTTTAACTGATATTTAAAAAAGCATTGCCCAGGTGCGATGTAATATCGGATGCAATCATAGCTGCCACACTTAATTGGGCAGCGGCAGCATCACCTGCAGCACCATGTAAATATGCACCTGCAATACAGGTTTCGTAAGGCGTATAACCCTGCGCAAACAAACCTGTTAAAATTCCGGTAAGCACATCACCGCTTCCTCCTGTGGCCATTCCTGCATTGCCGGTGGGGTTAAAATAACAATCACCTTCGGGAGTGCTTACGCAGGAATATTTTCCTTTTAGTATTACGTAACAGTTATACTTTGCCGAAAGTTCGCGTTGCAAAGCATTGCGTTCAAAATCATCACTTGCATATTTTGTTAACCTTGCAAACTCCTTAACATGGGGCGTAAGAATGCAGCCTGCCGGAAGCTGATACAGCAATTCCTTATGATATGATATAATATTCAATGCATCAGCATCAATTACCATCGGCTTTTTATACATTCCTAATAGATGTTTCAGCAGCTTTATGGTTAAAACATCTGTTCCTATTCCACATCCAATGCCTATTGCATCATAATGGTTGTAATCTATTTCATCACACAACACTTGTTGTTCTTCATCGGCAATAACCATTGCTTCTGGTACAGCAGTTTGCAAAATCTCATAACCGCATTGCGGTACATTTACTGTTAACAATCCCACGCCACTCCGCAAACATGCTTTTGAACTTAACACCGCTGCACCTATTTTTCCATAGCTGCCACACATCAGCAAAGCATGCCCGTAAGTTCCCTTATGCGAAAAGGTATTCCGTGGTTTTATTATCTGCTGTATATCTTGTTGCTCTGTTTCATAAAAATGAGTTGAACATGCACTCACAAACTTTTGATGCAATTTGATATCTATTACCTCCACATCACCACAGTAAGGAAAACTCTCGGGATAATAAAAACAGCGCTTTTTAAATTGAAAGGTAAGCGTATATTTTGCTTTGATAATAGCATCGCTGTGGGTAATTGATGTAACATCAGCAAACAAACCGCTTGGCATATCAATGGCAACCACGGTTACCTGTGCAAGATTAATATGCTGAATCACCTGCGCTGCAATGCCTTGCGGAGGTTTGCTCAATCCTGTACCAAATAAGGCATCAATTACCAAATCATTACTATCAATGGAAGGCAGTTCGTTTTCATTATGAATATTAAAAACATGATCAGCATAATTTTTAAGCAAACGATTTTCATTAACCGAAAAATCATTGCTGCATTGATCTGAATAACGAACGATGTATACTTTGACATTAATATTTTGTGCAAGCAGGTAATCTGCTATCACCAAACCATCGCCACCATTGTTACCGGTGCCGCAAAAAATCTTTACATTAGGTTTATCTCCATAATGTTTCCGCAGCCATTGAAAACAACCATGAGCAGCCCGCTCCATTAAAAGCAATGAGGATACAGGCTCATGTTCGATGGTGTAAGCATCGGCCTGCCGGATATGATTTGCATCAAGAATTTTTTTCACAGCGCCAAATTAAATAAAATGATTTTGGTGAAAGGTTTCGAATAGTTTATGGACTTTGCGTGTGGTTGGTGTTTTTTTCACCAACCACTTACAGCGCCTCCCGATGGTTGGTGAAAAAAACACCAACCATAAGTATCAATCCGGTTTCAAACAACCAATTGAACGAGCACAAACAGTGCGTTCCTTTACACAGAAGGTTCCTTACAGGATGACAAAAATTTGTCTCACCGCTGTCATCCTGAATTCACTTTATTACTGCAAAAATTCATCATAATCTACGACCAAAATAACGAACGATTAAAAAAAACTAACTTTGCGACAAATTGAAAATTCAAGCATGGCGAAAAAAGAAATTAAGATTAAAAAAGCGGCTGCTCCTGTGAAGAAAGTTAGCCGGGTAAAAAAAGTAAAACCCCAGGAAGATATTGTGGATGTAATTATAAAAGCAATGGAGGATAAGAAGGCGCACAATATTGTTTGCATGGATTTACGAAATGTTGAAAGTGCAGTAACTGATTTTTTTATAATATGCCATGGAACATCAACCACACAGGTGGAAGCAATAGGCAATTCGGTTGAAGATGAAGTGCAAAAGGTGCTTGGCGAACGACCCTTTCATGCCGAAGGTTACCGAAACGGTGAATGGGTTTTAATTGATTATTTTAATGTGGTGGCACATATTTTTATAGATGAAAAGCGTGATTTCTATCGCCTCGAAAAATTGTGGGCTGATGCAGAGATTCGTAAGGTCGGGTGAAGGAATTTTGAATGTTGAATGACGAATGTCGAATATTGAAGTGTACTATTTTTACTTCAACATTCATCATTCACCATTCATTATTCATCATTATTTAAAATGATAAGTACTTTGATTCGTTAACAGCATAATTGAATAAATAATTTAAGTAAGAAAGTATCCCTGAAAGCGGGAAAATTTAAAAAAGATAATGGCGGATAATCAGCAAGAAAATAAGCAAGAGAATAAAAGTAATAGTGAGCCTGATAAAGATTCAAATAATCCTTTTGGTAAAAAACCATCGGCACCTAAATTCAATCCCTATTGGATTTACGGTTTAGCCATAATATTGTTTATAGCCTTTCAGGCGGTTGACTGGAGTTCGCGTCCCGAAGAGATTTACTGGCAGAAATTTAAAACACAGATGTTGGATTCTAACGATGTGGAAAAAATTGAAATAGTAAATGGTAACCGCGCTGATATTTATGTAAAGAAAAGCAAGTTAGATTTAGATAAATATAAAACCGTACGTACAAAGTCGCTCACAAATGCTCCCAATGACGGGCCTCATTATTTTATCAACATAAGCAACAACGGTTCGTTTGAAAAACAATTAGAAGAAGCGCAGCAAAGTTATCCTGAAAACCAGAGAGTGATTGTTAGCTATAAACCATCCGACCGTGGCGTTTTTGAATCGCTGTTAGTTTATATTTTTCCTATAGTGATTATATTGATAATATGGATGTTCCTGATGCGCAGAATGGGTGGCGGAGGTGGCGGCAGCCAGATTTTTAATATCGGTAAAAGCAAGGCAACACTATTTGACAAAGACCTTAATGTAAAAGTTACTTTTAATGATGTGGCAGGATTAGAGGAAGCAAAGGTGGAAGTAATGGAAATTGTTGACTTCCTTAAAAATCCTAAAAAATATACAACGCTTGGCGCAAAAATTCCACGCGGTGCCTTGTTAGTTGGCCCTCCCGGAACAGGTAAAACATTGCTTGCAAAAGCAGTAGCAGGCGAAGCGCAGGTTCCATTCTTTTCATTATCGGGTTCTGATTTTGTGGAGATGTTTGTAGGCGTTGGCGCATCACGTGTGCGCGATTTGTTTCGCCAGGCAAAAGAAAAAGCGCCAAGCATTATTTTTATAGATGAGATTGATGCCATCGGACGCGCGCGCGGAAAGTCTGCATCATTCAGTTCAAATGATGAACGTGAGAGTACATTGAACCAGTTACTCACCGAGATGGATGGATTTGCAAGCAATAGTGGTGTGATCATCCTGGCAGCTACCAACCGTGCTGATGTATTGGACAGAGCATTAATGCGCCCGGGACGGTTTGACCGACAGATATACGTGGAACTGCCTGATTTGAATGGCCGTAAAGAAATATTTAAAGTTCACTTAAAACCATTGACTAAAATAGATGCTAATGTTGATGTAGAATTTCTTGCAAAACAAACACCCGGTTTTAGCGGTGCCGATATTGCCAACTTGTGTAATGAAGCAGCATTGATTGCAGCACGTAAAAATAAAGCGGTAATTGATAAGCAGGATTTCTTAGATGCAGTTGATCGTATAATAGGCGGGTTAGAAAAGAAAAACAAAATTGTTTCGCAGCATGAGAAGAAAGTGATCTCTTATCATGAATCAGGTCATGCCGCAGTGAGCTGGTTGCTTGAACATGCACATCCCTTAATTAAGGTAACCATAGTGCCACGTGGTAATTCGCTTGGCGCTGCATGGTACCTGCCGCATGAAAGACAAATAACTACCAGGGAGCAGATATTTGATGAGATATGTGCGGCACTTGGCGGGCGCGCTGCCGAACAAGTGGTGTTTAAAACCATATCAACAGGCGCACTCAGCGACCTTGAAAAAATTACCAAGCAGGCTTATGCATGTGTAAGTATTTTTGGTTTGAATGATCGCATTGGCAATTTAAGCTTTTATGATTCATCGGGTCAGCAGGATTATACTTTTACAAAACCGTATAGCGAAAAAACAGCGGAAGCAATTGATGAAGAAGCCAAAAAATTGATTGACCTGGCTTATGTTAGAACTATAAAGTTGTTAGAAGACAACCGCGAAAAGCTGGATAAGCTTGCTGCAATCCTGTTAGACCGCGAAGTGATATTTAAAGAAGACCTCGAAGAGATTTTCGGAATACGCCCGTTTGATGATTTAGATAAAAAGTCGGAACTTGGATCAAAGCCTGAAGATGTAAATAATAAAGGCACTGTTGTAAATGGCAATGCCGTGCTTGGCGAAGATACTCCCATGACAACGGTTATAAGCGAACAGCCAAAAAGTTAAAAATAGTTGTTTTAAGACAAGCAAAGCCCTTCTCATACAGAGAGGGGTTTTTTGTTTAAGTTTGACCACATTTATAAAATAGCACAGTAAAGAAAAAATAGATGCAAGAGAGTTTAACAAAAGAAAAAATATTAAAAAAGATAAGAGCGGCATTGATTGAAAAAACTCCGCACCCTTTTCCTAAAGTTGATACCGACTCGCGCTTATTTAATATTCCTGATACAGAGCGCGAAATAGTTTTTGCAGAGGCTTTCAAAAAGTTAGGTGGCAATTTTTTGTTTGCAGAAAATCATCTTGACTTTGTAGAAGATTTTCTCGGCTTATGTGAAAGTAAAAACTGGCAGCAATTTTTTTGCCTTGATAATAATATATCAGCATTTCTTGATGCTGTTGAATTCGCGCATATTAAAACCAGCAAAACAACTTCAACACCTGAAGTAGTTATCACTACTTGCGAATGTCTAATAGCACAGTCGGGTACTATTGTAATGTCAGGCAAGCTTGCCGTGGGAACATCATTGCCAGCCAAATCTAAAGTTTTAATAATACTTGCCGGCCTTGATCAGCTTACTGATGACATGAAGGATGCCATGCATTATATCACATTAAAATACAATAAACATTATCCCTCATCGGTAACGTTGTTAAATGGTCCATTCAAAACAATTGATGATAAAAATAATCTACAGGAAGTTTATCTCTTCCTGGTAGAAAATAATAACATGCTTAAATTGCATGAATTGGAATAAGGGTGTAAAATAATATTGTTTTGTAAACAGGATAAATTCGTAGAGACGTTGCAATGCAACGTCTCTACCCCGCACGACAGAACACAAAACGAAATAAATTATAACACAAAAAAACCTTGAGTAATTTCTGGATGCGCACCCTTAGCGGTGCAGTTTTCGTAACCTTACTGATTGGCGGAGTGCTGCTTGGCCCCTACACTTTCCTTTCACTATTTTTTATCATCAGCATACTAAGCCAGTTAGAATTTTATAAGCTGGCAAAGCATTATAATGTATTTCCATCGCAGGTTATCGGTTTAATTAACGGTATTGCATTATATGCCATCACAGCTTTAATTCTAATAGGGCAGGTACATCTTAATCTTATACTGATCATCATCCCGCTCACCTCCTTAATTTTTACCGTTGAACTTTACCGGAAAACTACACAGCCATTTTTAAACATATCCATAACATTACTGGGGATTATTTACGCAGTTATTCCATTTGTATTGCTCGCCCTCACAGCATTTTATGGAAGTATGGAAACCGGCTATAGCCCAAAGGTTATTTTGGGAATATTGTTTTTACAATGGTCAAGTGATACAGGCCAGTATTTAGCTGGGCGCAGCTTTGGAAAAAATCCATTATTCAAACGGATCTCTCCCAAAAAATCGTGGGAAGGATTTATAGGCGGATTTATTTTCACACTTGCAATTGCTTACGTTATTTCAATTTACTATACAGACCTGAACATCATAAACTGGATGGTGATCGGGGGATTGATTGTAATTTTCGGAACGCTTGGCGATTTGGTAGAATCAATGCTCAAGCGAAGCATTGATGTAAAAGATTCAGGAAATATTATGCCTGGTCACGGTGGTGTGTTAGATCGCTTTGATGGTTTGATAGGCGCCATGCCTTTTGTATATTTTTATATTGCTGTTTTCTGTTAATTCTATTGAAGGATTTATTTTGACAAACATGACGAAAATCAAATTTTCTCCCAACAATTTGTTTCTACATTTGTTCGGTTATAAAATAATAAGCTGTGATTAAAACTGTCTATCAAGCCGATTTAACTGAGGTAAAAAACTTCCTGCTTTCCAAACTTTCAGAAGTGCTTATTCCCGATAAATATTCTGAATTAAAATACATGCTGGATGAGTTACGCGACAAGCAGCAGTCATCAGCAATTTACATTGCATTCAGCAAAGTGGTGCGGATGTTTGGCAAAGCCCCAATTAATTATAAGCCCGGCCAGGTGGAGCAAGCAGACATCATACGCAAAAACTGGTTGCCGCCTTCATCAGTTGACAAAGCCATCCGCGTATTAATCTTATTTGAAATACCGCATGAGCATGACGAAACGTATATCAACACGTTAGAAGAATTATTTGGTTCAGGAGATATGGGCGAACTGATTGCATTGTATTCAGCTTTGCCAGTATTACCTTATCCTGATCAATTGATAAAGCGTTGCGAAGAGGGCATACGAACCAATATGGGTGATGTATTTGAAAGTGTTGGAAACAACAATCCTTTTCCGGCTGATTATTTAAGCGAAGATGCCTTTAACCAGATGGTTTTAAAATGCATGTTCATAGGCAAACCATTGTATAAGGTCATTAATCTTAATCATCGTTTAAATAAAGCTTTGGCAGTTATGGCTTTGGATTATGCCCATGAGCGATGGGCAGCATTAAGAAAAATTAATCCTGAACTGTGGCAACTCATTGCACCATTTCTTGAATCAAAAGATCTGAAAGATGTTGAACGTTCACTTTGGACAGGTGATGAATTGGAAAGGCGGGCAGTTGTTTTAGCTTGTGCTGAAAGTCAATCAACTGAAATGCTATACATTTACAATGAAAGCAATTATAAACAACAAATTGAAAGCGGTGAACTGAATTGGTTTACAATTGGTGTTGAAGTTTGGAGAAATAATTAATCAACGGCAAATCATCAAATTACCAAATCATCAAATTATCAAATCCAAAAATTATGATCTACATAGACCCCCACATACACATGTGTTCGCGCACTACTGATGACTATGAAGCAATGCGTAAAGCAGGCGTGGTAGCTGTTATCGAACCTTCATTCTGGCAAGGACAATTGCGCAGTTCAGTTGGTTCGTTTAAAGATTACTTTAACAGTTTAATTGGTTGGGAACGATTTCGTGCTTCTCAGTTCGGCATCAAACATTATTGCACCATCGGGCTTAATTCTAAGGAAGCCAACAACGAAGTGCTTGCTGAACAGGTGATGGAAATACTTCCGTTGTTCGTTTGCAAAGAAGGTGTGGTTGGCGTTGGTGAAATTGGTTACGATGATCAGACTGAAATGGAAGATAAATATTTCCGCAAACAATTAGAGTTATCGAAAGAAGTTAATCTTCCCGTGCAAATTCACACACCTCATCGCGATAAGAAAAAAGGAACATCGCGCAGCATGGATGTTTGCATTGAACATGGCATAAAACCGGGAATGGTAATCATTGATCACAACAATGAAGAAACTGCAAAAGAAACTTTAGACCGTGGTTTCTGGGCTGCTTTTACAATTTATCCCCATACAAAAATGGGCAATGAACGCATGGTGGAAATAATAAAACAATATGGTTCAGATAGAATATTTATTAACTCGGCTGCCGATTGGGGAGTAAGCGATCCGCTTGCTGTGCCTAAAACTGCAGCGCTGATGTTAGAGCGCGGAATAAGCGAAGCAGATGTGAAAAAAGTTTGTTATTCAAATGCATTGGCGGCATTCGGGCAAAGCGGACAATTCAATGAAAGTGATTGGCTAAATGCCGAACCTGTAAATCAGAATTTGAAATATCACGGCAACTCTATACTTCGTGGCGGACAAACGCCTAAGGTTGAAGAAATGAAAGATGAAAGAATTATAAGGTAAAAAATAATGAATGATGAATTTTGAATAATGAATAATGAAGTGATAAAGTTTTAAAAGTTAAAAGTTTTTTTAAATGAACACAATGCGTACTTCAACATTCGATATTCATCATTCTCCCGATAGCTATCGGGATCAAAATTTGAAATGAAAACCCTCCTCGCCTATATCCGCCTCACCCGTCCTGCGAACCTTGTAACTGCTGTTGCTGATATTGCTGCAGGTGTTGCCGTTGCAATTATAGCTTGCGGTTATGAAACATGTTCTCCCCTTCCAATAATTATAATGATGCGTTTATCAATGGCAACAATAGGTTTATACGCAGGTGGTGTAGTAATGAATGATGTAGCCGATTATGAGTTAGATAAAATAGAACGACCCGAACGACCAATCCCAAGCGGTTTTGCAAGCAAAGAAGGTGCAACGGTATTAGGTATAACACTACTGTTAGCAGGAATTTTTTTTGCCGCACAGGTCTCATGGCTTAGTGGAATAATTGCAGCTAGCATAGCCGTTCTTGCATTGCTCTACGATTACTTAGGCAAGCATCATAATTTTTTCGGACCCGTCAATATGGGTTTATGTCGCGGTGGAAATTTATTACTTGGCATGAGCGCATGCAGAGATGCTGTGGACAGTTATTTTTGGTTAGCGATTATCCCGGTTATTTATATTTCTGCAATAACCATGATAAGCCGTGGAGAAGTAGTTGGGGGAAATAAAACAGCTATTCGTTATGCATCTTTGATGTATGCAATTGTTGCCGGAATCATTGCATACCTATCCATCATCACCAAAAATTATTTTTACCCGGCATTAATATTTTTAGCGCTGTTTACTTTTCTCATCTATCGTCCATTGATTGTTGCATACAATAAACCCGAAGCAATAAATATACGCAGCGCTGTTAAAACAGGTATTATTTCATTAATTGTTATGGATGCAGCAATTGCGACTTGTTTTACAGGTTGGGTGTATGGATTGTGTTTGCTGGCATTGCTCCCTGTCTCAGTTTTATTGGCGAGAATATTTGCAGTAACGTGAAGCAGAAATTTTTGAAAGTTTTTCAACTTTCCGAAAGGTTATGCGTATGTTAGTGGTTGGTGAAAAAAACACCAACCACAAGCATTGAGCTTCAAATAGCTAAACATCTTTCAGCATTTCTTGTTTACAATTATGGTTTGCGTATTTTCGGCTTTTCTTTAAAAAGACACCAAGTTCTTAACGAATGAAAATTATCCCCCAAAAGTTTAAAATTGATTATCACTTCCCTGTTTATTTTGTTGACACACTTTTTGAATCCGGTGAAAATTATCTTCAAAAAATTTTTAATGAATGTGGCATAACAGAAGAAAGCAAATTTCTTTTTGTAATTGACGGCAACCTTATAAAAAAAAATAATACGCTCATTCCCGGCATTGAATTATTCTTTCAACTACATGCTTACAAATTAGCAGGCGCACCATTAATCATCCCGGGTGGCGAAGCAGCAAAAATTGATTTCGCAGTCACGCATAAAATTCTTGAAGCAATAAATAATTATGGTATTGACCGTCATTCGTATGTGGTCGGCATAGGAGGCGGTGCAGTTTTAGACGTTGCCGGATTTGCTGCGGCAATAGCACATCGGGGCATTCGCCATATCCGCATTCCGACTACCGTTTTATCACAAAACGATTCAGGTGTGGGGGTGAAAAACAGCATTAATTATTTTGGCAAAAAAAATTTCATCGGCACTTTTGCTCCGCCATTTTTAGTGATTAATAATAATGCTTTTCTGAATAACTTAAGCGACCGCGATTACCGCTGTGGAATTCCGGAAGCTATCAAAGTAGGCTTGATAAAAGACGCAGCCTTTTTTGATTTTATAGAAACATTCACTGAAAAGCTGAATCAGCGTGATGATGAAACTATACGCAAATTAATATTTCGTTGCGCTGAATTACACCTGCAGCACATAGCGGGCAATGATCCTTTTGAGAAAGGCAATTCGCGGCCATTAGACTACGGACATTGGAGTGCACACAAATTAGAGCAACTGAGCAATTACAAAATTTTGCATGGCGAGGCTGTTGCTATGGGTATATGCTTAGATGCTGTGTACGCAAACCTGATTGGAATGTTGAGTAAAGATGAATTGATGCGCATTATTAATCTTATTAAAATACTACGCTTCAATATTTATGCAGCAGAAATGGAGAAAACGGATGATAATGGTAAAAACCTGATGATAGAAGGCTTGCAGGAATTTCGTGAACATCTTGGCGGTCGCCTTACCATTATGCTGATAAAAAAAATAGGGGTGGGAGTTGAGGTAAATGAAATGGATGAGTCATTAGTTAAATCATCAATAACATTTCTTAAAAAGATTCAATAGTATAATTTCATTAGCCGTTAAAAACAATGCCATATCTTAAAGAGCGCTCATCACTACCTGAAAAGATGGATCAGCCCGGGGTGGTTGTTGATGAAATACATAAGGCTTTGCACGAGCTTGAAGTGATCAATAAATTACTTGGTGGTTATCATGTGATATTTAATGCTCTTGAAAAATTAGAATGGAACAGGCCATTAACCATTATGGATCTTGGATGCGGGGGTGGCGACATGCTGCGTGCAATTGCAAGATGGGCAGAAAAAAAAAATCGTGAGGTTAATTTAATTGGGGTTGACCGTAACCCCGTGATGATTGAATATGCGAGTGAACATGCAAAAGATTTTCCAAACATCAGCTTTAAAACCCTTGATGTGTTTGATGATGAACTTATGCTTATAAATGCCGATGTAACGATGAACAGTTTATTCTGTCATCATTTTGATGATGAGCAACTGACTGAATTAATAAAACGCATGAATAAGCTTGCTACATATACGGTAATAGTTAACGACATTCATCGTCATTGGTTTGCTTATTATTCTATAAAATTCATCACTGCTGCATTTTCAAAAACATATCTTGTTAAGTATGATGCCGCACTGTCTGTTGCCCGGTCATTAACACGCAAAGAGTGGGAAAAGATTTTAGCTGATGCAGATATAAAAAATTACAGCCTGCGCTGGATGTGGGCATGGCGGTGGCAGTTACTTATTAAAAAAGAAACGATTTAATTTATGTCAGCCCCTCGTTTGCATATTCATCCACAACAAAAAACTGATTTTGATATAATCATAGTTGGAGGCGGATTAGCAGGGCTTGTAAGTGCAATAATGCTGAGTAGTAAAAATAAAAGCGTGTTGCTTATTGAAAAGAAAACTTATCCATTTCACAAAGTTTGCGGAGAATACGTGAGTAATGAAGTTCTTGAATTTCTAAGAACTTTAGGATTTGACCCTTTCCTTCATGGTGCCTCAACAATTAAAAAACTTAGAATATCTGCTCCTTCGGGTAAAAACATTTATGCCGACCTACCACTTGGCGGATTTGGTATCAGCCGCTTTACAATGGATGCAGCACTGCTGCAAATAGCAAAAAAAAACGGAGCCGAATTACTAACAGCAAGAGTAACCGCAATTAATTTTAAAGAAAATATTTTTGAAGTTTTCACAAACGATGACCAGCGATTTACATCAAGACTTGTTATCGGAAGTTATGGTAAACGCGATTTATTAGATAAAAAGTTGAACCGTGATTTTATTCAATCGCACACACATTATATGGGTGTTAAGTACCACGTAAAAACAAATTACCCTGTTGATGAAGTTGGGCTTGACAATTTTGAAGGCGGATACTGTGGTATAGTAAAAATTGAAGAAGATCAATACAATCTTTGTTACCTGTATAAACGCAATGAAAATTTTAATTTCAAAACGATTAGTGAATTAGAAGAAAAAGTGCTCTTCAAAAATCCTGTGATAAAAAATCTTTTCATCAATTCAAATTTCCTGCCCGGAACAAATGAAATCATCAATGAAATTTCATTTTCACGTAAGAAATTGGTTGAAAATCATATCCTGATGTGTGGTGATAGTGCCGGTCTTATAACCCCGCTGTGTGGCAATGGAATGTCAATAGCAATACATGCTGCCAAGATATTAAGCGAACTGATTTTAAGATCAGGAATATTGGACACGATACAACATTCTGAAAAAATCAGAATACAATTAGAGAATGATTATTTAAGTTTATGGCAAAAACAATTTAGCAGGCGATTATTCTGGGGACGCACCATTCAACTTTTTTTTGGCAACACTTCTGTAACAAAAACTGCCTTAAATGTTATCCATTCTATTCCTTCGATGGAGCGCTGGCTTATCAGCAAAACTCACGGCAAACCCATATCAGATTAGGGTTTAACAAGTAAAGAAACAACCGTATAGAATTTCATTATTAATTTATGCTGTGCGTAACACCTAAATATTACATTCGCACAAAATATTTTTGCATGGAAAAGAAAATGGTTTCTGACGGAGTAGTGAAAATCAGGGAGAAATTTTACCGCTATGAATTCTGGTCAGATAATGACGAACTGTTTATTAAGATATATCATCGTGGGCGAAAAGGTGCTGCATCTATAATAAGCCGCAACCATCATAAAACCATTAAAAAAGATATTGAAGATGCCCTTGTTACCAGTGGAGTTATTAATTAATTGAGTTGGTTTTTCAGATAAATAGCTGCACTTAAGATATAAAGTTCTTTCATTCATTCTAAGTTGCCTTTTTCATTTTAGCACTTTATTAGCCATTGAAAATTTAAGCTCTGCCCAATATAAATTGTTATCCTTATTTTTTTTATTATGTTTGACCTCTAACTATTTGTAGAAGTTTGTTTTTTCTACCCCTTTTTTTCAAATCATTTCTTAATAACTTTATCCCACTATTTTTATAATAGCCTGCATTATTATAGTTTGTAAAACTATAGCAATACATCAACCAGGTTCGAACCAAAACAGTGCTTATCATAATGAAAAGCCCATTACAAAGTCAAATACTTTATTGGCTATTACTTTTTGTTTTTCTTGGAGCGGCATTTGTGCAAGGCTACAATGCGGTTAAAGATTTAAACTGGGGTTATGATTATGATTCGAATCGCGATATGGCCTTCGCAAACAGCATGTTGGACAATGAATATGGTGAAGATCCCAGCTATCTCAATGAGTATATATGGTACAATCCGTTAGTTACTGTTATAGAAAGTGCAATAGTTAAATGCAGTAATTTCCCTTTAAATATTGTTATATCAAGGGCAGGGGCTTTTTTAAATCTTTTAGCGCCATTGGCTTTTTTTTTAATGATGTCAATATGGTTTGACAAAGGGATTGCGCTTGCCGCAACTGCTGGATTTATTTTTTTTAATTTATGTGAAATGCCGGGATGGACAGCGGCCTCATATTCACCGTGGCTTTATCCTGTGGTATTTGTGCAGAGTTTTTTTTATATAGGGGTTGCCGTGGTTTATAAAGCATTTAATGAATGGAAAAGAGGATGGTTCATTCTTCTCGGAATTATTTTGGGAATTTGCTTTACCGGCCATTCAGCACCCACACTCATCCTGATTTTAATAACATTGGTTCTTGCCTTTAAAAAAATCAGAAATGCAAAAACCTCCAATAGAAATAAAATGATTTTTGAAACAGTAAAAAAAGGCAGCTTGTCTTTTTTACTTTTTGCTGCTATCAGCTTGCCATTTACCTATTTTGTAGTAGGTAAATATCAGTTACACATGCAAAATACTTATGCTTATGAATACACGAATGACCTGTTTCAATGGTATAACTTACCGGAGCTGATTCTAAAAAATCTATCGTTTTCATTATTGATTTCAATTTTCGGAGCATTTTTCTTTTTCAGGAAGGGAAAGGATAAAATGCTTTCGCAGATTATTATTGCATGGATTATGATTTGCGTAGTTCTCTATATTTATACATCAGCAATTGTAATAATTCGTTATCATTTAAATATAAAACTACCGGGGATAGTCCCCTCATTTCATTTCTTTTTTTACTTAAAATCTTTACAGGCGTTGTTCTTCGGCATTGGCTTATATCAGTTGCTGTCGCTGGTGTATCAATATTTTATCAATCGCTTTCAGAAGTTCAGATTAGACCCGGTTCATTTTGAAAAATATTTTCTACCGGTTACCTTACTGTTGATGGTCGCAGTTAATTACCCCTTTTATGCAAATAGCTACGATTTGAAAATGAATGAGGACAGGGGCATTTATAAGAACAATGCTGTTTCACAAAATGAAGTTTACAACTGGATTTTAGGTCATACAGATGATAACAAGGTATTTTTGTGCAGTCTTGAAAATTCTGATTTTCCTATGCTTGCAACAGGCCGCAAGATGGTAGCTGTAAGCCCTACCATGTCAAACCCTTATGTAGATTATATAACCCGGAACGAGCACCGTAATGAAATGTTGTCAATGCTGGCAGGTGAAACACCTTTCACAAATAATTCATTATTTAAAGAATATAGTGTAAGTTATTTACTTGTTGATAAAAATGAAAAACAGGAGCTTCCGTTAATTCAAAATATATTCCCCCATTTAGTTTTTGCGAATAGCGAATTCTACATTTACAGTATTCATTAATTAAATATTTTTCTTATGTATTACGATAACGACTACGCAATAATAATTCCTATGGCCAATGAGGAAAAAGATTTTCACCCGTTTGCCGATGAGTTAATAACAGTGCTTAACCGGCTTGAATCGGGCAGGGTTTATTTTATTGTTGACAATGCCTCCAAAGACCGGACTTTAGAAATATGTAAAGAACTTTCTGAAAAAGACATCCGCTTTATTACTGTTTGGGCTCCTGAAAATAAAAATGTGGTTGACGCATATTTAAGAGGCTATCGCGAAGCATTGGCTCACGGCCACGATATTATTATAGAAATGGATGCCGGCCTTTCGCACGATCCGCGGGCCGTACCGATGTTTTTAAGAACACTTAATGAAGGTAATGAATGTGCATTTGGCAGCAGGTTTATTAATGGCGGCTCCATCTGGAAATCATCAGGCAAAAGGACGTTCTTATCAAAAACCGGAACGATTTTATCCAATATTTTATTAGGAAGTAAATTAAAAGACATGACCTCGGGTTACCAGGGTTTTCACGCTCACATAGTAAAAGAGTTTTTAGCATATCCTCTTCAATCGAAAGCGCACTTTTATCAAACCGAATTGCGTTACCTGCTTCGCGAAAAGCGTTACCGTGAAATTCCTATTCATTACCGTGCACCATCGCCAAGCGTTTCATCTAAAGCAATCAGAAATTCCATATATGTACTTTTGTTTTATTTTGTACATCGTTTATTTTTTCATTCCCGTAAAATTTAATAATCTCCATTATAACCCATGAACCCAAAAACTTCTCTTGTAATCACATCCATTTCACCGCCTATTTCCATTTTACAGGATTACGCGCGCGAATGTTACGCTCGTGATATTGAATACATCATCATTGGTGATTCAAAATCGCCTGATGATTTCTTTATTGATCACTGCCGTTTTTTTTCAATTGCTTCTCAAAAAGATTTAAATTTTAAAATTGCCCATCAAACGCCTGAACGCCATTACTCGCGAAAGAATATAGGCTACTTAATTGCAATTGCAGGTGGAGCTGAAATTATTGCCGAAACTGATGATGATAATATTCCATTAAGTGGTTTCTGGAAGCCTGTAGAAATGAAAACATCATGTTATCATTTTGTTGACAAAGGATGGATCAATATTTACTCCTACTTCACCGATAAAAAAATATGGCCGCGTGCCTTTCCATTAGAATTTCTCCGCGACTCTCAGCCTGCAATTCGCGATAGCAAATACGAAATAGTTGACTGCCCCATTCAGCAAGGACTTGCCAACGACAATCCCGATGTGGATGCTATTTTCAGATTAGTAAAAGAATTGCCCGTTCATTTTAAGCATGGACCAAGCATAGCTTTAGGAAAAAATACCTGGTGCCCTTTTAACAGTCAGAATACAAGATGGTTTAAGCCCTCATTTCCCTTGCTGTATTTGCCTACCTATTGCAGTTTCAGGATGACTGATATATGGCGTAGTTTTATTGCACAACGCATTTGTTGGGAGAATAACTGGTCTGTTCTTTTTCATAAACCTACAGTTTACCAGCAGCGCAACGATCATAATCTCATTCGTGATTTAAAAGATGAAGTGCCCGGTTACCTGAATAACAACCAGATTGCTGAAACCTTACAACAGCTTGCCCTAAAGCAAGGTGTAAAGCATTTAAATGATAATCTTTTAAGATGCTATGAGGCACTGATCAAACTTAATTTGATTGACGAGAAAGAATTAGTGCTGCTCGATTCATGGATTGCCGATTTAGCTTCCATTGAAAAAAGTAATCCTTTGCTGCAATCAGCTTAAAATTCTTATTTCATGATTAACAATATCACCCAATTATGATACACAGGTTAAAATAAATATCATCCGGCTTGTTTTGTGGCATGATTTTTAAAGTAACATGCTTGGGTTTAGGGTTGGTTTAAAACACTACCATGATTTTAGCCTGAATAAGCTGAATGTTTCACATAAGGTGGTTTCGGAATATGATCGAAAGTGTTAGAAACGCGAGGTTTATTATCTCGCGTTTTTTTTAGCTTAACAACTCATTTTCAAATTTCCTAAAGGATAATTTTTCAATTAAAATGGTTTTTTGCAATCATATAATCAAAGCTCTGAAAAACAATTGACTTGAAATTTCAGAATTATTCATTTAATTGCCCTCTCAAAAAATTGCAATTGCTGTTATTTTTGAATAATTAAATAATAAAGATGGCAAACCCCCTCTGATGTTCACTTCATGCAATGCTGTTTACAGTTACAGTTACGGTTACAAAAAACTTAAACGACTTTTCCATCCATAGCTCCTCAACGAAGGAAATTCACCAGATTTTATTAAAAAAATGAACGATCTGTTTACATTTTTCAAAAAGCTATTTGACGCTTCCGATTGGCCTCCACTGTGGAAAAATGGAAACTGGAATAATTTTGACGGATGGTTTTACATCATTAGTGATTTAATGATATGGTCGGCATTTGTTGCCTTGCCGGTAATCTTAGTAATGTATGTTACGCGAAAAAATTACAGCCGCTTTCAAAAACTGTATTTGCTTGCGGCTGCATTTATCTTTCTGAGTGGCTTAACCTATTTTATGGATGCAGTTTCATTCTGGTATCCGATGCATCGTTTTAACGCTTTGCTGCGTTTTATAACAGGGCTGCTGAGCTGGGTTACTGTTTTCTCCCTCATACAGGTAATACCCGCAGTACTCAAATTCCGCTCTGCGCGTGAATTATCTTTAGAAGTGGAGCAATATAAAAATACAGAAGAATTATTACGGATAAAAAATCAACAACTTAATGAAGCACAGGAAATTGCACGCATGGGACATTGGGAGTGGCATGTAGCAAGTAATGCGCTAAACTGGTCGCACGGGCTTTTTATTATTTACGGGTTAAATCCCGAAGAAAACCATATCACCTTTGAAGCATTTATTTCTCTTGTTCATCCTGGCGACCGCACCTTTGTAAACAGCCTTATTAATACAGCTTTTAACGAAAAGAAATTTACTGATTTCTATCATCGTATATGTCTTAAAAGCGGTGAAATAAAAACAATTTTTTCCAGGGGAGAAGTGATAATTGATAAAGAAGGCAACGTAATAAAAATGATAGGCACGGGACAGGATGTGACACGAGAAAAAAAAACAGAAGAAGAGTTATTGCAAAAAACACGTAAGCTGGAAATGATCAATAATGAGCTTCAGAAATTCGCTTACATCACCTCGCATGATTTGCAGGAACCGCTACGTAAAATATTAACCTTCAGTTCGCGCCTGCAGGAGGAGATAAAGCATTCTGAAAATAGTAAAGGCATTCTTTTTATTGAAAAAATAACGTCTTCGACAGCGCGTATGCAAAGGCTTATTGATGATGTGCTCCGTTTTTCAAAGTTATCTGACGTAAATAATTTTAATGATGTTGATTTAAAGCAACTTGTTGGCCAGGTAATTAATGATATGGAAGTGGCAGTTGAAAAGACCGGTGCAGTTATTCATGTTGATGAACTTCCGCATATTGATGCAAATGCTTCGCAGATAGGACAATTATTTCAGAACATGCTCAGCAATGCACTGAAGTTTCAATCAGCGCATATAGCCCCCGTTATTAATATCTCATCTCAATTGATACAGGGCAACCGGTTACCTGAAAATATCCATGCAAAGCTAACTGAATTGTACGCGGGTTCGATGGTTAATGATATCAATTACCTGACCTATTGCTGCATTACTATTAGTGATAACGGGATCGGTTTCGACCAAAACTATGCAGATAAGATATTTGAGGTATTCCAAAGGTTAACCAGTGCAGGAAATTATGAGGGCACAGGAATCGGACTTGCCATCTGCAAAAAAATTGTACAGAACCACCAGGGAATTATTACAGCAACAAGCAAACCGGGAAATGGCGCAACATTTATCATTACACTACCGCTTAGGCAAACAATTAATGAAACTATAAACCTTTTCGGAAGTTAAAAAACTATCTCTCTTCGGCCTCGATTAATTCTTTGAAAGGCTTAATTCTGATTCCATCACCATAATCTATAGTGTGCTCTATTGCAATATCATTTTCTAAGATCAGGTAAACCTGTCCATGATGATCCACCTTAATATCTTTTACTTTTTGACCTATAAAAAACCTGGAATCCGGTACATCCCATTGTTCATTGCTCACAGGAAAAAGTTGTTCCGTTGAATTCCATTTATTCAAATAACTCTTCCAGAAATCATAGTGTTCAGTATGATCTAATTCAATAATAGTACGGAAATATAAAACATGACTGACACCGGGCAATAACTCAAATTTCTCACTTAATTTAGTATGGTAAAGATTGGTTAATGTACGTCCAACTACGCTGGGCTTAATTGCCTCTATCTCTTTTGTTACAGATTTCATTTTGGGGGAATTTTAATTGTGATAAATCTTCTAACGGTAAAGCACGTGTTTTAATACACAATATTTTAATTTTATTTGAACACTAACAAGTTCAAATAATTCTAAAACTACCTAAATCTTAAGTTTTAAAAATAAGCCTGCTGACTTATATCAGAAAAGAAACGTTATCAAATTATGCCGCTTTTAATTTGGCGAGGTTGGCTTTATGTAATTTGCCTAAGGCATAATCAAGCGTAACAATAAATTCGTTATCGGGATCTTCTTCGCTTGGAATTTCAAACATGGCATCAAGCATAATGGCTTCGCATAAATTACGCAGGCCACGGGCGCCTAATTTATATTCATGTGCTTTTTCAACAATTAATTCCAACACATCTTCTTCAACAACTAAATTAATTTTCTCCATCTCAAAAAGATACTGATACTGCTTGATCAACGCATTTTTAGGATCGGTAAGTATTGAGCGAAGCGCTTTCTTATCAAGCGGTGCCAATGCGGTAAGAACCGGAAGACGACCAATCAATTCAGGTATCAATCCGTAAGCTTTTAAATCCTGCGGTGCAACATATTGCAAAAGATTTTCCCTGTCATAAGCATTCTGATCATTACTCTTAAATCCAAGGCTGTTAGATCGCAGGCGCCTTCCGATGATCTTATCAATGCCGTCAAAAGCCCCTCCACATATAAATAATATATTTTCAGTATTTACCTGTATCATCTTTTGTTCAGGGTGCTTGCGTCCGCCATAAGGAGGTACATTAACTATCGTGTTTTCAAGCAGCTTTAATAACCCCTGCTGTACACCTTCACCGCTTACATCGCGCGTAAGACTCGGGTTATCACTTTTGCGGGCTATCTTATCTATCTCATCAATGTAAACAATACCACGCTCGGCTGATTTAACATCAAAGTCAGATGCCATGAGCAATCGAGATAAAACACTTTCCACATCTTCACCAACGTAACCGGCTTCGGTAATTACTGTGGCATCGGCAATACAAAACGGCACATTAAGAATCCTTGCAATGGTGCGCGCCAAAAGCGTTTTACCGGTTCCTGTTTCCCCGATTAAAATGATATTGGATTTATCTAACTCAATATCATTTTTGCTCTTAAGCTGGTGATTGATACGTTTGTAGTGATTATACACTGCTACAGAAAGCACTTTTTTCGCATCATCCTGACCTATCACATATTGGTCAAGGTGAGCTTTAATGTCGGCAGGCTTAAGCAACGCTGTTGATGAACTAAGTGTCTGCTTAAGCTTTGTAGTCTGCTCTTCATTAATAATACCTATTGCCTGCTGTGCGCATTGATCACATATATGTGCATTCTCCCCTGCAATCAGGAGCGTTACTGCGTTCTTATCGCGACCGCAAAAACTGCATTTTACATCTTTTGTCTGTTTCATGGATTAGATTTAAAATTTATAATATTAATTCTGCGTAAAAATATTGCCCGGGTATTTGACAACTTGAACAACTGATAAAATTGACTTTATTTAAAAAGCCTGATAACCAAAGTTAATAAAAACTTTAGATTTCAGACTAATTCCTAAAAGAAGTTCTTTACTTTTTTGTCAATACTTCATCAATCATACCGTATTCCTTAGCCTCATCAGCTATCATCCAGTAATCACGGTCAGAATCTTTCCACACTGTATCATAATCTTTACCGGTATGGCTTGCTATGATCTCGTAAAGTTCTTTTTTCAGCTTCGAAATTTCACGTGCTGTAATTTCAATGTCAGAAGCCTGTCCTTCTGCACCACCCATTGGCTGGTGAATCATTACACGCGAATGTTTTAAAGCAGATCTTTTACCTGCTGTGCCTGCGCACAATAACACCGCAGCCATTGATGCTGCTATACCTGTGCAAATCATCTGCACATCGGGTTGCAATATCTGCATGGTGTCATAAATGCCCATACCTGCATACACGCTGCCGCCCGGTGAGTTAATGTACATGGTAATATCTTTTTTGGCATCAACATTTTGCAGGAACAACATTTGCGCCTGCACTATGTTGGCCACCTGGTCATTGATAGCTGTACCAAGAAAAATTATGCGCTCCATCATTAAACGCGAAAACACATCCATTTGTGCAATGTTCATCTGACGCTCTTCAATGATGTATGGGGTGAGCGATGATTCAAAATGATGCATGGATAAACTGCTGATGCCGTGATGTTTGATGGCATACTTGCGAAATTCCTGATCGTAATTCATAGTTCGTTAATTAAATAGTATGTGTGGGGAAAGATTAAAACTGAATTTTAAAATATAAATTCTAAGGGTAGTCGTTTATGCTAAAATAAAAATTGTAAACCTTAATCCTAACCAAATGTTGAATATTGAATGTTGAATATTAAATATTGAAGTTTTTCATTGCCTTCATCATTCACTATTCAAAATTCATTATTCATTATTAATTAATCGTGGTGATGATGCTCTGCTAATATCTTTTGAAAGTCCTCGTAAGTAATCTCTTTAATGTCGCGATTAACGGCATCCTTCAAATATTGAAACGCTTTAAAATTAATTAAGTTTTGCACGGCACGATTTACATTTTCTTCTTTTTGAAGATATTTTGAAACCAATCCATCCATTGCATCTTCCATGCCCTGTGTTAAACCATATTGTGCAAACTGGTTGTACAATATATCGCGAGCCATTGCATTTATTTCTTCCTGTGTTACTTTATATCCCTGCTCTTTCATGATTTTATTTTCAATCATGCTCAGCTTCGTACCGCGTGCAAATGAAGGATACTCTTTTTCAACCTGGTCTTGCGTAAATTTTTCTTCATTCATTGCAAGTAACCAGCGTTTTAAAAATTCATCGGGCAAGGTTATTTTCAATTCTTCTAATAATACATCTTCAATATCATGTTTCAGTTTGCTTTCGCTTTCACGTTTAAACATATTGACAATATCCTCACGCACGCGGATACGAAATTCTTCTTCTGATGTAACTTTGCCTTCGCCATAAACTTTATCAAACAACTCCTGGTTAAGATCAGCTTTTTCGCGATTGTTGATGGTTTCCACGGTAAGTTTAAAATCAGAAGTTAACTCAGCAGCAGCATCTGCCTTTAAGTTAAACATTGCTCCTATCTCCACCTTGTTTTGAAATGCTTTTGCAGGATTGAAAATTATGCTTGCATTTTTTTCGGCAGCTAAAAGTTTTTGCTTCTCAGCATCATCTTTAACCACATTAATTGCTAAAGTTGTTTTTGTTTTAATGCCGCCTTCTTTAAGATTACCAGTTTCATCTAACTCTTCAAATTCTCCATACAAAATACTGTTATCATCCGCTTTTTCAGGATTTGAAAATTTACCCTGGCGCGTACGCAAATCTTCAATGTACTCCTCTAACTTAGCATCATCTACAATTATTTCATAATATGGAATTGCTCTTGAAGGAGGCAATTGCAACTCAAAATCAGGCGCGAGGCCAACTTCAAATGAAAATGAATAATCGCGAGGATTATCCCAGTCAGTATCAAAATCAGTAACCGGAACGGGCAATGGATTTCCAACAATATTTACATTGTTATCCATCAAATGTTTTTCAAGATTGCGTGAAACAATTTTATTCAACTCATCAAACAAAATTGATTTACCATACATTTTCTGCACAACAGATTTAGGCACAGCACCTGCGCGAAAACCCTTTATCTGTGCTTGTTTACCGATCTTTTTAATTTCCTTCTCCACTACATCTAAGTAGTCAATAGGAGCAACATCAATGGTAACAGTTGCTGTCTGATCTTCTTTTACTTGCTGAGAAATATTCATGATCTATTTTTTCTGTTAAGCGCCCAAAAGCATTAAATGAATCCTTGCTTTGGAATAAAAAACCTTATCCCGATAGCTATCGGGATTATTTCAACATTAGTAGATAACAACGGCAGAAAGTATATAACCTTATTACCTTATTATTCCCGAAATAAGGTAATAAGGTTGATATTGACATTTCATTTTCTACTAAGGTTTTTTTATACAATTGATATTTTCTTAAAATAATTTACTTCATTTTTTTAAGTGCGGATGAAGGGACTCGAACCCCCACGTCTTACGACACCAGATCCTAAGTCTGGCTCGGCTACCAATTACGACACATCCGCAAATTTATTATTAAAAGAACTACAACGCTATTTTTTTTGAGGGCGCAAAACTAATAATATTTGTTGCGCCAACAAACGTTTGCATATTTGCCCTATGAATGTTGAATAATGAATCCTGAATTTTGAATAATGAAGTAAATGGTGTACTTCACTTAATCATTCATTACTCCGAACTCCTTGATAATATAATCCCTCAAAACAAATTATGCTGACTATTAATCCCAAAGAAATTAAAACTGCCGAATTGCATGCATACATGCTTTCTGCCATTGCACCGCGCCCCATTGCATTTGCAAGCACCATTGATAAAGAAGGCAACCCCAACCTAAGCCCATTTAGTTTTTTTAATGCATTCGGAAGCAATCCCCCTATTTTAATTTTCAGCCCGGCACGCAGGGTGCGCGACAATACCATTAAGCATACTTTAGAAAATGTGTATGATGTAAGTGAAGTGGTAATTAATGTAGTGAATTATGAAATGGTGCATCAACAATCATTAGCAAGCACTGAATATGATAAAAGCATAAATGAATTTGAGAAATCAGGTTTTACTCCCATAGCATCACAAATTGTAAAACCTTTTCGTGTAAAAGAATCGCCTGTGCAAATGGAATGTAAGGTGAAACAGATTATTGAAACAGGTCGTGAAGGTGGTGCAGCCAATCTTATTATTTGCGAAATTTTGTTGATGCATATCAATGAAAATATTTTAGATGCCAATAATAAAATTGATCAGCATAAAATTGACTTGGTTGCAAGGCTTGGCGCAAATTATTATTGCCGCACATCGGGCGCTGCATTGTTTGAAGTGGAGAAACCTCATCATAAAAAAGGCATTGGTGTTGACTTGCTGCCCGAACATATCAGGATGAGCAGAGTGCTTACCGGTAATAACCTTGGCCAGTTAGGAAATTGTGACGCACTTCCCCTTATAGAAGAAATTGAAACTTTTAATACTTCGGCAAAAGGACTACATATACTCCAACAGTTACACGGAAGCCCGGAGGAAAGAATATCGCAATTGCACTTTATGGCAAAAACATTATTAGAACAAAACTGTGTTAAAGATGCATGGGAAGTTTTGATGCTGGAGGCTTAGGCTCGAAAAACCTTCTATTGTTTTTACGTTTGCAACTTTCGGAAAGTTGAAGGAACTTTCCGAAAGTACATATACTCTGACAGTTATAATTCGGTTTCAAATAATCAACTGAAGAACAACCACCGTGCTTTCCCTTTTACAGGAGGGGGTAGAAAATGACAATATTTTCCTATAATGTTATCCTGCAAGGAACTTCTGCGTTTGGAAAGGAAATGTTTTGCTCTTGTTCAATTTTTCTGATAGAAGCAGTAATTGTTTTCTGAAAAGTAATTATAAAATAATTTATTCTGTTGCAGGCTGCCAGCGCGTACCCGTAGCCCTGAAGGGCGCCAATGCCGTGCTAACCAGGTTGATTATTACTTTTTTGATAATTCTAATTCCTGAACCGCTTCTTTTATTTTTTCAATAACCCACTGTCGCAAGTCTTCCAAGGCCTTCGTGCTACTGCCCGACTTGTGGCGCGAAAAGACTCGCCATCCAATTTTCTTTTGCTGTGCAATATAACATAAGCCATAAGATTTCATTATTGAATTATGGTTATTGGCACTAATCCCTTTACTCCTGTTTAATCTCTTGCACTGCTGTAAAGATACTGCCATTCATGTTAAACAAAACCTGCTTCAACAGGGAATCAGATAAAATTAAACCTGTTATCAAAGGTAAGGTAAACCCCCGGCTGGTGCGAGCTTGTAGCTCGTTCCTCTCTCGCAAATTGATGATTCCATTTTTTTGTTTCTCAATTAAATTCCGGTTGAAGATAATCCTATATTTTAACTGCCGGTGCGAGCTTGCAGGTTAACTATAAAAGAATTTCAATGTTGTGGATAGAAAAAGAACGAGCTAGAAGCTCGCACTATCAGGGGCAGGATAATCATCCCATTGTATTGGACAGCAATTACCTTCTTCAACAAAAGATTGATTATATCCATTATAACCTTGTAGCAGCAGGTTTTGTAGAAAAGCCAGGGGATTATTTATACCGCAGTGCGAAAAAATTATTGTGGAGAGATGGGGTTGATTGAGGTAATATTAATTGAGTAGCCTTGTCGCACCACAAGCGGACGCTTGCGCTATTCTTCTGCTAAGCTTGGACTATAAGGGAGTAACATTAACTCATAACCTACTCCACAACCACCCGCCCCATAAACGAACTCTCTCCACAGCTAACCCTCACCACATACATACCCTTTACCAAAGCAGCAACATTTAATTGCAGTGGGTATGAATTAACATCATTGCTCTGAAGCACCAATCTGCCTTGCATATCATACACATCAATTTGTGTTGCTGTAGTGTTTGGTTTTAGTTGAATATTTATAATAGTTGTAGCTGGGTTAGGATAAATTAAAAGCCCGTTGTTTTGTTGTATGCTAAACTCCGGCACTCCAAGAAACACACAGGCATCATACTCTGTAAAGCTACCCATCATGGTATCTCCTATTGCAACAGGTGCTGTGTAAATGCTTATGGTATCGGTGGTATAATTTAAATCCACAGGTGTTACATTCATGGTTGTGTAAGTTATACCTGCAAGCGTATCCTCCTCGCAGCCTGCACTGCCGAGGCTATCAGTTTTAATTATGTAGGCATAAACATCATTTGGACCGGGACCCAATGTTGCACCACCACACACTAAATAGCCACCATCGTTAGTTTGTATTACCGAATTACTATATGCATAGCCATCGGATGCGAAGTGCTTTCGAGCCCATTGTATATTCAACTGGTTATCAAATTTTATCATTAGTATTTTCCCATTTGCAATTGTATCTTCAGCAAAACCGCCTGTTAATATAAAGCCTCCGTCACTAGCATTGATAATTTGGCTTACAAATAATAATCCTGTTGTGCCCTGCCTATATTTCCTAAACCCAATAACATTTCCTCCGGTATCTATCCTCATTACAAAAAGTGAATCATCCCAATAGGGATTAGTGCCTCCAACAAAATGTTCGTCATTCATTCCGTACATTAAAATTGAGGTACTGTCAAAAGGAATAATATCTTTAATTATGTAAGGGCTTTTTAAATACTTTTTTGCCCATTGTAGGCTACCCGATAATGTATCAAATTTTGCTATGCCATATGCAGTTGAATCTGTAGAAATGTAAACAGAATCATATTTTATCAATGAATAAATCGAACCATCAACACCCAAGCAAGTTTTATCAAAAAAAGCAACATTTTCAAGTGAAGTTATATAATGCGCCCATTGCACATTCAACGCACTATCTGCCTTAATAATTAACGGATAACCATGATAAATGGTGTCAAAAAAAGTGATAGCCCCGCTTGCATAACAGGTATGATGCTCAAAGACACTTTCGGAAAATCCTGTATTTGAATGATTCATTATTGAATCATTGTAAAAAACATATTTGTTTAAAAGATTGCCTGCTGTATCTAATACCGAATAGTAACTACCTACAAAATCATAAAACTTACTATCTATTAAAAAAGGTTTGCTTACCAACTTATAGGAATCGAATCTTGGAAAGTGATGATAAAGTATATTTCCCAATAAATCGGTTTTTACAAAAAGTGTAGAATATGGTTTATCATCGAAAAAAGTATAAGAAGAGTCATCTTGGCTAATTATCCAAGGGGCAAAAGGGGCTCCAAATGGAGGAAGGTTAAAAAACCATAATTTTTTAAATTGTGATTGACCTATGCAGTAAGAGTTAACCAGAAGTAAAAAACAAATTATCGTTATTGCTTTATTCATAACTATAACTTAATTATTCTTTTCGTTTTTGTTACATAACCATCACTGCAAGTTACAAAATAAATTCCCGGTAGTTTGTCAGATAGGTTAATTGTAAAAAAAGGAGCACTTGATGAAGTATGAAAAATTATTTTACCAAGTAAATCCTTAACATCAATTTGCACGGTCCCAATACTTGTCTTATCAAAAGTAAGATCAAATATATCTCTTGAAACCGGTGGATGTATAGCAAAATCAAATAACGGCTCTGCACTATTAGGATTATCGGCAGTAGGCATTTCTCTATGGGGTATTGAATTCTTTACAATATAAAAACCATAATCCCCATCGGTGCTGTCGCAGCCTAAAGTAACCGTCATAGGTAAAATGCCGTTTACTGAGGTTGTTTCCGTATTAGAAAATCCTGTCCACGTTCCTGGCGTTAGCCATGTTCCCGTATTTGTACCGACATTCGCAAAAGTCTGATAAAATATAATTTGAAATTCAGTATTGGCTTCAAATCCATCTAAATATATAGTAGTAGTGATAACTCCTTGGCAATCGTCTATTTCAGTGCCTACATCCAATACGTCATCCCAAACGGAGGGATCCCCACCGGGAAGGTTATAATAACTTGTTGTAATATACTTCTTAGCCCAGTAATGGTCAAGATTGTGAACCCATCCCCAGGCTTTGTCAGAATTGCTGTTTACTAAATAATAGCTTTCAATATTATTAGGAGCAGCTAAATCGGGTCCAAAATATTGATATGGTGTTAAATCATCAGTAAAATCAATCATATTAGATGATAGGCCATTGTAAGGAACATTAATAAAATCAGAAAGTATTTTATATTGATGATGCATAGTGTGGCTTGGCATATTAACCTCATTACCGGGCTGTGGCAATACCCCATGAGGATAATATTGCGGTATCGGATAACCAGCTAACCCGGGACATTATATCGAGCCATGCATCACTACGTGGAGGCATTAAAATTAAAACCTGATTATCCCGAAGTGGTTAATAATATGGCAGCTATTGATTATACTGAACACAGTGATATAAATGCAGCTATTGAATTGCTTGATAAAGCGCTCCAAATGACAGTGCCTGACCAATTGCGCACCACCATATACATTAACATGATACGTTTACATAAGCAGATAGGCGAGTACGATAAGCAGGAATATTATAACGGCAAGCTTTTAGAGTCATTAGGTTTTCCTCCGGGGTTTACAGGTGAGGAGGATGCCGGGAAGGAAAATTAAACAAACTAAATTTGTTTTTAGGAGCCATTATAACATTATTGCAATGAACATTTGAAATTAAATTGTAATAAGTTTGCTATCCTTAAAATTATCAATTTCACCTCCCTATCACCAATTTTCTAATAACACTACCCTTTTCATTTTTCATTTCAACAGTATAAACCCCTGCCGGTAAATAATTGCAATTAACTCTTTTCGTATTGCTGCCTTGCTTTAGTTCAAATGATTCATCAAATACAATTCGGCTGTTTACATCTCTTAATTTCATATCCGTTTTCAAATCAGATTTTGAAACGTAATTAATATCAAAATGTGATGATGCAGGATTAGGTATTATTTTAACTGAGAGATCATTATTATAATTTGCAATACCGGCACCGGTCAACAATACTGAATCAGATTGTGTGCAACAACCGAAAGCGTTGCAGGCAATTACCATATAATAACCGGGAGTAACTGCTGTCCATACATTACTATCAGCGCCCGCAATCGGGATTCCGTTTACGTACCATTGCAAATTAAACCCGGTTACAAAACAGGTTAGCGTATTTCCATTAACTGCAAAGTTAGGTTTGGGAGGCAACGGAATTACTGTAAACAGGTAAGGCATTGATGAAGCACCACAGCCATTAGTATCCATAATTTGAGCTATGTAATTTCCTGGTTGAAGCACAACAATTGAATCTGTATTTACACCAATCATCAAGGTAGTATCATTATACCATTGCACAGTACCACCTATAGGAACTGCCACTGATAATATGCTTGAATCGCCTTCGCAAATTGAATCATTATTGCTGGCAGCAATAACAGGAACGGCAGGTAAAGGAAAAACATGTACGGTATCATTATAGGTAAGTGTAAGTGGTGTTGTTACAAAAGAAATAACGAGCGAGTCGGCAACTCCCGTTAGTGTTGCAGTTAAAGTGCCGCTTAGCAAATTGCCACTCCAGCTTACAGCAGCAAGATCGTCATCTGCCCCTTTTAAAATTCCGTCTTCATCCCACAGATGCAATGTATAAACCTGGTTGGTAAGTCCTAAATTCAAACCACTCCACGTATATGGCGGAAGTTGGTCCACAACTGTAGGATGAGAATCAAAAACCTGGTTACCGTTTTGATCATAGATATAAAAATAAAGATCGGGCGTGGTTTCGAGGCCGAATAAATCACCGTAATTATCAGGAATACCTGTTACCGTAATACTTTGCAACTGAAAGCCGACTGTGCTTACCATTGCAACAGGATAATCACCTGCTGTTGCATATACCTGCGGAGGTGGCGTGGCACCGGTATCGTTAACACCATTCCCAAAATCCCACAAATAATCGTAAGCACTTACAATGGCATTGTAATTTATCGTGAGCGGCTGGCAACCTCCAGCAGGCGTAAATGTAAAACCTGCATTGCCGCCTGACCCCTGCAAAACTGTAATGGGCAATGTAAACGTAACCGTTTGCTGACCCACTATCTGAACATCAGCAATTACTGTTACCAATGCATTAAAAGTTCCGGCCTGTAAAGGAGTTCCGCATATTTTTACACAACCATAAATGCTTACTGAAGGATCATATACACAACCGTTAGTCACGTTATTACACTCCCACCCTAAGCCAAATGGAATGCCGCTAACAGATAAAATTTGAAAAGTATTTACTGTTAATCCCAGCGTATCAGTAAACATTACAAAGGTAATATCCTCATCGTAAGGCTGATTTAAAGTGACATCGGGCAATGTGTCGGGATATAGGCCCACTGCTGTTTGCGTAGTATCAATTAAACAACCGGGGCATTGTGCATTAATGGTTGATGTTGATAACAACATCACTGGTAGAAGTGCAAAAGATAATAGTAGTCCTTTCATAATAAGTTTGATTTTATCGTTACTTTTCAATTACAAGTTTATTAACAATAGTAGTGTTTTCATTTTTCATTTCAACAGTATAAACACCGTTAGTTAAATGGTTGCAGTTTATCCTTTTCGTATTGCTGCCTTGCTTGAGTTCAAAGGATTCTTCAAATACAATTCTGCTGTTACCATCTCTTATTTTCATTTCAGCTTTCAAATCATATTTTGAAACATAATTAATATCAAAATGTGATGATGCAGGGTTAGGTCTAAGGGTAACAAATAAAGGATCAGGGTTACATACAATTATACCAACTCCTGTAAGCAACACAGAATCGGAAACATTGCAACAGCCAAAATCGTTGCAGGCTATTACCTGGTAATACCCGGGGGTAACTGCCGTCCACACATTAGTGTCGGCACCTGCTATCGGGATCCCGTTTACATACCATTGCAAATTATACCCGGTTACAAAACAGGTTAGCGTATTTCCGTTAACCGCAAAATTAGGTTTAGGTGGCAATGGAACCAAAGTAAACTGGTATGGATTTGATGAAGCAGCACAGCCATTAGTATCCTGTTCATTAGCCCAATAATTTCCTGATTGACTTACCCATAAAGCGGTATCATTGCTGCCAATCAAAATAACAGTATCATTATACCATTGAACAATGTTGCCTGCAATAAATGGTATGCTTAGCTGCACACTGTCACCTGCACATAAGGAATCGTTACCCGAACTATTTATTACAGGTGGTGCAGGCGGAGTAAAAATGTGAACGGTATCGGTATTTACAACTATCACAGGCGACAACCACCAGCTTAGCGTTAATGAATCGCTCACCCCAGCTATTGAATCAATTAATGTACCTGTTAAAGTGGTACCGTTAAAAGTAACCTGGCCAAGTGTATCAGGGCCTAAAAACAAATCATAATCATAAACCTTAATGGTGTAATTCTGATTGGTAAGCAGCAGTGTGATGCTATCAAAAAGCAAAGGCAAACTTGCATCAGTAGCAGTTACTGAATTAAAAATGTTCGTGCCTGCACTATCAAAAACAGTAAAATAAATATCCGGTATTGGATCGTTTCCTGCTGAGCTATCACTAAAATAATTGTAAGGAACACTGCTGATAGTTAAACTATCAAGATTATAACCTAACAATGCATTTTGTGTAATTACGTAATCGCCCGGGTTAGCAAATGAAGTAGCGGGATCGGGAATTGAATCAATTAATCCGTTTGAAAAATCCCATGTATAATTAAGTGCAGGAATAATACTTGTAAATTGCACAGCACTGTTTGGGCAGGTTGATGATGGCGCAGTGCTGAAACCCCCATTGCTTGAAGAGCCTTGCGTAACCGTAAACGGCCTCACGAATGAAACAAGCTGAGGTCCTACTATTGCAATATCGGCTATCACTGTCACATTCATATTAAATGAACCTGCCTGTAATGGGGTGCCGCAAATTTTTACACAGCCGTATAGATTTACTAACGGATCATAAGTACATCCTGAAACAGCATTGTTACATTCCCAACTTAGACCCGCAGGCAAACCACTCACCGAAATAATCTGGAAAGTATAAACCTGCAATGCTAATGTGTCGGTAAACATTACAAATGTGATATTCTCATCATAAGGCTGATTTTTAGTTCCGTCAGGTAATGTATCGGGGTAAATGCCTACAGCAATTTGTGTGCTGTCAATTAAACAGCCTGGGCATTGCGCATTAACATTTGATGCTGATAAAAACAGCACGAATAATAAAACGATAGATAGTAGTAATTTATTCATCATGAGTTTGGTTTTAATAAATATTGCTTTGAGTTTTGATTGCGCTAAAAGTAATTTAATTTAGAATTGATAAATAAAAAAACTGGCTACCCTGCCTGTGGTTGGTGAAAAAAACACCAACCAAAAGCACCGTGTGCGCAATTCTAATCCACAACTCACGTTAATTGATAAATATTTCTACATTTGAACTCATAAACTCCTTAAACTTGAAACTCATGAACAAGCAACTTCTTAAATCATTATTGGTATTTGCATTTGCAACATTGTGCAGCATTAATGTAATGGCACAGGACATAATCTATAAAAAAGATAAAACAACCATTAAAGCCAAGATAAGCGAAGTAGGTTTAGATGAAATAAAATACTGGGACTTTGATAACCTTGATGGTCCACAGTTCATAATGAGTAAAGATGAAATTTCGAAAATTGTTTTTTCCAATGGACGCGAAATGATCATTACACCTGACCCATACAGTGCAAGTGGCGATGTGGATATTCGTGACAAAACACATGTGGTAAAATTTGAATTTTTCTCTCCGCTCACGCAAGACATTGCCTTTGGGTATGAATATATGATAAGAGTGGGGCTTAATGTAGAAGGCAAAATCGGTATTATCGGCCCCGGATTAAGCGCTAATGATAACCATGCTGCAGGAGCATTTGTAAAAATCGGTCCTAAGTTTTTATTGAGCACCGATTATGTGATGCATGGTATGCAGTATTCACATGCCATGCGCGGCAGATATCTTAAACCTGAAATTTCTGTAAGCATATATGCTCAGGACATGCAGCAATCTTCAGGTTATGGAGGTAGTGCACAAACTGACAGGATAAAATATGGCAGCTATGGTATAAGCCTTGTTTACGGCAGGCAGGCCATTCTTGGCAAGGTAGCTACTATTGACTGGTATTTTGGTATGGGCTATGCTTTTCATACTGCCGATATTATTAACTCCACTAAAACCGCCCATTCAGGAAATAACTATTATAGCGATATTTATAAAACCCAACAGACTTATGATTATAGCCATATATATTTTGGCAAAAGTGTACCATTAATTATGTCGGCAGGTATTACCTTGGGTTATCTTTGGTAGCAATGTAAAGTAAAAGAAAAAAGGAAAACGGTTGTTGATAATTATCAGCAACCGTTTTTTTGTCATTATAACTTTAACAAACGAAGAAACTTTGTCAAAGTTCCTGAGCTATTTTAACCTTTAACCTCTAACTTCCGACCTCCAACTTCCAGCCCAAACTAAAAAGACTTAAGCCAGTCTTGTTTATCAATCCTGTATATAAAAACAGCCGTGTCTCTGAAAGTTGTTTGCCTTTCGCGTTTCATGCCATTGCGCTCTGCCACCTGCTGCGAGTTAATATTATCAATGTGAATAATGGAAACCAAAGAATCAGCAAGATTATTTTCAAATGCATATTCTTTAAATGCCTTTGCAGCTTCGGTCGCATATCCTTTTTTCCAGAAACGTGATATAAGGTGGTACCCGATTTCCAAAACAACTTCGTTATCTATTTCCTGAATTAAGAATCCACACTGCCCTACCATTTCATTTGTTTCTTTATCAATGAGGGCGCGCAAACCGTCATGCTCATTTGCGGCATAACGTTTTAATTGTTTTTCAATCCAAATGATGCAACCCTGTTTATCATCAGGCTTAAAGCCCATAAACTTTAATACCTGTGGCGATTGAAAATATTCCATCCAGGCAGTTACATCATTCATGATAAGTTTTCTGATTCGTAATCGGGGTGTTTCAAGATTCAATTTGTGAATTGTGATTTTTAAGGGGAGAGTTTCTACATTCATTTACAAGGAGCGTTTTAAAAGTTCAAATTTTGCAATAGCAAATAGAATCAATTTTTAAATGCATGAAACAAAAAATTTTCAACTTAATGAACATTAATTTTTCAAAACATGCGTTGCGATAAAGAATTTTTACTTATTTAGCCGAAACTATTATTGAAGCTATTATTTTAACAGAAAACATTTATTACCCCAATTCATAATTAGCCATCTTTTATTCTTATTTCTATCATAAAACCAATATTCAGTTAAACTGCCGATAATTTACATCAAACTTATTTATTCACAATTATATTTTCATCCATAACAATTAAAAACAAAAACAATTACAATGAAATTAAAAAGTTACATGGCAACAGCCTCGCTTGCAGCGGGCCTGTTAATCGGAAACAGTGCAAATGCACAATGGCTATTGGGAGGAAATTCTCCCACCACAACGGATACATTGGGAAACAAAACCAATCAGGACATTAAAATTATAACCAATAACAAAGTACAAGTGTATATTAAAAAAACAGGCTATGTTGGTATTGGTAATGTAGCACCTAAGGCAAGGTTAGATGTGTGGGGATATGCAGGCACAGCCGCTAAAGATACAGTACCTGCTATACAGGCATTGGTTAAATATGCAGGCACGGCTAAGGATGTACGCGGAGTTTATGCTGATGCTTCAACTTACACTTCTCCGGGTTATGGTATAGGAGTTGAGGCAAACGGTGGTGCAGGTGGAGTGCTTTGCTCGGGTGGCATTTATGGTATTATTTCAGCAGGAGGTGCCTATGGTGCTTATTGTTCTGCTGTGGGCATTGCTGATACAACAACAGCTACAGGTTATGAAGCTGACGGTGTAGATGCTATAGGTGGATCTGGAAATGTTTCAATTGGAGTTTATGCACAGGCCGGTGGCGGACGTTACAATTACGGATGTTTTGCTGCCTGTGGTCCTCTTTATACCTCTCATGATTCTGATAATACTCATAAAAACTGGGCAGGATATTTCTTAGGAGATCTTGTTGCTTCGCGTTTATATCAGTTTTCAGATGCAAAACTTAAAACCAACATTCAGCCATTTCAAAATGCATTGGATAAATTAAGTAAGGTTCAAACTTCTACTTACACTTTCAAAAGTGCAGAGTACCCGCAACTTGGTTTACCTACAGGAAATCAAATAGGATTTATTGCTGAAAACATGGAAACAGTTTTCCCAAATCTTGTACGTGAAGCAACATCACCAAAAATTAACGGCAAAGATGCTAAATTAGCTCGTGCATCGGTAGAATTTAAAGCTGTTAACTACGAAGGAATATTGCCTGTTGTTGTTGCTGCTATCAACGAGCAAAAACAAATAATTGATCAGAAAGATGCGCAAACTAATGCGCGCATAGCTCAATTGGAAAAGGAAGTTGCTCAATTGAAAGCCATGCTTACTCAGAAAGTAGGTAACAATGTTACTGAAACAGGAAGCCTTATGCAAAATGTGCCTAACCCTGCTAACGGCAGCACTACCGTAACTTTCAGCTTGCCTGAAAACTCAAAAGGAGTTTTACAATTAACTGATGTTACAGGCAAGCTTGTAAAAACTTATAATGTAAGTGGAAGCGGTATGCAGCAAGTAGTTATTAATACTGCCTCATTATCGTCAGGAAGTTATACTTACAGCTTGAGCATTGATGGAAAAGTAGCTGACAGCAAAACCATGATGATCAGTAAATAATCAGGATGTCCTGAGTTACGTTAAAACATTTATTACCGGCAGCCGGGCTTTAAAAAGTCCGGCTGTTTTTTATATAAAATAAAACAAGGCATTATTTATGATATTTTTGATGTAACAATTAAAACATTACACAATGAAAAAAATAATACTGTTATTAATTTGCCTGACCACCTTCTCAATTGCAACGGCACAAAAGGAAGCTGACAAATGGTTTTTCGGTAATTATGTTGGTCTTGATTTTTCAACCGGTACACCTTTATCAATAAATGGAAGTGCTATTTATACCATTGAAGGCTGCGCTTCAATATGCGATGCATCTGGTAATCTTTTGTTTTATACCGATGGCAGTACAATATGGAACAAACTCAATCAGCCAATGCCTAATGGTACCGGATTGTTAGCGGGATCATCATGTACGCAGGCCGCATTAATTGTTCCTCAACCAGGCAGCGATACACTTTATTATGTATTTACCAATGATGAGTATGGCGGACCAAACGGTTTTCGTTATTCTATTGTTGATATGAGTTTGCAAGGTGGATCAGGTGATGTAACAACAACCAAGAATGTTCTCATTCAAAATACCGTTACCGAAAAGCTTACAGCAGTTAAGCAGCTTGGCAGCAACGATTACTGGGTTGCAGTTCATGCATGGGGCAGCGATGAATTTGATGTTTACGGTTTGACCGCTGCCGGTTTGCAAACCAATCCTGTTGTAAGTAATACAGGTATTGTTCATACAATGGCTCAAATACAAAACACTTACGGACAAATGAAATTCAATCCATGCGGTACAAAGCTTGCATTGGCAGCAGGCTATCTGAACACTGTGGAAATTTTCGATTTTAACCCGTTAACCGGAGTGGTTTCCAATCCCATTACACTTGCATTACCACAGCATGTTTACGGACTTGAATTTTCAACCAACGGCAACATGGTTTATGTAACAAGTTATGATTCTGTGCAGGCTGCATTTTTACAGTTTGATATTTCATCAGGCAATCCTTCAACAATTATGGCTTCGCAAACTGTTATCAGCACCACGCAAGATTTATATGCTTTGCAGCTTGGTCCCGACAGGAAAATTTATGTGGCGCGATCATTCAACAGTTATATCGGGGCGATTGATTTTCCAAACCTTGCAGGAACGGCCTGCAACTATGTGGATATGGCAGTGGATGTTGACCCTAACTTTATGGGTAACTTGTCTGCTCTTGGAATGCCCGGCTTTGTGCAGTCACTCTTCAGGTTTGAAACACTTTGCAGCGTATCAGGAATCGAAGATAACAATCAACAACAACTCACAACAATTTATCCTAATCCTTCAAACACAGATTTTACTGTTCGCTCGGCAAAAGAAATTTCAACGCTTCACATTACTGATGAAACAGGAAGAACAGTTGCTCTTTATCAAAACATTGATGCAGTAAACTCTCTACGTTTTGGCAATCAATTAATGCCCGGAGTTTATATGGTTTTCATTACTGATGAAGATGGAAACAATATTGTGATGAAAGCCATTAAATCAAATTGAAATTGGTAAAGATGTTTGGCATCAGATAATGTGAATCAAAGGCACAATCATACTAAGAAAATGGGGGCGCACGGAGGCACGGAGCAGCACGGAGCCACTTACTGTGATTTAATACTTATAAAAATTCATAATGATTCGGTGTGCGCATTTAAAGGTCCGATAAATTAACTCCGTGTTTCTCCGTGCCTCCGTGCGAAAGACACAAAAAATTACTCCACAAAGAGCCGTTTTTTTAATTGCTTAAAACCGACAAATAGAAATTATTTTTTTACACCTTTAGCCCTAAATAAATATAAACAATGGCTGAAAAAATAAATTGGAGCGAAGCAGTGAAACCGCTTCTAAAAAAATACAAAGGCAAAAAACATCCTCTTGAATATAAAAACACTTACCAGCTTTTGGTGATGGTGATTTTATCTGCGCAGGATTCAGATAAAAATATAAACAGCCTTGCCCCTGCCCTGTTTGATGCTTTTCCAAATATGGAAAGTTTATCAAGAGCTACTCCTGAATCGTTGTACCCTTTTGTAGCCAAGATTCGCAATTTTGGTAATAAAACAAAATGGCTTATGAACCTGGCTGCCAAGGTAAAACAAGACAAAAACATTCCGTTAACAATGGAAGAGTTAACAACATTGCCAGGCATTGGCAGAAAATCAGCTAACGTAATTATGCGCGAATCAGGCATCAAAGCCGAAGGTGTTATTGTTGATTTGCATGTGGTTCGTGTTGCACCACGGCTTGGCATAGCAACAGGAGATGACCCCAAGAAAATTGAAAAGCAAATTATGGAAGAATTACCACAAAAAGATTGGGGGGAAATAGGCATGGCGATTTCCTTTCTGGGTCGCGAAATATGCCGACCTACTAACCCAAAGCATACAGAGTGTGTTATGAATACGGTTTGCCAATACTTTGCTGATTTGAAAAAGAAGGGGAAAATGATTTTATAATGGTGTTTATTTTTTCCCTTTCGCTTTTTCTTTTGCCGCTTTTTCTTTTGCTGTCGTTAATGACTTCTCATCGTTTTTCAAATTTTTCTGAAGATTGCTTATCTCTTTTTCTTCTTCCTTTAGTTTTGCGTCAAGTTCTTTTATTGCTTGTGCATTGTCATTTATTTTCAATAGAATCTCATCTGCCTTTTCAGTCTTTTTAGATTTCTTCGCAGTTTTTAATTGATCCTTTAACCTTTTCTTTTCATTCTGAAGTTTAAGGTATAGGCTATTGTCTTTTTTGTTTTCAGTGGTAGCGGCCTTTAGCTGCGCTTTAGTTGTATCCCGTGCTGCCTGCAATTCTTTTATCTCCGGATTATCATTTTGAGTTTTAGAAGGTTGTGCCTGCTGTGCAAATGATGATGCAGTAAGTAAAAGTACAATGGATGCTAAAAAAATTTTTTTCATGATGTTAATTTTTGCTGATGAAATTCAATCCGAAAGCTATCGGATCAAAAGTGTAATTTTTTGGTTGGCCCTTACTAAAATTACGCTCATAAGTTTGGGACAGAGATGCCAGTGACATCAGAAGGGAACTGAACAAATGCTTTTTATTGCTCCACAATTTTTTTATTGCTTTATAAGTTTACCAAATTGAACAGCTTTTGTCATACTTTCAGTAATCTTATAAAAATACAAACCTGAACTAATTTGACTAACCGGAATAGAAATGGTTCCACTATTTTTATTAAGTGTTATTACTTTTCTTCCTATCATATCAGATAACTCAAAAGAAAATGCTCCATTCAAATTCATTTTGTTTTCAATGGTGATAGAACTACTAAACGGATTCGGATAAACTGCAAAGTTATGCTGTTGCATTTTTATATCATTCACAGAAGCAATGAGTGTTGAATCAATAAAGTTAAGTGTAGTGTTCGTTATAACGGGTTCATTAAAATCAAATAAAATAGCAGCACTATTTGCAATAGCTGTTCCGTTTGCAAGATTGTGTTTAGGTCTGATGGAGTAAGTAACATAACCATGACTTAATATTTGATTGTTACCACTATCCGGAAGCATAATGTTGCTGAACGAAAACCGGATCACATTGCCGGGTAATAATTGATATTGTGCAAGATGGCTTGATGCAATAAAATTAAAAGTGCTTAAATCCAGATTATCACTGATTGTATCAAGTATATAAATATTATGAGCAGGCGCAGTACCTGTATTTTGAAATGCAATTGAATACCTGAGCACCGTATCATTTGGTATAGCGCCTATGGGATTAACGTGCTTTTCATTTGGATCAAATGATGTACTCGGGTATTCACACCATGTAAACTCATTGTTGCTTGCATCAAGGTCACCGGTAACAGGTGTGGCAATTGCTGTAAAACATAATTGTTGTGTCGGCAATAAAGTTGAATCTGCAATAAAAAATATTTGCATCATAACCGGGTTGTTAAAACCAAGTGACAGAAAATTATAAACGAGTGTGTTGCTATTTATAATCGTATCAGGATGATCACCCAACGTATCAACAAATGTTATTCCCGAAGGCAAGTTTACAAGCAACTGACCGCTAACATTATTATATCCAAGGTTTTTAACTGAAACCCACACATCACCCATAAAGCCTGTGGTGATGCTTCCAAACGGAATCGTTGTTTTTAAATTAAAACCATTTACTGCCTGCAAAGCAAAATTATTGTTATGCGATGGAAGCACTGAAATGTTGTATTGATTATTAGCAGGACAAAAAGCAGCAGTTGTTGAATCAATGCTTACTGCGTTATTACCAATTGTCCTGAACAAATAATTGCCGCTGTTATCTGTTGATGTCATCGTTGGAAACAATCCGTTATCAAGAAAAACATCAAACTTTTTAAAGACAGTATCAATTCCTACAGTGTAAACACAATCCGAGTCAACATCAAAATAAACTTTGCCGCTTAAATCGCTACAAGTGTCCTGCAAATTAACCTGGTTATATTTAATAAGCGTGTCTGCTAAACCACCAGGTGGTATAACAATATACTGCAGAGAGTAAATACCTGCAGAAGTATATATGTGACTTGGGCTTGTGCTAAACGTGTTATTTCCGGCAGCTATTATATATGCGGTATCAGTTCCATCTCCCCAATTAATATTTACCGTTAAGGATTGATTGGCGTTGAAATTTTCGGCCTGACCGCTTATATTGAATGGCACATTAAATGGTAAATTATAACATGGTGCAGGTGATATGTTAGCTGTTGCAATATTAATTGAAACCGGGTAATATAAGGGCACAGATGTAGTATCAATCGCAAAATCATCAATGGAAACACCATCATGGGATACGCTTAAATCGGCAGTAAAAACAAACCTGAACTGCACCGATCCGGCTGTATTATTTAAGAAGGATAAACTATGCGCGCATTTCTTCCATCCGCTTGAATTGCTAGCCCATCCGGGTAAACCCGAAGAATTAAGGCTATCATAATTGTACCACCTGTAAGTACTGTCTTCATTAAATGCTCCAAGTACATTCCAATTACTACCATTAATTGAATATTCAAGCCGCGTTCCATCCCACACGCCTTCAACATTCATATTTATCCAGAAAGAAATATTCATTCCTGATGCTCCTGAGAAATCAAATAATGGTGAGTAAAGTTTTGTTGAACTTGGGCTGTGATAAGCACTATCAAGATTTAAATCCCAGCAATTTATTCCCGAATGTGTTGAATTAGTTGTGCCATAAGTGGGTGTACCTAATTCCCATGAACTGCCGCTGTCGGTTACGCAAAACCAACCTTGATTTACTCCATCAAAATTATCATTAAAAGGAACGGGTATTTGTCCGAAACTGAATTGTGCAAAACAAGAGAATACGGTTAATAAGACTAAGAGTTTTGTTTTCATTGTTTTCATTGTTTTATGGTTTGCCTCAAATCTAAACTTTTTATTTCACCATCAATTTAAAATATTATAGCCAAAGAATATTTTCCTGAATTATTTGAACACTTTGAAAATTCGCAACATGTAAAACCTAATTATTATTTCCTGTTTCAAAAACTATAGGATTGCCTATTTAAAAATAACTTCGCAGCCAATAATTGAAAAACAAAGCAAGAAAGGTTTTACATTTTGCAATCCTCAAAAAATCATGGAAACAAAAGACAGTAACGGAACAATTCTCAATGATGGCGATGCAGTAACCATCATTAAAACTTTAAAAGTAAAAGGCTTTTCATCTGACTTAAACGCGGCACGGTAATAAAAAAGATTCGCCTTACAGATGATACTGATGCCATTGAAGGTAAATATGAAAACACAACCCTTGTTCTTAAAACAATGTTTTTGAAAAAAGTTTAGTGCCTGAATTAAATTTACATTTCTGCAAAGTTAAAATGCTTTTCTTCTGTACTAAATGAAAATGAAAAACCCCAACTCGTTGCATAATTCAAACAGGATTTGTCAGAGGATCATATCTAAGTCTTTATGCAATTTGCTAAAGTGTAAGTACAGGATTAGCCTATTTAAAAACAAGTTTAAACAGGTGTCGTAGTTTCATTGCTGGTGCGATGTTCAAATCCATCGTCATGCTCAGCTTTTTTACCGGGCTTTTTTATGAGTGGCTTTTGCCGGAGGTTTTTATTGTTGTTAGGATCGAGTTTTTCTGTGCGTTCGTGTACGCTTGTCTTTTTTGCAAGCTGTGTTTTATTTGTCTGTGTCATAGTCTTATTTTTTAACTACAACTACTCATTAAAAAAACATGCCATGTAATGCTTCCAAAAACAGTTCATTCAATCTGATAAGTAAATATTAATGTAATGCACTTATATGATAATAAACTTTATTGAATGAGAGAACCGAAAACTAATTCATAATAAACAATAAAATCATACTACTCATTAACAGGTTGGCTCTTGAATGATGGCTCGCTGCAGATGTTATTCAGAGGCAAGATTTTTTGCTATGGAAGCTGATGTTGGTATTTTTAATAGACGTCTGATTGAAGGCAAAAATTAAATGGATTATGAATTTTGAAGTGGGGTTCAGTTTGCTTTTGATCGTTCGTTCTTAAAATGAAAAGCAGTTTCAAATTTGCATTACAAAACCCGCAATACAAACCACATAAACCCTACAATTGCTACGAGCACTGAAAGAGCATTTAAAATAAAAACCTCCTTATTAGATTTCCTGATTAAAATAATAGCCGGAATGAGGATAACAAAAATTGCAAGCTGGCCGCACTCTACACCAAGGTTAAATGAAACTAAAGAAATTCCGATTTCGTTTTTTGGAATTCCTGTTTCGCGTAAAACGGATGAAAAACCAAAACCATGAATTAATCCGAAAAGGAAAGTTATCATCCATCTTTTTGCAGGATTTAAAATGCCGGGTATAGGTCTGTTCCTTTTACGAAAATTGTAAATGAATAAATTTTCTATTGCAATGATGAAAATTGAAAGCGCTATTAATGGTTCGGTAACTGCCGGATTCAACACATAAACATTAAGCACAGCAATGGCTAAAGTAATGGAGTGAGCAATTGTAAAAGAGGTAATGACTTTTAGGGTAGTTAAGAAATTTGTATAAACCAAAAGCAATGCGATTAAAAATAAAATATGATCGTAACCTGTTAAAATGTGAGTTACACCTGATTTAAAAAAGTTGCTGAATGGGTTATAAGCGCTCTGTTGCTGAAATGAATTTTGAGCCTGGTTGATTGTTTGATTATTTGACTTTGCTGATTCAGATTTTGTAATAACAGGTGTGTTTTGATTTTGAAATAATGCTGTGGTATTTGTGTCACTTTTATTTTGAGATAGAATTTTGTTGGCTGTATCAGGAGCAATCTTTTTTTGTGTGGACATTCCTTTGCCTGCAATTTGACCAAGCAAAGCCGACAATGATATCAATTGTTTATTGTCTTCCTTATTGAAAATGATTTGCGTTTTAAGTATATGGTAACTTATATCAGTAATGGCTTCATGTGTTGGTGAAATTTCGAAAAACAAATTGTAGGCAAACAAAAGTGAATCATAATCAATTGCATTTTTATAAGTTAAGGTTACCATAAAAGAATTGATGGAAGTGTTTTCATCAACATCGGCAGTTAGCGGAAATATTTTCTTCCCATTATTGGTAACAATAAAATTCCGCGAAATATAATTTATTACAAACGAATCAGGATTGCTTATTAAAGCATCAGCCTTTATTGTTTCAAAGTTTTTGGAAGGGATTGAAAAACGTATATTAATCGAGTTATCGGCTATCACAATATTTACGTAAATGAGAGAGGCATCATGAGCAAAGGTGCAACACCACCACGAGCAAAGTAAAATTAGCGCAGATGCAGGTTTTAAAAAATGTTTCAATCAAGTAGCTTAATTTGATATGACCAAAGGCAACATGTTTTTATCAATACCATTTTCAATAAGAATAAAATAACTGCCGCTTTTCAATCCCGAAAGATTTAAAGAAAATTTGCTGTCCCCTGCCACAGTTTCAAACGTTCCAAGGCATTTTACAAATTGATTTGCATCATTTAAAACAGAGATTTTTAAAACAGATGATGACTCACAGCGTGTTTTTAATTCAACTGCACCAGTGGCAGGATTTGGATAAATCTTATAGCCATTCTCTTTATTGCCTGTAACTTCTTTAATATCTTTAGCAGGAATGCAGAGCGATGGCGAACCGGCAGGCGCACCGGTTGTAAAAACAATTGGATTACTGAATAACAAAGGCAGGCCATTATGATAAACAGCTACACGCACAAAACAAGGATCAACAAGCGAAATGCATGGAGGACTTGCAGGATCATATACAAAGTCTTGATAGAGATAATTAACATTCATGCCGGGCTGCAACAATCCTTGCGTAAGCAAATATTGCACACCTGCGGGAGGATTGGTCATCTGCGTTTGAATAAAAGCTTCGCTTGATTTTGCAGGCAGGCGATCGCCCATTCCGGCAGTATCAATTTTAAAATAAAACTCATTACTGTTGTAATCAATGTTTGACCCAAAAAACGATTTGCCTTTTTTTAATGAAGCAATTAAATTAATTGTGGCTTTGTCTTGCGACCATATCCAGGTAACAAAGGAATTATTTGTGGCACCAGTATTATACCAGCTTCCGCCATGCGAATCGGTAACGCCATCACCATAAAGAAAAAGACCATTGGCAGTAAGGATATCCCACAGTTTTAGATGGTGAGCCAAATCACAGCCACCACGATTCAGATACCCCACTTCAATAATGTCGGCACCGTAAGCATTATTGGCCAATAAATTTTGAGCTAAAGTATCAGTGCGGTAATCCTGTGTGGCCGCTGACTGCAAATTACCTGACGCGCCAAACGGATGATTGTATGATGCCACACCGCCACGCAGATGAACATTGTCAACAAAATAAGCAGGGCCAAGCCCAACAGTATTATCATTATAAAGTATTGATTTGTTAGAAGCCGAATCGGGCAGAAAACCGTTCATGTGTTGCCCCTGATGGGTGCTCCATTCAACGCCTGTATATTCACGAACTCCAGTGTTGATGCCATAATTATTTGCTAAACTTTTGAATACCTTGTATTGACTGTTAGCTGAATTATCGGTGCTATACACAGTGATGTTGGAATAACGGGCTGAAGTAAAATTGCCCGTAGATGACTTTATCATTAGCTTGTAATCCTGTATGGCATTATCAATCCCGTCTCTCAGATATGCAGCATCGGCAGTCAGGTTTAAGGTAACATGGTTGATAACGTTATTTATAACCGGAACATTTACGCGCAAGGTAGCACTGTCAATATACGAACGTTTAAACGGAAGCGTGTTGTCAACAAAATTGTAAACTATTGATTGTTGTTGAGGAGTGCCGTTATAGTAATGATAACTCAGTAAAACTATAAACTGAATTACATTGCTGTTAACATTGAGAGGGTTTAATCCTACAGGAGTTATATCAAGGTCAATCTTTGTTTGTGCAGTTACGGGACGAACAAAATTTTGAAATCCTTTCAAAGCACCCGATGATCCTTTTGGAGCAAAAGAAAAATATCTTACAGGAGCGGTTGTAGTATCAGTTGTTAGTGCCATTAAAACTGAAGAGTCGTTTAGCGAAACCGATACTGCACAGCCGCTGCTCTTCTTGCCAACCCACTTAACCGGAGTAGTCGTGCTTCCTTTAAGCCCGGTTATAGTTAATGCTGCTGCATTATACACCCCGTCTTTAAAGCTGAATTTACAGGTTTCAATTTGAGTGAAAACGCCTCTGTGGTCCGTCCACCAAAGCACAGGTGTGTTAGTGGTATCAGCGTAAAAAGAATGCCATTGCATGCTTGCAGGTTGTGCACTTCCGTTATGATTCGACAATCCGTGAATGTGCAATGCAGTAGCATAAGATTTATATCCTGGTGGAAAAATGCTTTGAGCAGAAAGATTGTTTAAAGTAAAGTATAATACGCAGGTTAAGAAATACCTGAATAAACAGGGCTTGTTTTTCATTAGAAGTGTTTTCGTACAAAGAACGATTTTTTTGAGGGATATCAAATAAAATGAGCTATTGATGCTCTTATAATTTCAAGAGATTAACCGGGCTGTGTCTTGTTGAGTGAAGCGAAACATCTTTCTTCAAATGGAATACTTACTTTAATTGTAGAAAGTTCCCTGGCCTTACAATAGCCGGCTCAAAGCTATTCGCTTTGCCCTGTTCAGGATGACAAGTCTCTCGTGATGGCTATGCGCTCAGGATGATAATCTCCTGTTACACTCTTCACATTTCAATTTTATAAACATAAGCATGTTTTTCTTTAATTGATTTTATTGTAGATGGAGAATTTTGAATTTCGATCCGATAGCTATCGGATTTATCATCAACAGTTTTCCATTTTGTTTTTCCGGTACCGAGAAGTGAAATATTTTTGATTTTAATTTTGTTTAAACCACTCAGTGAAATAATTGCAGGCATGTTTTCATTTTCATTGGCAAGATAAATGGCAAACACCACGTTATTATTTTTTGATGTGTAAACAACCCGTCCCTCTTCATAAGGTGCAAAGGGTTGTGTTTCGTAAATACAGTCGCTGTTAATGTTCATCCACTCCCCTATTTCATCTAATCGCGAATAAGCCGTGCTATCCCAATCACCTAAAGGCGATGGTGCTATATTGAGTAAAAGATTTCCTCCACGCGAAACTATTTTGCATAAGAGGTGAATGAGTTCATTGGTTGATTTGTAATGATCACCGGGCACATAACTCCATGAATTAGCCATAGTCATGCAGGTTTCCCACGGATAGGGCAATGGCTTGGCGGGCACCTGTTGTTCAGGCGTAAGATAATTCTGATACCATCCATATACTGAACGATCAACAATTAAAATCCCAGGTTGATTTTGACGCGCCATAGTTGCTATGCGGTGCATGTTAATTTCATTACGCCACGGAGTTTTAATCCAGCTTTCCTCTTCTTTAGTTATAGTTGAATCAGGACGAACCCATCCGCCATCTAACCAAAGCAAATCAAGCTTGCCATAGCCGGTACACAACTCTTTCAATTGATTGTAAGTAAAGTCTTCATATTGCTGCCAGCGATCGGGATATTTTTTAGGATCATAATTGCTCATACGATTGGGCGTTGCAAAATAAGGCCACCAGTAATTTTCATTATGCCAGTCGGGCTTGCTGAAGTAAGCGCCCACCATAAATTTTTCTTTACGAAATGAATTGAAAATTTCTTTCGTTACATCAGCTTTTACATTGGTATGAAAAGGAGATAGTTCTGAAGTAATTTTGTAATCAGTTTGTTTGGTATCGAACATGCAAAAGCCATCATGATGTTTGGTGGTGAAGACAACATATTTCATTCCCGCATTTTTTGCAGCAGCAGCCCATTTATCAGGATTGAAATTAACAGGATTAAAAGTGGTTTGCAGTTTTTCATATTCCTTTTTGTATGCAGCATAATCGTTTGCATAAGGACCTTTGCGGGCGCACCAACCTTCGTCTTCGCTGCACAGCGACCAGCTTTCTACGATTCCCCACTGCGAATAGGTTCCCCAATGCATGAGCAAGCCAAATTTATAGCCCTGCCACATTTTAAGCTTTTGCTGAACAAGCGTATCTGTAGGCGGGTAATATTCTTTGATCTTTTTGTTCTGTGGATATGCGATTAATGCAAGCATTAAAAATAAAAGTGTAATAACTGTTTTTCTCATTTGCGTTTTCGTTTTTCAGCCGGCAAAACTATAAACATAAGTGGGGTTAAGAGCTACATCAAATCATCATTGATGCACAACTTTTTTAGTTGGAACCTGGTGTTGGCACGTTTATTTCTACTGAATATTGGGGTATCAATATCTTTAAAGCAATCTCTCTGGAGATTGCTGCATAACCGAAAGGCTATAAATAAGTTTAGTTGTTTACCCCGGAGTCAGCCGAAAGGCTGGCTTTTTTTAATGGAAGTTGGCGATAAACATTCGTTGCCGGGCTTTTCCTTATCACGAACTTAGTATAAAAAAGCTCAGTATAGTTATCAACTTTATGCTTGTAATAAATTGCTTGTAATGATTAAACTAATTTAAAAAGTTTTTTCATCTTAGCGCATTATCCGAATCAATCTCCCCCGCTAATGGATATTAATGAAATAAAGCAAAATTTTCCCGTTGGATCTCAAGCCAACAGGCTATTGGTAAATCTTATCGAGAACGGTTACTTCGATTTTCGTATAACGTTAAAACGCAAGAAACTGTTCCCTGATTTTTTAATGTATGATTACCCCATCAACATATTAAGCGATAAATATTTAACAAGCAATGCGAAGGTGCGTCAATTAATTGCAAATACACTTGGCGCTATTGCTTATTTTGTATTGCAACACCAGGACGAGTTGCAGCAACTTTATATTAAAAGCAGCAATAGCACTGAAGTACAAAATCAACTTCAGAATTATTGTTACAATATTTCAAAGTATTACCGCAACATTTATTATCCCGCTCCACCGGAAGCCAGGAACCCTTTTGCGCCACTCCAGTTTTCAATTAAAACTACTAACCTGCTTAAAAGAGCAAATATAAATACCATAGCAGAGTTATGCAGTTATACGCCAAACAGGTTAATGAATGTTCACCGCATGGGAAAAATATCATTAGCAGAAATTCAAACACAACTTACAAGTAATGGTTTTAAATTAATGGAAGACTAACTGTGTATTTACAACTGCCGGACGAAATTAAATTCTAAAGAATTTTACAAATTAGTTATACTGAACACGGGATAAATTGCCACTCCCGATAGCTACCAGGATGATTTCCACAAAGAAACCAAGAACACTAAGAAAATCTAAACTTTGTGAACTTTGTGAACTTTGCGGCTTTGTGGGAAAATGCGCTCTTTATCCCGTTTTATGTATAAGATTATAATCCAGCAAACCGATTTTTTCCTTTCCGAAACTGATTCAGGTTAAAAAATGAATGTTTCGACAAACTTTTTCTCATTCATTTTAACCACTTTACATATTTCGCCATCGTATTTTTTACTTTTACCCACTAATTTATGCTATTCAAGTTTGTATTAATGAAAATTTGTTTTACTTTTGAACTCTCAAATTCACTCTTTAGTTAATAATCAGTTACTAAAAGCATTAAGGTTCACTCTCTTAGCCCGATTTAAAAAGCCCGCAGCAAAACGTCCACGGGAAGGGTTTATAAAAGTTTTAGATTTCTTGTTCTTATAAGTTAAATTTTACGACAATAATTTTTGTCTCAGGTAAAACTCAAGTTGTTCATTGGTTTGCGTTAACTTTTGCGTTAGCGCTTCTTTCTCCCTCTTCAAATGAAAAATCTCAAACGCCTCATTAATAGTTGCTCTCAGTTCAACATCATTCCAGGGCTTTTGAAGATAGCGGTAAATTTGCCCGCGGTTAATCGCATCTTTAAGCGCATCAATATCAGAAAAACCAGTAAGCAATATTCTAATCTGATCTGGAAAATCGACAACAGTTTGAGCCAGCAATTCAGATCCTGTCGTTCCGGGCATACGCTGGTCGGTAATGAGAACATGAATTTCGGTATCTGCAAGAATTTTTTTTGCTTCGTCAGCCGACAAAGCAGTAAAAATGGTAAAATCTCTCCTGAAAGACGCTTTGAAAGCAATCAGATTATTCTCTTCGTCATCAACATAAAGCACTTGAATTTTAATTTCCTGATCCATTACGTAAATAATATTAGATTGTGTAAAACGGGGGCAATTATTAAAATAATTTCGGTGTTATTTGGCAACAATTTATCAAATATACAAAAAGCTATTACCTAACTATTTAAAACTTAGCAATAAAAATTTATTTATTTTAGAATAAAACGATCATCAGATTACAAATTAACAAATTTTAAGTGAACAATTTATCACTTATTTGCATCACAAGTTAGCCCCCAATAATTAAGATGAAACACATTAAAGAAAAACTGTCGCAATTATTTGCAGATCAAGAAAGCATTAATTCAATTTTTACTCCTTTATTTTATCGCATCGGTAACCCTGCTGATAAAGAGCTTTTTGAAAAAATATTGGCAACACCTGGCCTTACAGTTTGCGATAATATTTTAGATCAGTTAAGAGAGTTTGTTAAGCTTTTATTTCCCTGGCGAAAATTTACTGCCGATGAACTTACACAAGAAGCTACTCTTCATGCCGGTAACATATTACTTGAAGAATATGGAGTGTGGGTTTTTTATCCCTGGTCAAAAAGATTAGTTCACATATTAGATAAAGATGAATACATAAGACTGCGTACGAGCCGCAATCAAAATAAAATTACAAGAGAGGAGCAGGCAACTTTAGGTCAGAAAAAAATTGGTGTTATAGGCTTATCTGTTGGTCAGTCGGTGGCGGTTACTTTGGCCATGGAGCGCATTTGCGGAGAAATACGCTTAGCTGATTTTGATACCCTTGAAGTTACTAACCTGAACCGGATACGTACGGGTATTCACAATCTTGGATTGCATAAAGTTTATTCAGTAGCCCGCGAAATTTTAGAAATTGATCCTTTCATGATTGTAAAATGTTTTCCTGAAGGTGTTAATGAAAATAACATTGACGCTTTTTTTACTGAAGGAGGCAAGTTAGATCTGATGGCTGAAGAATCGGACGGATTTGATATTAAAATTATAAGCCGTTATAAAGCACGTGAGTTAGGGATTCCCGTAATTATGGAAGCGAGTGATCGCTGCATGGTTGATGTGGAGCGTTTTGACCTGGAACCCAAACGAAGTATATTGCATGGTTTAGTTGATCATCTTGATATCAACATGCTTAAAAGTTTAAAAACTACGGAAGAAAAAATTCCATATATGCTGGATATTTTAGGTTTGGAAACTTCGTCAACGCGCTTAAAGGCTTCGATGATTGAGATTGAACAAACCATAAATACATGGCCGCAGTTAGCGAGTGCAGTAACTATGGGCGGAGGCATAACTGCCGATGTAAGCCGAAGAATACTTCTTAATCAATATAATGAGAGTGGGCGTTATCATGTTGACATTGAAGAATTAATCGGCAACAAAAATAAACCCGTTAAACAAGCTGATCCTGAAATTGAATTTCCGCAACTTACTGATGAGATGATGGAAGATGCAGTACAACAACTTTCAACTAATGGTGCTTCAGCAATAAATACTTTACCTGAAACATTAATAAGGTCTTGGATTAAAGATGCCATACAGGCTCCGTCAGCAGGCAATAATCAGCCGTGGAAATGGTATGCATCCGATGAAAAAATTTATTTATTCCATGATAAAAATAAATCAGCCGGTTGGAGCGATCCTTTCGACAGCCTTGCCCAGGTTGGACTTGGCGCTGCACTTCAGAATTTGAAATTAGCTGCTAACACCAGTGGTTACGCAACTTCTGCAAAATATTTTCCGTTGCAAAGTCAGCCCTTGCTTGTTGCCGAACTTTCATTTACAAAAAGCAATCAGCCGGTTTCAACTCTTGATGAGCAGCTATATAAAAGTATAGACTTGCGCTGTACCAACAGAAAAAAAGGTGATAAAAAACCTATAGAAAAAAATAAACTTGAAGCATTAATTAATGCAGCATTGCCTGCTGATTTATTATTTGCTCAACAACAGGAAGAAATAATTGAACTTGCTGATATTGTTTCTACCGTGGAGAAGTTAAGATTTCTGCACCCGATAGGTCACTATGAATTTTTCAAAAAAGAAATTCGCTGGACCGATAAAGAAGCAGAACAAACTAAAGATGGTTTGGATATAGCAACACTTGAACTTACGTTTAAGGACCAGGTTGGGTTGCGTGTAGCAAGCGGGGCTGAGGTGATTGAAAAAATAAGAGAATGGAAAGGCGGGGCTGCATTGCAAAAACTTACAAAAGATGCTGTAATCAATTCATCGGCTGTGGCACTCCTGCGCATAAAATCAGGGCAGGAAAATGAATTTTTAAAAGGTGGCGAAGCGGTTCAACGCGTGTGGCTTGCTGCCAATCAACAAGGTTTAGGCTTCCATCCTATTGCATCACCATTATTTTTCTTTGACCGCATTTCAAAACTAAATGATTTGCCCGAAGAAACTATTCAATTATTAAAAGTTTTAGAACAAAGATTTTTCCGCATATTTCCGCAGGATAAAACCCTCACAAATATTTTCCTATTCAGACTTTATACAGGCGATGCCCCATCAAAAAGATCGCTGCGCAGAAATCTGGAAGACAGTTTACTAATACGACAATTCAAGAATGTACACATTTAGAGCTTTTCGCGCTATCGAAGATCCGGAGTTGAGTCAAAGGTTTCTTGATGGACACGTAAGTGTTCTGAAGGATTATGGCATCACTAACATAACATCCAACAACAGTGAATGGATGAAGTGGAAGTGCGTTTATGGTATAGTAGCCGAAAAAGAAGACGGAACAATCATAGGAGGAATAAGAATTCAGCTTGCTGATGGCATGCACCTGCTGCCTGTTGAAAAAGCAATAGGACACATGGATCCTAATATTCATAACATAGTAAACAAATATATTGATGAAGGTGTAGGAGAGTTATGTGCTTTATGGAACGCAAAAGAAGTTGCAGGCCTTGGGTTAAGCTTGTTACTCACACGTGCAGGCATATCAATGGTTAACCAGGTAAGCTGCAAAACGCTGATGGGTATATGTGCTGACTATACCATGAAAATGTTTCGCAAAGTTGGTTTTGTGGTTGACAATTCGCTTGGTGAAAATGGCGAATTTGTATATCCTAACAAGAACTATGTAGCCCGCGTATTGGGTATTTTGAATGCAAGTGATCTTTCAACTGCCGAAGCAATTGATCAGCAAAGAATGGAAAGTTTAAGAAATGATCCGGGCCAGCGTTTTACTGAAAGCGGCCCTGATGGAATTGAAATTGACATTAATTATTCATTATTTATTAAACAACCAAAAATTGCATGATTTCAACCTCTCACTTTCGCATGTTAGGCCTTTTGCTTTGCACAATGATGTTCCACTTGTGCAATGGGCAAACGACAGTGTTAATTAATTCAACAACGAAAAATATTGAGGTTGGAAAGAACTTTACTTTTATTGAAGATGAAACCAATAAACTCAGCATTAATGATGTTATTAAATCACAAGAATTCAAAATCCAGGAGAATAGCGACATACCAAATTTTAACGTTAGCAAATCTTCGTTCTGGGTTAAAGTTGTCATACAGAATCTTACAAATCAGAAAGATCTTTTGCTACAGATTTCTCAGCCCGGTCTGGATGAGGTTGAGTTTTACTTTATTGACAATAATGGTAAAATGACCGGAGATACAGCCGGAGAATTTCTTCCTTTTGATAAACGCAAATTTCCTGATGCCAATTATATTTTCAGAATACAAATGGATTCAGGTGCGCTTGCAGAAGCATTCATAAAAGTAAGAGCACGCGATAATATTCAGGTGCCCATGAAAATAGGAACACCTGATAATATTGCCGAATCAAACAGGACAAAAGCTATGATGGCGGGAGTTTATGTAGGCATCATGCTGGTTATGTTTGTTTATAACGCCTTCCTGTTTTTTACGGTGCGCGATAAAGGATACTTCTATTATGTAATCTATCTTGGGACAGTACTGCTTACCCAGGCCGGCATACAAGGTTATACGTTTCAATACCTGTGGCCCGGTCTGCCTGCCCTGGCTCAATTAGCTTCATTTATTTTTCCGCCATTGGTGGGTATTGCAAGCTTTTCATTCCTGCGGGTGTTTTTGCATACCGCTAACTATTTCCCTAAGCTTGATAAAGGATTTCACTTTTTCACAGCAGTTTATCTAATTGCTATTGTACTTGCATTGGCCGGGTATTATAAAGCAAGTTTTCAGCTTATTGAAGTGTGTGCTACTATAGTTTCACTTTACATGCTGGCAGTTGCCTACCTGATTCTTAAAAAAGGATACCGCCCTGCGCGCTTCTTTATTTTGGCATGGTCGTTCTTTTTAGTTGGCGTAACCATTTATGTAATGAAAGATTTTGGTTTGCTGCCTTACAACAACTTCACTTATTACACCATGCCGGCAGGTTCGGCAATTGAAGTGGTTTTACTTTCGTTTGCATTGGCTGACAGGATTAATATTCTCAAAAAAGAAAAAGAAGACACACAAGCCGAAGTGCTGAAGGCTTTAAAGATAAATGAAAAGTTGATTACTGATCAAAATGTGGTGCTGGAGAAAAGTGTAGCTGAACGCACCGAAGAATTACAACAAACTAACGGTGAATTAAACGTAACGCTGAAAAATCTGAAAGAAGCACAATCGCAATTGGTAGATGCCGCAAAGATGGCCTCGCTTGGTCAGTTAACTGCCGGCATAGCACATGAAATAAATAACCCTATCAACTTTGTAAGCGCCAACATAAAGCCCTTGCAAATGGACATTGCCGATATTATGGAACTCATTGCTAAATATGAAACCATTACTCCCGGCAACGGTATTGAAGCCAAGTTAGAGGATATTGCAAAGTTTAAAAAACGCATTGATTTGGATTATGTAAAAACAGAAGTAAATACACTGCTTGGTGGTATTGAAGATGGTGCAAAGCGTACGGCTGAAATTGTGAAAGGGCTTAAAAACTTTTCGCATCTTGACGAAAGTGATGTTAAAGAATCCGACATTAATCAAGGTATAGAATCAACGTTAGTTTTATTGCGGAGCATCATACCCAAGAATATTGAAGTGGTTAAAAAATTAGGTGTAATACCTATGATTGAATGTTACCCCGGTAAGCTGAACCAGGTGTTTATGAATATTTTCAGCAACGCTGTTCAGGCAATGGAATCAGTGCCCCGCGAAGAAAAACATACTTTAACAATTGAGAGTTATGTGGACGGCCCTCACGTTTGCGTAAGCGTACAGGACACAGGTACCGGCATGACACCCGAAGTAAAGGAAAAAGTATTTGAACCGTTTTTTACCACTAAGGATGTTGGCTCGGGAACAGGCTTAGGTATGTCAATTGTTTTTAAGATTATAGAAAGTCATCATGCCAAAATTGATATTGACACTGCACCGGGCAAGGGAACCAAAATGACCATCATATTACCCATGAAATTAAATGTACATAATAATTAGATTTTTAAATAAAAAATATGCCAGATAGTAACATTAAAGTATTGTACGTGGATGATGAGGAGAATAACCTCATTTCTTTTCGCGCTTATTTCCGCAAAGATTACGAAGTATATACTGCCAGCAGCGCTGCCGAAGCTTTGCGTCTTTTAGACAGCATTGACATGCAGATAATCGTGTCTGATCAGCGCATGCCCCATATTACAGGAATTGAATTTCTTGAACGCACCATTGTTAAACATCCTGACAGCATAAGGCTGCTTATTACCGGCCAGGCTGATATTGATACTGTAATTGCTGCAATCAACCAGGGACAGATTTCAAAGTATCTTCAAAAGCCGTGGGATTGGGAAAAGTTTCGCCTTACTATGGAAAACTGTGTGGACCTTTATAACAATCGCGTAGCATTAAGATTAAAAAATGAGGAGCTTATTAAAACCAATGATGAACTCAATCGCTTTGTTTACAGCGCTTCGCATGATTTGCGCTCACCGCTCATGTCAGTACTTGGCGTGGTGCAGCTTGCTAAAATGGAGGATGAAATGAAGGTGGCCGAAGAATATTTTGATATCATAGAAACCAGCGTGCTCAAATTAGACAAGTACATTAAAAACATTATTGATTATTATCAGAATTCACGCTCTGATGAAATGATTGACAAAGTAAATTTTGAAGCGCTTGCAAATGATGTAATTGATTCTCTTAAAAACCAGGATAAAGCCGTCAGCTTTGAAACTGATATTATACAGGAAGAAGAATTTATCGGAGATGAGTTTAGGCTGCGTGTTATAATCAGCAACTTAATTTCAAATGCCATCAAATATCAAAATCCCCAAAATGGTGATCCTAAAGTAACCGTTAAAATACGCTCAGGAATTAAATCAGCCATTATTAGCATTTCCGATAATGGCATCGGCATCCTGCAGGAGCATCTTGAAAGTATTTTTAAAATGTTTTTTCGCACACCTAACACCGCATCAAAACAGGGCACAGGCATAGGCTTGTTTATTGTAAAAGAAGCGCTTGAAAAAATTGGCGGAACCATTAATGTTAATTCTACCCTTTTCGTGGGCACTACATTTGAAATTACAGTTCCAAATAAAAAAGCATCCCAATGATAAAAAAGCTATCTATTATGTTGATAGATGACAATGAAATTGATCTTTTCCTTCATGAAAAATTTTTAAAGATCAAAGAAATTGCTCATCATACCATTACTTTTAAAAACGGAGATGAAGCACTCAGTTATCTTATAGATGATGATAAGAGTGTTTTTCCTGACGTGATTCTATTGGATATTCAAATGCCTTCGTTTGATGGATTTGATTTTATTTACCGGTTTCAGAAAATACCTTTAAAGCAACGCGAAAAAACCCACATCATCATGGTTTCATCCTCTTTGGATTTTGGTGATATGGTGCGTGCAAAAGCTAACAGGCATGTATTGGAACTGCTAAAAAAGCCGCTCAACCTTAAAGAGTTGATCAGTGTTCTTAAAGAGAATCAGCTTTTATAAAATCCCCCGACTTTTCTTGTGTGCGATTGTATAGCATTTTATTGCGCGCGATTGTATCGCGTGCAGCCGCTCGCCCAACTTTGACAAAGTGAAATAGCTTTGTCAAAGTTTTTTCCGAAAAGACAACTCACTCGTGCAACGTTTTTTTTTCTGAAAGATAATTCACTCACGCAACAGTTTTTTTTCTGAAAGACAATTCACATGCGCCAGCCTGTAACAGCGAACTTCAGTTCGCTTTAAAAACTATTTTCTTTCGCGCGATTGTATCGCGTGCAACCACTCTCTCAAAATTTTAAACGTGCAAATTTTTGTTTGTAAACGGTGGAGGTAGATGGTTTTGTTTAAAGCCGGATTTTTACTTGTACGGGAAAGTTGCGCATATAATAAAAGGAGTTGCGGTTATCCACTTACTGTATGTTGGATAAAAGAAAGTTTTAAGTAGGTTTGTTTGATATAATAACTAAGGATTCGTGTGGTTTGAAAAACCCAACATGAATCTTTAGTTATTATCGGCAATTTTAAAAATAACAACTATAAATATTAATATGAAAAAGTTATTATTAATTTCTTGTATTCTCCTTCTCTTCCAAAGCAAATTATTTGCGCAAAATGAAATATTAGATCAAAGTAAATATTCCGAATGTCTTCTTGTTATTCCAATTGACTACAAGGATACCGAAGCAAATTATCAGGAATCAAAAAAATATACTGATAAGGAAATAATTATGATACAAACCAAAGGCAATGGAAAAATAAAAAGTTTTGAAAGAGGGTTTATTAGAAATTGGGAAAAGAATGGCAAGAAAGGAGTATTCTTCGAGCATAAGTCTGTTGACAGTAATCAGAAATCGGCATACTTTCCAATATTCAATGCCAAAAACACCTACTGTTATTTGGCAGAATGTTATGACAAGAAATAAGCTGTCCCATAGCTGGCTCGGGCTTGCAGTTCGTGCCGCATATTCAGGAATATTATAAGTCGCAAGAAACACGAGCTAAAATCTCGCGGTAGCAGGGGCTGTGATGATTTTTTTTGAGCGTAGAGACGTTGCAATGCAACGTCTCTACCTCGGCAATTCATTAATCAATGATCATCTTCTTCAAGCAAGTCAGTCATTTGCGAGCGATAAGGCACCCGCTTTAATTTTACCTCTTTGGGGCTGATCAGCAATGGAAATTTTTCTAACAAAACATTGCTGCTGTCTAAGCCAAAAGATTTTTCATCACTGGTCGAAAGTTGCTTAAGGTAATTAAAGAAATAAGTGATAACACGATCAATAAACCCTAAACGGTTTTCGTAAGAAATAAGCTTTTCGATAACAACAAAACGAAAATCGCCTATTACTTTATTCTTGCTTAATGACTGGTAACGGCTGTAAACATCTATCTCATGCAACTCCACCATTTCTTCAATTACTTTACGCAGATAATAATTGATCTTTTGTTCCACTTTAAATCCTAACCTGAAATCAATACGCAAAATATTTTTCCCATGTACAAATTTTACTGTGTATTCCATGGTATGTGGCGATTCCAATACATCCACATGCACAAACCAATAAATATCTGCACGCTTGGGTCGCTGCTGAAGCATGCTGTAAATAATTTTATTTTCAATCTGCAAAGCATTGTTTGCACTTGTAAGATAAACCAGGTGAGTAGCAAACTTGGGCACGGTTACATCGTGGCTTAGTTCATCTATAAGAGGAATGTAATCGCTCAGGTTTACAAAATCAACATATCGGTTTCGTATCCTTCGTCCCCTGAACCAAGAGTACATGATGAACATTAAAAATCCCGCAAGGAAAAGTGTTACAAAACCACCATGAAAAAATTTAACAAGGTTGGCTGCAAGAAAAGAAGTTTCAATACTCAAAAACACAATGAGGTAAAGCCATATTAAAAAAGGACTCACCCGTTTAAGTCGCAGGTAAGAGCTGAACAGCAGCGTTGTCATTAACATGGTTAATGTTATTGCCAAACCATAAGCGGCTTCCATGCGCGATGACTCCTGGAAAAGAAGGGTAATCATAATGGTGCCCACAAAAAGAACTGCATTAATACTTGGCACAAATATCTGCCCCCTTATATCTGAGGGAAAGTTTACACGGATTTTTGGCCACAGGTTTAGTCGCATTGCTTCGCTGATGAGCGTAAAAGATCCGCTTATCAAGGCCTGGCTTGCTATTATTGATGCCATGGTTGCAATGATAATTCCGTAAATCAAAAATCCTTGTGGCATGATGAGGTAAAAAGGATTATCTTCTTTTCCTAATACCATACCCTCGTTATTCATAGCCCATGCGCCCTGACCGAAATAATTTAACAGCAAACAGCTTTTTACAAATATCCAGCTTACCCGGATGTTGCCCTTACCGCAATGGCCTAAATCAGAATACAAGGCTTCTGCACCTGTAGTACATAAAAACACAGCACCTAAAACCCAGAAACCATCAGGATGATCTCTTAATAATTTAACTGCATAATATGGATTGAGGGCTTTAAACACTTCGGGATGATGCACAATTTGCAGGATTCCAAGTATAGCGAGCATCGAAAACCATATAAACATTATCGGGCCAAAAGCCCACCCCACCATTTTAGTACCGAATTGCTGAATGCCAAAAAGTCCGACTAAAATTCCAATTACAATCCACACTGTAGGTACATCGGGATTATAAAAGCGCAACCCTTCAACAGCGGCTGATATGGAAATGGGTGGAGTAATAAAGCCATCGGCTAAGAGTGCAGCCCCTCCGATAACTGCGGGGTATAAAAGCCACTTGCCGCTTCTTCTTATTAATGCATATAACGAAAAAATACCCCCCTCACCTTTGTTATCGGCTTGAAGAGTAAGAATTACATATTTAAAGGTAGTCTGAAGAGTAAGCGTCCACAGTATGCACGAAATAACTCCGAAAATAATTTCATTATCAATTGCTTCCTTGCCAATGGCGGCCTTCATTACATAAAGCGGTGAAGTGCCGATATCACCGAAAATAATTCCCAGTGTAATAATTAAACCTGCCGCACTTAGCCGTGTATGATGGCTGTTTGACCTCTGTACCAAGAAAAAGGAATTTAAAATTGGGGCGCAAACGTAAGTGATTGCTTAGTATTATACAAGCACTGTACTTTTAGTTTCAGATGATTATTGTTAGTTTTAAATGACAATGATGATATTGATGGATGAACTTTTTGAAAAATTAAAGACCTGTAAAACTTATCTTAAAAAAGAAAAATGAATTTTTTAAAAAATATATTTGGATATTCACAATAATTTATTTACATTTGACCTAATTTATATACACGTTCACCATTTTATTTAAATCTCAATGACCAATACTCCAGTCACAGATCAATTTCAAGAGCAACAAGAATTAAATAACACTCCGATGCAATACTCCCCCGGCATTATTAAGAATCCCGAAAATGCGCAAAGCGCGGTTAACGGCTACAGAAAGAACATTATTACCTATACAGCAGTAACCTACCAGGTGGCTGATAGCATTGATATTGATTCTTTCAAAACCGCAAACCCAAAAGGGTTGATTGGAACTGATCCCGATGAATTGTATTACCAGATTGCGAAAGACCAATTCATTACTGTTTATAAATATGGAGTGGTGTGCTTTTTAAATTATGACGCAAGAAAAGCTTTCGAGTTTATAAAGATGGTTTCGGAGCATGCAACAAACATTTGCGGTTTTCTTATTGAAGAGGAATTTACAATTGAAACCAATTCGCTCGACATCAGGTTTGGTTTTAATAAAATTGAAATTATGGATCCTGAGATTGAAGTACTCCGGCTTATCATGTTAAATAATGCACAGTCGGTTGCTTTAAATCACTACCTGTCGCAAACAAAACAATTATTGGAGCGCACCACCAAGCATATAGCACTTTTGGGAACAAAAGGAAACTTAGGGATGTCAAACGGCCAACTGAAAAAGTTTATAGGAAAAACACTTAATTTAAAGAATGAAATTTTAGAAAATTTATACATAGTTGAGTCTCCCTCCGATGCATTGGAGAATGAAATGTTATTGAAGATTGATATCGGCATGAAAAAAACCCTTCGTCTTGAACACAAATCTGGCAACGTTCAGGATCAATTAAAAATAATTACCGAGCACCTTGAATTATTCGGTAATATGATGCATCACAGTGCAGGCGTTAAAATGGAATGGATAATTATAGTCCTGGTTTTTATTGAGGTTGTAAATACGCTCATAGGTCATATTTCATTTTAATATCAATGCTTATGGTTGGTGTTTTTTTCACCAACCATTTGGCGGTGCAATTAGTGGTTGGTGAAAAAAACAGCCACAGGCAAGACCCGTGTAAGTTTTCAACCCAAAATATTTTCAGCTTTTAAACTTTGTTTCAAACAGTGCAGGGCATGTTGCAATTTTTCTTTTAGCATAATCAAAAAATATCATTCCTGTTTTTCCTAAAGCTACTATCCTGTCATTACAACTAAAACGGTAATACAAATCAAAACCCACTTTGCTAAAACCGGCTATTGCAATTTCGGCTTCAAGCATTTCATTGAAAAAAGCTTCCGATTTAAATTTTATTCCTGCATCAGCCATTATCAATCCTGCACCTTCCACATTCAACTCGGTATAACCGTAGTGATTTAAAAACTGCATTCGCGCTTCATGCATCATGCCAAGCACTTTATCATTACCAAGATGACCTCCGTAATTGATATCAGTAATACGTACAGGAATCTTTGTGGTGTAAATTATTTTATCCGGAAAATTAATTTCTATGCGAGCCATGATGTGAAATATTTCACAAACAAAATCATTTTTTTGAACACCCGATATTCTTCTATATTTGCGCCCGCTTAAAAAAGAGGCGATTGGCAAGTGGCAAGTGGCAATGCTTTGGAATTAAGAATTAAGAATTCAAAATTAAGAATTCAAAATTCAAAATTCAAAATTCATCATTCAAAAATGGCGAGGTAGCTCAGATGGTTAGAGCGCAGGATTCATAACCCTGAGGTCTCGGGTTCGACTCCCGATCTCGCTACACTTAAATCCCAATCATTAAAAAGATTGGGTTTTTATTTTTCAACAATGAATTAATGTCAACAGGCCTGTTATTGCTGCATTTACCCCATTCATCAGGTCAACTAACAAATTCATGTTAGTAAAAATGAATCCATAAAAACTGCTTTACTCTTAATCGCTGCTAACTTAGCGGAGAATTTAATTTAAAATATGAAAATTACCTATTACGGTCACTCCTGTTTCCTGGTTGAAATAAATAGTGCCCGTTTGTTATTTGACCCGTTTATAACTCCAAACCCTTTGGCGGCATCAATTAAAATTGATGCCATTGAATGTGATTACATCCTGCTTTCACATGGCCATGCCGATCATGTAGCTGACGCCTTTCAGATAGCAAAACGAACCGGTGCCAAAATGATCAGCAATTATGAAATCATACAATGGTTCGAAAAACAGGGATTAAAAAATACGCATCCCATGAACACCGGTGGTCACTGGATATTTGATTTCGGAAAAGTGAAATGTGTAAATGCAGTACATTCAAGTTCTTTGCCTGACGGCAGTTATGGTGGCAATCCAATGGGTTTTTTAGTAGAAACTCCTGCAGGTAATTTTTATTATTCGGGCGATACTGCCTTAACTTATGATATGAAGCTGATTGGTGAGTTTAAACGAATGGATGTGGCCATGTTCCCGATTGGCAATAATTTTACGATGGGATTTGACAATGCATTAATAGCTGCTGAATTTGTGAATTGCAATAAAGTTATAGGATTACATTACGATACATTTGAAGTAATTAAAATTGATCACCACGAAGCGCAGGAAAAATTTAGTGCTGCGGGTAAAGAATTATTGCTAATTCCTATTGGAGAGTCAATAGAAATCTGATTATTTGTAAATTAGCGCAATAATTTAAAAACACTATTAAAATGAAACTCAATAAACACATACTTATTTTGCTTTCAGTGATGTCTGTCATCACCTTATTTGTTTCATGCAACAAGGCAAATTATTATAAGATAACAGAAGAAGAAGAAAATTCCTGGGGCATTTATCAATTGAATCAATCGTTTAGATTTATTTCAACACAGGGCGATTTACTCACCTACAGTGTAGGAGGCCGGTTTAAGGCTTACCAGCGTAACGGTAACACGTACAATGAATACCTTTATACTACCCTTTATCTTCAGAGTGATTCAGACTATTCTTATCCTGATGGCTATCGTGGAGTTTTTATTGATAAAAATGCCGATGGTCTTAGTGTGAAAGTGGGGTTACCACATTTTTATGATAATGTGAGAATTAATGATAAGGCACCAACGATGCAAATTATCAACGGGCACCCTTACACTGATGTATATGTAGTAGGCGCCAACCCGTTTTATCTTGACAGTATTAATTATATAGACACCATTTATTATTCCAAGGCTTATGGCTTTTTGCAATATGTAGATATGTATGGTGAAACTTATACCCGAACCCAATAAAATATAAAAACAATAAAATCATGTCAAAAATAATTGCAATTGCCAATCAAAAAGGTGGAGTGGGAAAAACCACTACAGCCATAAACCTTGCCGCATCGCTTGCTGTGCTTGAGTATAAAACACTGCTGGTTGACTGCGACCCCCAGGCAAATGCAACTTCAGGTGTTGGCTTTGACCCCCGTAATATTAAAACAAGCATCTATGAGTGTATCATTAATGATGTGCCACCATCCAATATTATTCTTGAAACAAAAACTCCAAATCTTTATTTATTGCCATCACACATTGACCTTGTAGGCGCTGAGATTGAGATGATCAACATGCCTAATCGCGAAAAGATGATGAAGCAATGTTTAGATACCATCAAAAATAATTTCGATTTTATTATTCTTGATTGCTCACCTTCATTGGGTTTGATAACTATCAATTGTCTTTGCGCTGCCGACTCGGTTATAATTCCCGTGCAATGCGAATATTTTGCTTTAGAAGGATTAGGCAAATTATTGAACACGGTAAAGATTGTTCAGACCCGTTTAAACACAGAACTTGAAATTGAAGGTATTCTTTTAACAATGTACGATGTGCGTTTGCGATTAAGTAACCAGGTAGTTGAGGAAGTGAAAACACATTTTCAGCAAATGGTTTTTGATACCATCATTCAGCGCAATACCAAACTTGGCGAAGCACCCAGCTTTGGCGAAACCATTATCATGTTTGATGCAGCAAGCAAAGGCGCGATTAATTATCTTAATCTTGCACGCGAAGTGTTGCAAAAGAATAATCTTACGCGAATTCCAAATGCTGAAAAAATAATTGCAGTAGAAACACCAAAAGCATCTGCAGCTATCTCTTTGAATTAAATAAAAAGCATCACGAATTATTAATCACATTTTTTACTGTAAATGACAAAGAAAACAGCTTTAGGAAAAGGCTTAAGCGCTTTACTTGAAAATTCAAATACTGATATTACTTCAAGAAGCGCTTTGGGCGATATGGCAACTGCAGGTGCTGTTTCAAACATTGATATTAAAAAAATAGAAGCAAATCCTTTTCAGCCGCGCACCGAATTTGAATCACAGGCTTTAAATGAATTAGCTGAATCTATTCGTCAACAAGGCATTATACAACCCATTACCGTTCGCAAATTGGGCTATGATAAATTTCAGATTATATCAGGCGAAAGACGTTACCGTGCATCAATCATTGCAGGGCTTGAAGATATACCAGCATACATAAGAATCGCCAATGACCAGGCCATGCTTGAGATGGCTTTAGTTGAAAACATACAGCGCGAAAATCTTAATGCCATTGAAGTCGCAATTAGTTATCAACGCCTGATTACAGAGTGCAACATATCTCAGGAAGAATTAGCCGACCGCGTAGGCAAGGAACGTTCAACCGTTACCAATTATTTGCGGTTGCTTAAATTGCCGCCTCAAATTCAGGTAGCTATTAAAGAAGGTAAATTATCTATGGGACATGCACGCGCTTTGATAAATATTGGCGACCCTGCCATGCAACTACAGATTTTTAGTGATGTAATTGCAAATAATCTTTCCGTGCGAAAGGTTGAAGATTTGGTTCGTAATACAACTTCAAAAAAAACTTCTCCGGCTGCAAAGCAAGCATTGTCAGCCGATTTAAAAAGTGTGCAGGATAGGCTTTCATCACTTTACGAAACGCGTGTTGAATTTACTAACAACACTAAAGGCAAAGGTAAAATCATCATCAACTATTTTTCGAACGAAGATCTTAACCGCATTATTGAAATGCTGGATTTTGAATAAGGAATATTTGATTGCATGAAGATGCTGAAAAACATAAACCGGATTTTTTCTCGTTATTTGATCTTTCAAAATCCCTCACTGATTGCTTACTTATATTCTTAATGTGAAAAAGTTATTGCTGATAATGCTGGCAATGTTTTTTATTGTAAACATTGCTTTTTCGCAAAACACAATAAACATTGATTCGCTCGAAGCATCGCATCCTCCCGGTAAAGCTGCATTGCGTTCGGCAATATTACCGGGCTTCGGCCAGGCATACAACAGGAAGTACTGGAAAATACCAATCATCTACGCAGGCATAGGTACACTCGCTTACTTTGTAAAATTTAATAATACAGAATACCAACGTTTCAGTAAAGCTTATCGCATACGTACTGATGGTGACTCGACAACAATTGACGAATTTGTAAAATACGGCCTGCAGGAAACAGATCTCAAAACACAAAAAGACTACTGGCGCAGAAATCGTGATTTATGTATCATTGGCATTGGAGCGGTATATATACTTAACATAATTGATGCTTATGTGGATGCACATTTATTTTATTTTAAAGTAAGCGATACCATTGCGCTGCATTGGGTTCCTTCACCTGTTTATTATTCCAACAAAGCATTTAAAGGTGTTAACCTCCAATTAACCTTTTAATTGTAACATCAATATTACGGTGAACTCTAAGTTTAAGATACTATGAAAATTGCATTGATTGGTTATGGAAAAATGGGTAAAGCAGTGGAGGCTTACGCATTGAACAGGAAGCATGAAATAGTTTTACGCATCAATTCACAAGACAATAAAAATTTTACAACAACGCAATTAAAACAATGTGATGTTGCAATAGAATTTACTTCACCTGTTTCGGCTTACTACAATATTTTGAAATGCTTTGAAGCTGATATTCCTGTTGTTTGCGGTTCTACAGGCTGGTATGAACAACTTGATGAAATAAAGAAATTATGTGCTTCGGGAAATCATTCATTCATTTATTCTTCCAACTTCAGCATAGGCGTAAATTTATTTTTTGAAATCAACAGGCAATTGGCGGCAATGATGAATACACAAAATGATTACGATATACTGATTGAAGAAATACATCATCTTCAAAAATTAGACAAGCCCAGTGGAACTGCACTTAGCATTGCTAAGGATATTCTGGAAAATACAGATCGTAAGAAAGCATGGAAATTAAAAAACGGTGATGCTCCAAAAACTGATTTAGTTATAGAATCAAAACGCGAAGATGAAGTTGTTGGAACACATATCGTAAAATATCAAAGTTCAATTGACGAAATCACAATTGAACATAAAGCATACAATCGCAGTGGTTTTGCACAGGGAGCAGTTCATGCCGCAGAATGGATCATCAGCAGGAAAGGATTTTATGAGATGAAGGATATGTTGAATTTTGAGAATAAATAATAGCTTGAACATCTGTTCAACTAACTATACTGCAAACGTGATAAGTAACGCATTCAATTTGTCTCAAAATGCTCGTGAGAATAAAAACCTTAGTAGAAATATGATGCCATCAACAACAACCTTATTACCTTATTTTACTGTGAAATAAAGTTCCCGATGGGTCGGGAGGTCTTGAGTTGGCTATTTGTTTTCTACTAAGGTTGCGTTGAAAGTTAAGGTTAAAATGTGTACTAAATTATCATGTTTTTAGTATAACAAGTTTCAACTTTGCGATTACATTTGCGGCCCGATTACTAACCCCCGATTCAAAATTAACTTTCAGCATTAAATACTTAAAAAAGAGAATTCGATTATGGCAGGAAAAAAAAGCAAAGGACGCGAGTGGCTTGACGCAATTGTATTTGCAGTAGTAGCTGCAACAATTATTCGCACATTTTTAATGGAGGCTTTTACTATTCCAACTCCATCCATGGAAGAAACGTTGATGGTGGGAGATTTTCTTTTTGTGAGTAAATTAAATTACGGTCCGCGTATTCCGCAAACTCCTCTTTCACTTCCATTTATCCACAACGAAATTTTCGGAAAAAAATCTTACTTAGAAAAACCTCACCTAGATTATCATCGCCTACCCGGATTTTCAAAAGTGAAGAACAATGACATCGTGGTTTTCAATTACCCTGGCATGCCCGGTGAACCTGATGATGCCAGGCCGGTTGATAAAAAAACGCATTACATTAAACGTTGCATCGGTATTCCCGGTGACAGTTTAAAAATTATTGACGGTGTGGTTTATATCAATAATAAAGAAGTTCCCTTCCCAAAACGTGCACAAAAAATTTACAAGGTTTACTCAAGAGGTTTTATGTTTGATAAAGAAACATTGACCGAACTTGGAGTTACTAACTGGGACATGGGACAGTTTGATAATGATATTTTAATGATGACACCTGCTGCCGCTGACGATCTTGCACAACGCACCAATATTGATTCTGTAAAATCAGTTTTCCAGGCTAAGGAATATCCTGAAAACAGAATCTATTGTTATGATTCTTTGCACCAATGGAACATGGATAACTTTGGTCCTATTTACCTTCCGAAAAGAGGCGACAATATTCCTATCTCATATAAAAATATTTCTATCTATCGCAGGGCAATCACTAAATATGAAGGCAATACTTTAGAGGAAAAAGATGGAAAGATTTTAATCAATGGCAAAGAAGCTACCGCGTATCAATTTAAAATGGATTACTATTTTATGATGGGCGATAATCGTTACAACTCACTCGATTGTCGTTACTGGGGCTTCGTTCCCGAAGACCATGTGGCAGGCAAAGCTGTTTTTGTTTGGCTCAGTATTGATTATGATGCCGACCTTATCCATAAAATTCGCTGGAACCGAATGATGCGATTTATTCATTGGGGAGATTCTTTTTAATTTGCGGTTTTTGGTTTAAGGTTAAGTCGGTTATGGTTTAGAATTGTTCACTCAGATTAAATTACTTTTTCGGGTTTCATATTTCTCCTTTTTTTAAAATACTTTTTTCAAGTTTCCTCTAAGCGGATGGTTATTTGAAGTATTTTTGGATCATTGTCTTTTACCTGATAAATTATATTTAAAGTAGAGACCAAAATATTGACCTCTTATAATACCGCATACAACTGATGAAAAAAATCCTCTTTACAATTTCCTTTCTTATTTTCTCTTTCGCATCATATTGCCAGAATTGGCAATGGGCTGAGAGGGCAGGAGGAACAGACCAGTCATTTAGTGAGGTTGATTTTGTTTCAGGCATTAAGAATGATTTGCAAGGAAACATTTTTGCTTTAGGTTCTTTTACACAGAATGCGGATTTTGGTTCTTTTACTTTGGCGGGTAATGCAAACCATAGCCAATTATTTTTAGCAAAGTTAAACCAAGCAGGTATTTTTCAATGGGTGATTTCAACTACAGGACCAGGCAGAGTTTTCGCTGAGAACATTGAAATTGATGACTCTTCCAATATTTATG
>JBDTRM010000285.1:0-83517 GCA_039931675.1 Bacteroidia bacterium | reverse complement strand
GATGAAATGGTGAAGCGTAATTATATTTTCGATACCATTAAATCTGTTTATCAGCGTTACGGTTATATGCCGTTAGAAACTCCGACTATGGAGAATATTGAAACGCTTCTTGGGAAGTATGGTGATGAAGGCGATAAACTTATTTTCAGAATTTTAGATAATGGTGATCCTTTGAAAGGTGCAGTTTCTTCTTCGCTTAATTCCAATTACGGAGAACATCTTTTTGATTCATCAAAGTTTGTAAATGACATTTCGGGTAAAGGATTGCGTTATGATTTAACTGTTCCCTTTGCACGATATGTTGTAATGCATCAGAATGAAATTACTTTCCCATTCAAGCGCTACCAAATACAGCCTGTGTGGCGTGCCGACCGTCCGCAGAAAGGACGTTACAGGGAGTTTTATCAATGCGATGCTGATGTGATTGGAAGTACTTCATTGCTGAATGAAATTGAATTGATTCAGATTATTGATGATGTATTTTCAAATTTCGGATTGAAGGTTTTAATAAAGATTAACAATAGAAAAATACTAAATGGAATTGCCGACTATTTTGAAGTGCAAAATAATTTTTCAGAATTCATAAATATAATTGATAAGATAGACAAGAAGGAATTATCAGAGATCGAAAAAGATCTACAGTCAATAAACTTTAATTTTGAGAAATTAGATGACCTTCCACTATTTGAATTTACTGTAAGAACTGAGCAAACAGCAAATTGGGAAATTATGCGAATGGTATTAAATGATTATGAAATAGCTTTTCGAAAGTGTAATTCCATCATTGGTCTAAATGGAATTAATGAAATGCTCACTATTGTAAATCATTTTGACCAAGATAAAACCAATAGAAATCTACTTGTTGATTCTGAAAAAATTTCATTTACCCCGCATTTAGCAAGAGGCTTAAGTTATTATACGGGAACAATCCTCGAAGTTACCGTTAATGACCCTCGAACTCAATTCCGAAGCAGCATTCTTGGTGGCGGTCGTTACGATGACCTTACTGGAATTTTTGGTTTGCCAAATGTTTCAGGTGTTGGAATTTCTTTTGGTGCGGATAGAATTTATGATGTCATGGAAGAGTTGAAATTGTTTCCTGAAAGTGTAGCTGCAACAACTAAAATTCTATTTGTAAATTTTGGCAAGGAAGAAGAAAGATATTGTTTGAGATTAATCCAAAAAGTTCGCGAAGCAGGCATCAATGCAGAGTTATATCCCGACCAGGCAAAAATGAAAAAGCAAATGAGTTATGCTGATGCAAAGAAAATTCCTTATGTGGCTTTGATAGGGGAAGAAGAAATGAAGACTGAAATGATCTCATTAAAAAATATGATTACCGGTGAGCAGGAAAAAATCTCAACTCAAAATTTAATCGCCAAACTCAACAATATAATTTGAATTATACTAATTTAAAAACGATAGTTTAAAATCATGCCTGCTATACATCACATATCATCCAAACATCTCGATTTCGACACCATAAAAAAAATCATTGCTGAAAACTACCAGTTATCTTTAAGTGAGGAAGCAGTTCAACGCATCAATAAATGTCGTGATTACTTAGACAAAAAAATGCTTGTACACACTGACCCTGTTTATGGTATCAATACAGGTTTCGGATCATTGTATAATAAAGAAATAGATAGCGATCAATTAGAACAATTGCAAGACAACTTGGTGATGAGTCACGCATGTGGTACAGGAAATGAAGTGCCGCAAGAGATTGTGAAGCTGATGTTGTTTTTAAAAATACAGGGACTGAGTTATGGTAATTCAGGTGTGCAATTATTCACGGTGCAACGGTTGATTGATTTTTATAACAATAATATTCTCCCTGTCATTTATGATCAGGGTTCGCTTGGTGCATCAGGAGATTTAGCACCGCTTGCACATTTAAGTTTACCATTACTTGGTTTGGGCGAAGTAAATTACGATGGCAAAAAACAATCCACTGCTGACGTATATAAGAAGTTAGGATGGGAAATGATTCATCTCAAATCAAAAGAAGGATTGGCATTGCTTAACGGAACTCAGTTTATGAGTAGTTATGCAACGTGGTGCTTGTTGAAGTCATTTGAAATTTCAGAATTAGCAGATAAAATCGGAGCATTAAGTTTAGATGGTTACGATGGTCGCATCGAGCCTTTTCATCATTTGATACAGCAAGTGCGACCACACAAAGGACAAATTGATACAGCGATAAATTTCAATGCACTATTAAAAAACTCTGAAATTATAAAACAGAAAAAACTTCATGTGCAAGACCCCTACTCTTTTCGCTGCATTCCGCAAGTGCATGGCGCAAGTAAGGACGCTATCAATTATGTTGCAACAATTGTATTTACAGAGATCAATTCTGTAACCGATAATCCAACAATTTTTCCAGATGAGGATTTAATTATCAGTGCAGGAAATTTTCATGGGCAACCATTAGCGTTAGCTTTAGATTTTCTTGCAATTGCATTAGCAGAATTAGGAAGCATATCTGAACGCAGAACTTATTTATTAATTTCAGGTCAGCGTGGTTTGCCTCCGTTTTTAGTTGCCAATGCTGGTTTGAACAGCGGCTTTATGATTCCGCAATACACTGCTGCATCCATTGTTTCTCAAAACAAACAATTGTGCACGCCAGCATCTGTTGATTCTATAGTTTCATCAAACGGGCAGGAAGATCACGTAAGCATGGGAGCCAATGCAGCAACAAAATGTTTACGTGTAGTTGAAAATCTTCAAACCATTTTGGCAATTGAAATGCTCAATGCTGCGCAAGCATTGGAATTCAGAAGACCATTAAAATCATCACCAATACTTGAAGAGTTTTATTCGGCTTATCGCAAACAAGTTTCATTTGTTGAAAACGATAAAGTTCTTTTTACAGAAATTGAAAAGAGCAGAAAGTTTTTGTTTGGTAATTCTTAATCAGAAAATAAGAAACATTGTGTCTATAAAACATCTAACTCAATATTGAATTTTGTTCCAACACCCGGTTTCGATTCCACATTAATAATACCTTTATGCGTCCTGATAATATTGTGTGCTGTAGCAAGCCCCAATCCCATTCCATTGGATTTGCCGGTAAAGTAAGGTTCAAATATTTTACCGAGATTATCTTCACTGATACCGCAGCCATTGTCTTCAATTGAAATCTTACATTTTTTTTCTTTGCAATCTGTCTTCAACCTGATCACTCCTTTATTTTCTTCAACAGCTTCAATTCCATTGATGATGATATTTAAAAATGCCATGGTTAGTTTTGATTCATCACCCTCTATCAGTTCATTATCTCCGTTATATTCTGTTTCCATTTTTATATTTTTTAAAGCTGCCCTGTCTTTTGCAAGTGCAATTGTTTTATCCAATATTGACCTTAACGTTACCTTTGAAGATTTCAATTCGGTGGGTTTCGAATTTTCCATCAACGTTGTTACGAGGTCATTAATGCGCTTGCTGTTTCTTTTAATAATTTCAAAAAGCGGTTTGCAGTTTTCATCCTTTATATCTTCGTCTAACTGCTCCACCGAAAGATTAATATTGGTTAAAGGATTGCGAACTTCATGAGCAAGTGTTTTTGCAACGCGACCGGTTACAGCAAGCTTTTCAGCAATCTGTAAATCATGTTCAATTTGTTTTCTCCGGGTCATATCATGCACAATACCCTGGTAATATACTATACCGCTTTCATCAACCTTTTGCACACTTGCCGTAATGGAACAATATTTTTTGTTTCCATATTTATCTTTAAGCGTTACTTCAAAATTGGAATAAGTTCCGGTAACATTTACAGCTTCCAAAAACTTTTTCCGGTCTTCGGGATAATAATAAAATGCTGTGGCATCAATGCTTAACATTTCTTGGCGTGTATAGCCGAATAAACGTTCCCCGGCCTTGTTTATTTCAAGCACACGGCCTTTACTATCGGCTATATAAATTACATCGTGCGAATTTTCAAATATGGTTCTGAATTTTTCTTCACTATCTTTTATTTTTTTTAAGTTGCGGTTTTGCTCCAATGAATAGCGGATACTGCGTTCAAGCTTTTCGGCATCCAGTTCACTTTTCATCAGGTAATCAGATGCACCGTATTGCATGGCGATTAAATCTGTCTGATGATTGCCTAAACCGGTTAATAAAATAATAGGTGCATCAATTCCGTGCCTTACACATTCCTTTATTAAATCAAGACCATTATACCTGCCCAGCATGTAATCAAAAAAGTAAATATCATGCTCTGTATGCTCAATATAGTCAATGGCTTGTTGATAATTAGCGGCCCACGTAAGCGCATATTTTGCTATTTTAATATCGCTTAAATATTCCTTGAAAAGAATGTAATCATCCTCATCATCCTCAACCAACAAAATCCTGATCTCTTCTCCTTCTTCCATTACTATGCTTCTAATTTAAAAGCTTTCATTTTATTGTAAAGGGTTTTACGGTCAATATTTAAAATAGCAGCCGCTTTGCTTTTGTTGAAGTTAACTTCGCGCAATACCTTTAATATCAAGTCATATTCGGCAACCATTGCGGCTGATTTAAGATTTGGTTTTCCATCTTTTATTTTGGCGGCTTCATTGTCGTCAACAGTCTGAGCTTGAACAGTGGGTGGTAAATCTTCCTCCTGAATACCCATAGTTGTACGGCTGAAATTTGAAATTTCAAACGGAAGTGTTTTAGATTCAACACGGTTTGTATCGCTTAACAAAGCTGCCCTGCGAATTACATTTTTCATCTCGCGCAGATTACCAAACCAGGGATAATTAATAAATTGTTCTTCTACTTCAGGTGCAAATCCTTCAATATTTCTTCCTAATTCCTGGTTTGCGCTGTTTAGAAAAAACCGGGCATACATCATTATATCGTCTTTGCGCTCGCGTAATGACGGAACTGTTAAATGAAACTCATTGAAACGATGGTATAGGTCTTCGCGAAACTTTCCTTTTCTATGCGCTTCAAATAAATTCTCATTACTTGCAACGATGATGCGAACATCAATTGGTATTTCTTTTAATCCGCCAATGCGCTTTATCTTTCTTTCCTGAACAACTCTGAGTAATGATGACTGCACATCGTAAGGCAGGTTAGAGACTTCATCAAGGAAGATTGTTCCGCCATTGGCCAATTCGAAATGCCCGATCTTGGTTGCAAAGGCTCCCGTAAAGGATCCTTTTTCATGCCCAAACAATTCACTGCCGGCAAGCTCTTTTGAAATGGCTCCGCAATCCATTGGCACAAAAGGCGATTGTGACCGTTTACTTTTTTTATGAATAGTTTGCGCAATGGCTTCTTTACCGGCTCCGCTTTCTCCGTAAATAATTACGCTGTAATCAGTAGGCGCCACCAAGTCAATCTGCCTCAATAGTTCTCTTGAGATTGCACTTTTACCATAAACAAAATCATTTTTTCCTGCCTGTCTTTTTGGTTTCGGATTATTGTTATCACCCGCTGATGCAGAGTCTTCTTGTCCTTCATCAACAATGTGAATGGGTTGAATTCTTGACTTTAAAGCATTTTTAATCAGTTGCAAAGTCTCATCCGGCAATAAAGGCTTGGCCAGATAATCAAACGCTCCTAACTTCATAACGCTTACTGCTATACGTATATCAGAATAGCCAGTCATAATGATAAAGGGAATAGATGGTTCAATTTCTTTAATTTTATGAAGCACTTCAATGCCATCCATATCACCTAAACGATAATCGCATAAAACCAAGTTTGGCTGAAAGGCAACAAATGCCGCTATACCTTTAGCACCACTTTGAGTTAGTTCAACTTCAAAACCATTCTTAGTTAAAAATCTTTTGAGAAGTTGACTCATATCAACATCATCTTCAATAATCAGTATCTTGTCCATAGCACAAAGTTATTAGAGGAATAATTACAAATATAAAACCGCTAACAAAATGGGCATAATATTCTACATTCTTATTGATTTCTATAATTTTCTTTCTGAATTTGCACCACCCATAATCAGAAATATCAGAATGAAAAACCCTCCTGATAGCTATCGGGAAGCTATCGGCATTCTTTAACCTTAGTAGAAACGTACAACCCGTTAAGGCAACCTTATTATTTTCTATAGAATAGATAAAGGTAATAAGGTTTTTTTTTGTGTGTTCGTTTCTACTAAGGTTTGTCCCGACACATCGGGAAAGGTTAAATCAGTTGTATAAATTTATCCCGTTTCATGTATAACTATATGATTATTGATTGCCTATAAAGAAAAAACGCAAGTACGTGACTTTGCGTTTTTCGGAATAAAACTTACAATTTGGGGAACAGCTAATAACTGTTTTTTGATTATTAGTTTATTCGCTTACTCAACTTTTGTTGTCTGCCCTCCAACCGGGCAATAATTCGATTACCACTCATGGAACTTACGTTTTAGAATCTTGTATAACAACTCCTTGCCTACTTTCAAATTCGTCATCCTGGCCCTTGCCATCTGGTGCAATGTGTCTGCCGTTGCATCAGGATGATGAGAAACTTTGCTCTCATTTTGTTTGACTAATTGCTGATCATATTGATTTGAACTAACCTTTTGGTCATTTTCGTTTGCTTTCATTTTAAAAGGTCTTAATGGCGCATGTAAAAGGCTTTTTAAGAAGCGTCACTTTAAACATAAAACTTTTATGCCTATCCATAAAATCCAATTAAAGTATCATCACCACATTAAAATTCAGTTCTGCTTATGATTAATTCATTTCGATTACCTGCTTGTGTAATAGATTGCCCAAAATGGGGAAGAATGTTGTTGAATAAATTTTAATGAAGAAAAAGAAGTAAGATCAGTTTGAACTTTTTCGCAGGTTACTGTTTTTTATGCTTAACACTTCCCGATATTTTACTACCGTTCTCCGGGCCAGTGTTATACCTTTTTGCTGTAATGCTTCCACAACTTCACTATCGCTCATTGGATTGTTTTTATCTTCTTCTTCAATAAGTTGCTTTATAGTTTGTTGAATGCCCACAGCAGTATGTTGCGAGTTGTATGCTATTCCCGGATTGATGTTACGCATGAATAAATTCTTTAGCGGAAAAATTCCGTGTGGGGTTTGCACATATTTATTACTTGTTATTCTTGATACCGTGCTGAGGTCAAAACCTGTTATGCCGGCAATATCCTGTAGCACCATTGGCTTAAGATCATTGCGATCTCCTGAAATAAAAAATCCCGGTTGGGTAAATGCAATTGCCGACATTACTTTTAACATCGTAACTTCCCTTTCGCGCAAAGCGTTTACTAATGCATTGGCATCATCAACAAGATTTGAATAATAGGATGCTGCCTGGTTTTTCTCTTCATTATTTTCTGTTCGCATGGGCGATTTTTTAAAATCACTTATCACGCGAAGTTTTGCACTATCGGGTTGTGTTAAACCAACGTACAATTCATCGTCTTCAATTGTTATTTCAAAATCAGGTATTATCTGGTAATTCATTAACTCATACCGGTTGACCTCTGTAACAGGTTTTGGCTGAAGATGTGTGATAACCTCTGTAACCTTTTTAAAGCTTTCATCTGTTAATTCTAATAGTGATTTAATTTTACTGAATGCGCGCTGAACAAATAAATCATAATGGTTTTCTAATATAATCTGCGCCTTGTGCATTTCATAATTAACTCCAAAGTTTACAATTTTATAATTCAATTGAAGTAACAGGCACTCTCTCAAATCTCTTGCGCCAACACCTGCAGGCTCGCAGTGTTGAACAGCGTGCAATGCGGTTTCAAATTCCTTTTCATCAGTTAACTTGCCGCGGTTAAAACAATAATCATCGCATACTTCTGCTAAACTTCTCCTTAAATAACCGTCATCATTTAATTCATCAATAAGATAACAGGATAATTGCGTAAGCGTAGTTGATAATTGCATCTGGTGTATTTGCTCTTTTAAACTATCAGCAAGCGAATTAAACTGAATTACAGGAGCGCGGTAAAACTGGTCGGTTGATGCCTGCTGATAATTATTCCGAAATAATTCATCCTCATCTTTGGTGGTCCATTCAGTAGCTGCTTCTATGCTATCAACAGTAACTTCGCTCAATTCATCGTCATCATCATGATCAATTTCCAAAGCAGGATTTAATTCAAGTTCATTGGCAAGATATTCGCGAAGTGCAAAACCTGTAAGATGCAACAGGTGCATTTGTTTAAGGTGCTGCTGTGATAAATAATATCCCTGTTTATTCTGTTGTTTCTGAGCTAAATTTTGACCTTGTTTCATATTATACCGGAATGATATTCATAAGTTCACAGGGCAATAAATTGACCAAAAACACAAAACGGATCAGAGAAGAATAATCTCCTGTGTTTGGGAATTTAACTCTACAACCATTATAATTTTATATGAAAAAGATTTCGCCATTTACTTTATCAAAAATTGTTTTTAGCGCAACACTTATTATCATGTTTACCCTCGCTTTTTTATCGTACAAGCGTGTTGACCAGTTAAGTGATTACAGCAGCAAGGTGGACAATACCAATGCATTTAAATATAATTTAGAGCAGTGCATCTCGCTGCTTAAAGATGCCGAAACAGGGCAGAGAGGTTATTTCCTTACAGCAGATTCTGCATTTCTTAACCCGGTTAACATTGCCAATGATCGCTTAAAAACAGCGCTTGCCGATTTAAAAAAAAACGGGCTTGTCAATAATGAAAACATGAAAGAAATTGAAAGATTTGAGCAAGCTGCATTAGTAAAATTAGACCATACAAATTACCAGGTAGCGCATTACAGTAAAACAGAGGATTACAAAAAATCAAGAGTTGCAATTTTACAGCAAGGGAAATTATTGATGGACTATGCAAGATTTACTGCAGCAAAAATAAGGAGGAATACAGATAGGAATTTGAAAAGTGCTATTGAAAAAGAAAACGATTTCTCATCAGTAACTCCTTTATTTATAGTTTTTACTTCATTGTTTTCAATTGTGATGATAGTGTTTGCTTATTATGTTGTTGTGAAGGAATTACAAAAACGAATCCTTATTCAAAACGATCTTGATTACAATATTGAAGCTTTAAAAAGATCAAACAGTGAGCTGGAACAATTTGCTTACGTAGCCAGTCACGATTTGCAGGAACCACTCAGGAAAATTCAATCCTTTGGCAACCGCCTTGTGCTTAAACAGAAGTATAGCTTAGATGATGATGCAAAATTTATTATTGAGCGTATGCAGAGTTCTGCCCAACGCATGCAGTCGCTGATAAATGATTTACTCAGTTATTCGCGCATCTCTAATGTGATGAAAAAAAAGTTTGCCTTAATCAATCTGAATACCATTGTTAAGAATGTAATGGATGTATTACATGAAGAAATACAGGATAAAAAAGCAGTAGTAACGATAGACAAATTACCGGGCATTTCGGCCAGTGCATCGCAGATGGAACAGTTGTTTCAAAACCTGCTTACCAATGCATTAAAGTTTATGCCTGACGGCAGAAAGCCTGTTATTCAAATAAAATATTCTTTAACCACAGGCAAGGAAATTCCAAATATGAAACCAACTGAAGAGTTAAAAATGTTTCATAAAGTTTCGGTAAGTGATAATGGAATAGGATTCGAAGAACAGTATAGTGAAAGAATATTTATCATCTTCCAGCGCCTTGAAGGACGATCGCAATACACCGGCTCAGGCATTGGATTAGCAATATGTAAAAAAATTATCGCGAACCACAACGGTTACATTATAGCTCAGAGTAAATTAAATGAAGGATCAACTTTTATAATTTACTTGTCGCAGCATTGAGATTGGAAATTTGAAATTTGAAATTTGAAATTTGAAATTTGGTTTTTGCCTCTGACACATTTGCGAGCGTAAATTGGAAATTGGAAATTTGGTTATTGTGTCAGACACCTTTTTCGGGTGTCAGACACATTGCTAAGTCGCAATTTGGAAATTGGAAATTGGAAATTTGGTTATTGTGTCAGACACATTGCTAAGTCGCAATAGGAAGGTGGAAATGTATATAGAAGTGGTTATGGCGTTTTATTAATTTTGGTTTAAAACTGTATCGGTAATTTAATCATAAAAATCAGCAGTTGACTGATCATAAATATTATCAGCTTTATACACCTCATCAGCTTGCCTTTTCTTTTTACCCGGTTTCAAAATCAGATCACTAACCCAGTTGATAATTTTCCCTTTGTGATCACTAACGTAATTACTTGCTGCTGTGCGTGCAATCATAGGAACAATCAGCTTGGTTATAAATCCTGCATTACGGAATAATACTTTTCTTAACAGCACATCCACCAGCATACCAATACCTTCATTTACCACACCATGATTTCTATTGATTACTAAATTTGAAATACCCGCAGGAACTAATCTTGCCGGTGAAAAATGATGTTTGATTTCTTTAAAGTCACTTTCTATCTCAACTTCAAGATTCATCTTTTTCTGCGTTAAACGAATGCGTTCAATCTTTAATTCTTCAAGGTTATTAATCGTTCTCATTGATATTTATTTTTTTAAGTAAAGCATTGATAAGAGGCGTTTTTATCCATCTGTCCTTATTAATAACAACAATAATAGCTACCATTAGATAAAAACCGGCAACACAAAAGAAACCTATGGAAGGACTGTTAAGTATTTCACCAATACGCCATGCCGCCCCTACGCTTGCAAAGAATACAATAAACATTACAAACAAGGCCACCACAGCAGTTGAAGCTATTGATGAAAGCATGTTAGAAACTTTATCCTGCGTATTCAATGCCACGATATCAAACCGTGTTTCAAAATACGTTTTAAGTTTACCGATCAACTCTTCTACTTTATTTACCCCTTCCATAGGTTCTTTTATTTAAGATTTAAATTTTTGTTCATGTTTTGCCACTAAGACACGAAGTCACTAAGTTTAATTTTATCTCCTTTGTGTCTTCGTGCCTTTGTGTACAATAACTTTAATAACTGTTCGCCATTTGTTTGCCTTTGTTCTTAAGGCTGTTCACTTCTTCCTCGGCATCATCTTTAAATGATTCAACTTTTGATTTGGTTCTGTCTCTGAACTCTTCAGCTTTCGACATCGCTCTGTTCTTCAATCCTTGTAAAGCCTCTTTGCCTTCCTGGATTTTATCAGTAAGCTCTTCAATTAAATCATCTGCGCCCGACTTAATTTTTCTACGCGTTTCGCTTCCTTTATCAGGAGCTATTAATAATCCTAAAACAGCGCCTGCTGCTGCACCGAGCAGCAATGCACTTAATACTTTTCCATTTTCTGACATGACAGTTTGATTTTTGAGTTAATATTTAAATGAATAATTTCTATAGTCAATTCTCTAAAAATTATGCCCAATCATTTTTAGATTAATACGCAAGGTTTTTTAAGTTTATTGAGTAATGCCTTCATCAGTGTGTAGAAAATATTACCTAAGAAATGGGAATGACTTGCTAATTCATCTCTAACTGAAAAGGGCACTTCTTTTGAACATGTAAGCAGATGAATCAAAAAAGATATGAGAGAGTAAATAAACCCGTTATTGCTGTAAGAACATTTGCAAATCGTCATTCATTAAAAATCAGTGAAAAAACTATTGAGCAAAAAGAAAAAGCTTCAGGTTTTCTTTCAGAAGTGGGCGATATTTCGCTTTTCGTTTCAAAAACTTTTCGCTCCACATTTTCACTCGACTTTGAAGTAAATGAGTTTTTAAGACAGTGCTTTGAAATCGGAAATAAATCATTAGGTCTTGTTGGAATTACCGGTGCCATTATGGGTTTGGTTTTAACGATACAATCGCGCCCCGTCCTGGCTGATTTTGGGGCTGAGTCAATGTTACCTTCCATGGTGGCCGTATCAGTTATCCGTGAAATAGGTCCAGTAATAACAGCGCTGATTTGTGCAGGTAAAATTGGTTCAGGCATGGGAGCTGAATTAGGATCAATGAAAGTTACCGAGCAGATTGATGCTATGGAAGTTTCGGCAACCAATCCTATGAGGTTTTTAGTGGTAACACGCGTGCTTGCTGCTGTTCTAATGCTTCCCCTGCTCGTTATTTTTGCAGATACGCTGGCATTTTTCGGAAGCTGGATAGGAGTAAATATAAAGGGCGATGTTAGCTTAGTGCTATTCTTTTCGCGTGCATTCAGCGCTATTTCATTCAGTGATTTTATTCCTGCAACTATCAAATCATTTTTCTTTGGTGCAGTAATCGGTGTCGTTGGGTGTTATAAAGGATACACTGCAGGCCGTGGCACCGAGAGTGTTGGATTAGCAGCTAATTCAGCAGTAGTGCTTTCTTCTTTAATGGTGATAATTGTAGATATGATCGCTGTGCAAATAACTGACATACTGCAATGAAAGAAAGCGAAAATATTAATACTGCATCAGCCTATACTGTAAATGATAATCAGGCGATAGTTGAAATAAAAAATCTTTGTAAATCATTTGGCAGTCAGGAAGTTCTCAAAGGGCTAAATATAGAAGTGATGAAGGGTGAAAATCTTGTGGTGCTTGGAAAATCAGGAACGGGTAAGTCTGTTTTGATTAAATGCATTGTTGGCTTGTTAGAGCCTGATGCAGGTTCAATTATAGTGATGGATAGTGACTTAAAAAACCTTGATCACAAAGGGTTGAATAACCTGCGCAAGAAAATTGGTTTCCTCTTTCAGGGTGGGGCATTATATGATTCAATGACTGTAAAACAGAATCTTGAATTTCCGTTAAAGCGGGTTCGTAAAGAATTAACTTCTACCGAAATAATGTCTAAAATTGAAGAGGTGCTTGAAAATGTTGGCCTGGCAGACGCTCTCAATAAAATGCCTTCACAATTATCAGGCGGCATGCGTAAAAGGATCGCATTAGCGCGAACTATAGTTGTTGACCCGGTGCTCATGTTGTATGATGAACCTACAACAGGTTTAGACCCCGTTACCTCTGATGAAATAAGCCAACTGATTAATGAGGTTCAAAAAAAATATAATACATCCTCCATCATTATTACACACGATATTTCATGTGCGCGCACTACAGGTAACAGCATAGCTATGCTTAAAGATGGTGAGGTTTATGTTAAAGGAAATTATGATGAGTTAAGCAATTCAAGTGATCCGTGGGTAAAAACATTTTTTAATTAGTTTAAGAATCAGAATCAATGAAATCAGAAAAATTTAAAATCAGGCTGGGATTATTTGTTGCCACAGCAATATTAATATTCGTAGCAGCGATATTTGTTATCGGGAGGCAAAAGAATTTATTTAACCCGGTTTTTAAAGTCTATGCTTATTTCAAAAGTGTTAGTGGATTACAAGTGGGTAATAATATTCGCTTTTCGGGGATTAATGTGGGGACTGTTGACAATATTACTATTGTAAATGACAGTACTGTGCGTGTGGATATGATCATTGAAAAGGGTGTTCATAAATTTATTAAAAGTGATTGCCGTGTTGCCATAGGTTCGGAAGGAATAATTGGCGACCGCGTGCTAAACATTAGCCAGGGCAGTTCTTCTGATGTGGCTGTCAAAGAAGGACAGGCACTTGAATCAATTGAACCTATTGAAACGGATGCCATCATGGCCAGTTTAAAGGTTACAGGTGAGAACGCTGAAGTGTTCAGCGGACAACTGGCAGAAATTTTGTACAAAATAAACCAGGGAAACGGAACATTGGGCAGGTTAATTCAGGATAGCACTATTGCTGAAAATATTGATCAGACCATCTTGAACCTTCGTAAGAGTTCAAAGGGATTGAATGAAAATATGGAAGCGGCCAAAGGCAACATTTTGCTGCGCGGCTATTTTAAAAAGAAAGAAAAAAAAGAAAAGGATGCTGCCAAACAAAAAGAGGAAGAGAAGCAGCAGCAAAAGGATCAGAAATAAATTAAAAACAATTCTAAGTCATAAATCAAATGCAAAATCATGAAAACAGAAAACGGGAATTCTAATGAAAACACTAACGGTGGAAATGAAAACACACCTTCACCATCCACGCCACCCAATCAGCCTGAGAAAAATATTCCTGTAAAAGGAGATGATGATAATGATTTCACATCACCAAAACCCGGTGTTACTGACCCGTCAAAAGTGGATCCTACAAGGATTGAAGAGCCTTATAAAAATGATCCCACACGTATTGATAATCCCAATCCTGAAAAAAAATAAATTCTAAGTGGCAAAAACAAATCCTTCTCCCGATTTAATAAAGTAATCAAGAAATAAATGGCATACTAATATTCAAATTACTTTGAACTTACTTATGATGATACAGGAAGGTGAAATTCAGAATGAAAAATATGACTACAATTAATAATTACATTCGTTCAATTATGAAACCTAAATTGAAAGTAAATTCAGCCTTAATTATTGATGACGAAATAGATATTTGTATTCTTCTGAAAAATTATCTGAATAGAAAAAATACTACAGCCACATTTTCAACTACATTGAAAGATGGAATTAAAAAGTTGAAAGAAGAAAAGCCTGATCTTTTAATTCTCGATCATAATTTGCCTGACGGGCATGGTATAGACATGATCAAACAAATCAAGAGGGATAACAAATCGCTTTTTATCATCGTAATATCTGCCATGTCAAATCTTAAAACTACAGCTATTAATAACGGGGCCGATTTCTTTCTTGAAAAACCGATCAGCTTTAGCCTTTTAAATGAAATACTTCCGCAATGACCCTGTTGCATTTTTAATACAATTATTCAAATGGAATAGATTTTTTACATATAATTTGAATGAAAATTCTTGTGAGAATGAAAAACCTTAGTAGAAAAATGCCGTCCCGATTACTACCTTATTACCTTCTATTTGCACGATAAAATAAGGTAATAAGGTTTTTGATAGAGGTATCGCTTTTCTACTAAGGTTTGAGCCGAAAGTTAAGGTTTATAGGTGTTCTTAATTTTGCTGGTTTAAAATTTAAAATAACTCCAATGAAAAAATTATTCTTCGTGATTTGTTGCTTGATGTTAATATCAAAAGTGTTACATGCACAAACCGGTGATTCAGATTACTTAAAAAAGATTGATTCCTTAGAAACAAAAATTCAGCAAATAAAATCGCTGCCCAAAGATCAGCAAAAACAATATTTTTCAGTATTGTCAGATGTTGAAAACCGGAAGAATACACTTAAGTCTCTTTTAAAAACACCTTCTGCAAAGCGAGATAAAACCTGGGAACAAACCTGGACTCAGAATTACACCAAGGCTTCTGATAAATTGAAAAATATAAAACTTAAATAGTTTAATCGTGGATATTCGATCATGATATCCGCTTTGGTTTATGAAAAGGAGCCTAAACACTTGTTACATTGCCATGCAAAGCCCAATTCTGCTGCATCACAAAAACAATTTCATTTTTCAACTTTCGGGGATCGGATGGCTTTGGAAGAAAATAAGCCGCACCAAGTTCATGTGTTTCATCAATATCATGCTGATGCGAAGAAGTAGAAAAAATTATCACGGGAATATTTTTCAACTGCTCGTCCTTCTTCAATTCAGCCAGACAAGTTTTGCCATCCATACGGGGCATGTTCAAATCTAAAAAAATAAAATCAGGAAGTTGCTTAATTCCGCTGCGCAATTGTTTCAATGCATCTTCACCATCTACAGCTATTAAACATTCAGCAGACGAATCTATTTCTTTAACTGCTTCACAAAAAAATTCACGGTCATCAGAGTCATCATCCACAATCATAAATATTTTTTGTTCGTTCATTTTATTTTGAGTTTAAAGGGGGAAGAAAATCGCTTAACAAGAACTCAAAGCTACACTTTAAAACAATATGAACATTTCCAGGTGATAATAAGTTTGATTTTAAATGCTTGTGGTTGGGTTTTTTTCACTAACCACAAGCAGTATGCTCGCATTATGCATGTGGTTAATTTCATTTGGTTAATGCTTGTGGTTGGTGTTTTTTTCACCAACCACCAACAGTATGTTCTCATTATGGATGTGGTCAATGCTTTTGCCTTGTGGTTGTGTTTTTTTCACCAAATACTTACTGTATGATATGCGTTAAGAGAACATCCGCCTCTCAATTCGGAACCAGGTGTATTTCAAGGTCATTACCTTCCTCCCTCACCCATAACTCTTTTTCTTTAAGTCGCAATATGAGGTAAGTGGCATCGGCATTGTCATCCTCATAATCAACTTTTATTTTTTCATCCTTATTTTCAAACGACCATGTGCCATGAGTGCTGAAGGTGTAAGTTACACCCAGGAAATTGTATTTTGCGGTTAGTGTTGCCTCTCCTCCCTTAGTGAAGCTTACATGGTAATTATCAATATCGCTGGTAATATCGTTGCCGTTGTCCATTGCTTTTTCAATGCGCCAATTATTAGCCACCCGCTCTTCTCTTGACCTTAAGCTGATTAACGGTCCATCTTCATACTTTTTGCAGGATGAGAGAGTGATAACAATAAGGGAGATTCCCAATAATAATTTTTTATTTTTCATAAATTAATAGATTTTATTTTTCTTGATTAATAGTAACAAATAAAAATGCCATTATAAAAAGGGCTGAAAAGGGTGAGTGTCAAGCAACATATTACCCAAATTGTGCAATGTCTTTCGATATACAGTAATCTATTCTAACGTCTGTTACAAACTGCAAAACAAGTTGAAAATGAATTCGCCTTTGGCGGATTCAAATGTTTATAGTAATAAAGATCGCTGTGCAACTCCGTTTATCTGTACCCGTAAGGATTATCTCCATGCTTATTTTGCTTTGGGTTTTGGCGGTAAAGGCATAACTTTTAGCCAGGTTGCCGGAAAAATGATCAGTAATCATTATTCTAAAAAGAATAATGAACACATAAAAATATTTTCTTTCACAAGAAAAGTCTATCGTAATACTCTTTATCTGCTTTAATAAGCTATTTTAAATCATTGAACTTTTAGGCTTGATTTTTATTATTTATCCAATAAATTTCATTGACAATTCAATAGTAAAACAGTCATGATTAAAAGACATTTAGTTTTCCAGGTTCTCATCTGCCTTTCCTCATCAATTACCATAGCACAAAATACGAGCAACAACCGAAAAGAATTATATGATCTTTTATATGAACGGAAACAAAAATTCGACTCCTACTCTGTTTCTCTTGAAAAGCGAAGTGGCATATTCGGCAACAAAACAAAAAGCGATATTAAACGCAGCAATGAAGTACTGATTGAAATTGTAAAAACTGATAACCGGATTATTAGTGCCCTCAACCGCGTTGCTGATTTTAAAGACTTTGAAAAAGTAAATCTTACTTATGATGCAGGTGCGCGAAACGACCAGTTAAATAACCTTCTCCAGGCAACTGATACGCTGGCGAAACAAGTAGATTTACTTTCCGCAAGCAACAAACAATTGGAAATAAAAAATCAACAGATAACCTGGCTTTTATACTTTACTTCAATTTTACTTTCTATTATTTTATTTATTTGGTTGGTAAGAAAAGTAAAGGCAAGCCGTGTAAATAAACATTTGATGTGAAAAATGTCAAATAGAAATATAGAACATAATGGATTTTTCTATGTGTGCTCTGATTCTATGTGGTTCAAGCTTGTCGCCTATGCTATGTTTTTTTTCAATCTGATTGTGTTGATGACGATAACTTATTTATCAGGGGCGGGATGCTATCCCGCGTTACTTATCATTTGTTTGGCTTCTTTGGTTTAAGATTAAAAAAGTTGCTTCCGATTGTCGGCATGGTATCGCCTAATAAAAAGCCCCAGGGTTTTAATGGTTCAATCCTGTCGCAAACTACTTTGATAATTGCTGTGAGCGGCAATGAAAGAAACATACCGGTAACACCCCATAATTCACCTCCTATAAGAACAACAACTATTGAGACGAGCGCATTGATCTTCACTTTTGATGCTACGATTTTAGGAACAATAAAATTGTTATCAATAAACTGAACTGCTATATAAACTGCTAAAACATAAAGTGCATATATTGGATCTTTAGTGGCAAGCGCAAGAAGCATTGGTAGTGAAATTGCAATTATGCCACCTATGTATGGGATAATATTTAATAATGCACCTATAACTCCCAATAATAAAGCATACTGTATGCCAAGCATAAAAAGCCCTGCCGAATTTAAAGCAGCTACAATTCCTGCTTCGATGAGCAAGCCAACCAAATAATTTTGAATCATTGATTTTGATTCAGTCAATACTTCCAGAACTGTGTTGTGCTTGCTTACCGGAAATAAATGGGCGATAAAATCAAGTAGTAAGGGCTTATAAAACAGGAAAAGGAAAATGTAAACCGGCAACAGGAAAACAATAACCAGGAAACCACCAATTGTATTTATTGTTTGCCCTATCATTACGGAGCCTTTATTCAATCCTTCGTTCTTTTGCTTTTCTATTAACTGCTGGATGTTCTTAGTGCTGACATTAAAAGTTTCTGAAACCCAATTAACAGCGTCAGCAAATATCAGCGTGAATTTTTGTTTTAGCTGTGGCAATGCATCACTGAACATGCTTGCCTGTGACCCGATAAAAAAGAATATTCCGGCTATAAACAAAAAAGCAAACAACACTGCAATGAATATGGCTACCGTGCGGTTACATCTTTTACGTTGCAAATAATTTACAAGTGGATTAAGAAGTATTGCAATGATAACCGAAAAGATCAATGGAATAATAATATCCTGCCCGATGTATAGTACGAAAAAGAATCCTACAACGCCAATTGTAATTTGCGACAACTTAATAAATACAGGCACCTGACTGTTTTGTTCCATAGAAAGATTGATTAATCTGTTTATGCGATTTCTATAAACATGCCAATATGATTAACTGCGATTGACTGTTATAATGCCTTTGTTTTAAGATTTATTAACCGGGCATAATCATTTTTTAAGGTAAAATAATACACAGAAATTAAAATTAAAGTCCATTAAATTCCCCATTATGGAATTGTCCAAATGATAAATTCTCCTTTATCGTATATAAAAAGGAAAAATTAATGGCATAGTTATTTATTAACTCATTGTGTAAACTTGAATAGAAATGAAATTTTAAATTCTATTCAAATTCTTAATTTATCATAATTAAAAAATAAAAAAATGGGAAATCTTCTTTATGTTATTGCCGTTATCCTTATTATAGGATGGCTTGTTGGTTTTGTTGTTTACCCCGTAGGTGGTGGTTTGATTCACATCCTGCTTGTCATTGCAGTTATTGCAATTATTTTAAGAGTTATTCAAGGTAAGCAACCTGTTTAATAAACTTCTAACACTCAAGTGAAATGAAAAAACTAATGCTCAGCAGCATCACAGTATGCATGCTCCTTACAATTAATCCGCTTAAAAGTGAAGCCTCAGTTAATGCACCTTCTGCTTCGGTAAGTGATAGTTCAGCTATTGCAGTTGCAGAGATAAAATCTCTTTTATTCAGATTAGAAGAAATCAAAGCAATTGATAAATCGAAACTTGAATCGGCTGAAAAAAGAGAATTAAGAAAAGAAGTACGATCAATCCGCGAACGACTTCGCGAAGTTGGCGGAGGGGTTTACATTTCAGTGGGTGCGCTAATCATTATCATATTATTGCTTATTCTTTTACTCTAAATACAAGTAACCAGTCTGTAGTAAATGACTACAAACAAAGATCAGGGAGTATGTCACTTTCTGATAAAATTGAAAGAAGCGTTTATTCAAGAAGTTATGACAGAGGGGGTATAGAAAGTTTTTCAACTAAACTATTCCACCAAAAAAATTTCCCTTGAACCTCCTTCAACAAGGTCAATGTAGCCTTTCATAATTTCCTGCAATTCGGGACTGGAAGTAGCAGTGCGCATGTTGTTCAAATGCTTACCGATGTCTTCTACTTCATATTCCATTACTACAGTCCAATAATGGCTTACAATGTCAGTAAGCACTTTAAAATTTTTTCCTTCATCTGATTTTTCAAAATGAGGAATGGCTTGTTTAAATTTCTTGACAAGTTCTTTGGCTTTGCCGGGTTTTGTTTTAAATACTTCGCGAATGAGATACATAAGTTTTATGTTTTAGATGATAAAAGTAAAGAAAATTATTATCCCATTAGAAGTGCACCCAGGGAGCTTTTCTTGCTCAGTTCAATTTGTCAAATTTCATTTAGTTAATGTGAAGAACCCCAAACCTTAAAGTTTTTTAAACTTGTGAATATTGCGGAGTAACATTACCTGTAAACTCGGATATCCGTTGAAATAGTTTCATTTTCTTTTGCAACACTTTCGGAGAAAATTATCTCTGTCATTATTAAAAAAGAAATGAACAGGAGCAAATAGTTTGTTGCTATTTTGATACAGTTGCACTTGTAAGCGAAGCCATCTTCAGGCACCGGGCGGAGAAGAAAGAAAAATTAAAAGCTAAAGCCACAGGCGACACTTGTGCGGGAACACAAGCGTTTTGAAAAATGGGGATTGTGTAGAATAAAATATCAACATTGGGGAAATAGTACCAATCAAAATTAATTATCGAGCTGACAAAATTTTAGTGATGGAAGATAATGACCGCTTTACAACAGAAAAATTTTTGTTTACCCATTTTAAGGCATTCTTTGGGTTAGTGGCATTGTTTTTTAAAAGTATAAATCAAACTAATAATGGAAATGAATATTATTTGTAAAGTTATAGGACACACCTGGAAATATAGAGATTACTCAGAGTGGATATTGGATAACGGAAAGCCTTATCCATTTCTTGTTGCCCGAAAATGTACATTTTGCAGCAGGCATGAATATTATTACACAGGATGGGTACATGCAGAGAAAAATCAAAAGCTGGACGTGCAGCGCGATGGAGAAGAAAAAAAAGAAATTCCACACGTATTAAAATCAAATGAGTTAATTAAAAAAAGGAATTTAGAAGTTGCTGTTTAATAATTCCATAAATTCCGAAATCATGCAAGACTTTAAAATTAAAACACGAAAAGTAAATAAGGCCGGAAACACTTATTCTTACAATAAGGAGAATTTAAAAGATAATGAGAATGAAAGTGTGAAGGAGCTTGAAAGCATGGAGAACAAAAAATTAAATTATGCCATATATAATGATCCGGGCGGGCAGGATTTTCGGGAGAACCGAAAAGGGGTATAATTTAATTTAAACAGATATGACGGCATTATTTTTAATAGGGGGTATGTGGTTTGCCGGAATGGTATGGACAGTGTCTGAAATGAAAAATGCACCTATGGAAAAAAATGGAAAAGCAGCTAAACATCAAAAACATTAAGCACTGAAGAAAAATGGTTAAGGATTTAAAGTTGGTGCAATTTAATTTTGTTGATTATGTGAGGACTCTTGCTCTCGAATGGTCAGCAAAGAATGAAATCTGTTTATTAAATATAGAATACGAGATTCCATTTGTGTTCGCAGATAAATCACTTACGGTATGGCTTATATTTGATACGAATAAACGCGTAAAGGAATATTCGGAAAATGGAATAATTGAAAAAATAAAAGAGGAATTCTTAAATATCCTGTGTGGATTAGAGTATCCTCCTGATTACTTAAAAAAAGTTGCATTTATGATTGGTGCAGAGGAGAAGATTGTAAATGATTATGACGGAAAAATGGCTGCATCTCCTCTATATGCTCAACTTAACTTTTAATTTTATCACTTCAATATTTACTAATCCATCATTGACCTTTGCTTAGCTCACTGAATTTGAATTTATATTGTTGCTGGCCTTGTTTGGCAATTATTACTTCGGGCATTAAGGCACTCTTAAACACTTTATTAAACAATAAACCATTTATCCGTGATTCATGCTTTGTCAATTTTTAATGAAGTCATAGTAAGTGAACCTCCAACTGCTTTGTCATTAAATAAACTCACCTTTTCCCTTTCTTCTTTTAATGCTAATGCATAGAGAAGAGGAAGATAGTGTTCGGGAGTTGGAATGGCGAGATCAAATGCTTTGCCTTGCGATTTGTAATTGATCAACTGTTGAAAGTCGCCATCCAAAATATATTTTTTCATTTTAGAACTTGCTTCCAACGCCCAATCATAAGCATAATCGCTGGTGTTTAATTTGTCCCATGCAACCATGCCGAGATTGTGCACCATGTTTCCACTTCCTATAATCAAGACACCTTTTTTGCGAAGCGATGAAAGCTCTTTTGCCAGCTCATAATGATATTGAGGAGTTTGATAATAATCCAAACTCATTTGAATAACCGGTACATCAGCATTGGGATATAATCTTCTTACTACGCTCCATGCACCGTGGTCAAGTCCCCATTTATCATCCAAACCAACTTCAGTTTTTTTTATTATACTTTTTGTTTCCTTAGCAAGATCAGGACTACCGGGTGCCGGATACTGAACATCAAACAATGCCTGCGGAAAGCCGCCAAAGTCATGTATTGTCGGTGGCTTTTGCATTGCTGTAACAAAAGTTCCTCTCGTTTCCCAATGGGCCGACACACATAAAATTGCATTGGGCTTTGGTAACGTTTTACCTATGTTGCGCCATCCTGTTACAAATTCATTTTCTTCGATGGCATTCATCGGGCTGCCATGACCAAAAAACAACACAGGCATCTTTTCTGTGCTGCCGAATAGTTCAGTTATTTTATTTAAATCATTTAATTTCATTGCTGATGCTGTTAATGGAATTACTGCCAGCGCTTTTAAAAATTGTTGCCTGTTCATGTTTCGTAATAGTAAAGGTTACTTTCATTTTACTCTACCCTTTCTGTAACAGGGTCAGGCTGCTCACCGAGAAATTCAACCCATGCTTTTTTAATACATGGATAATGTTTTTGAGCTTCTGCAAGATTCATGAAGGCGACAAGATTTTCTTCAAATCGTGTTGCCAAAACCGGATTGATTAAGTTACCTTCTTCATTGAAAGCCTGATGTGCCATTGCTAATGAAAACATATCAGGAAAAACTCTTGCACCAAGATGTTCGAGTGGAGTACGAAGCGACCAGAGCGCCCGATTACCGCCAGCCATTGACGGAGAGGCCGACATCAATAATGCCTGCCTTTCATTAAACGGCTGTGGCCGAAAGCGTGAAACCCAGTCAATTGCGTTTTTTATAAGTCCCGGCATCGAGCCGTTATATTCAGGAGATGAAATTATAAACGCATCATTTTGTAAAAGCCGTTTACGAAATTCTTCTGCACCTGAAGCAATGCCTGTTGATTGCTCCAGGTCGCCATTGAATGAAGGACAATCAAATTCTTTCATATCGGCAAAGTCAACTATAGCACCATTTTTTTTAATGATTGCCGCAGCAAGTTTTGCAAGGCGTGTATTCAGTGAATCTTTTCTGAGCGAAGCAGAGAAAACAAGAAATTTTAAAGGTTCCTGCACTCCGTTTTTTTGATGGTCGTTTACTGTATCGGTTATTTTCATTTTAATTTATTTCGTATTTGAAGACGGTATTTATTTTATAATTAATAATCAGTACCGGAAACAAAACGTTTTACGTGTGGCTTCCATTCAGGATGCTCTTTAATATATTTAGCGATGAAAGGACAGTAAGGCAATATTTTTAAATCATTGTCTTTGGCATAGTTGAGTGCATACCCCGTTAGCCTTGTTGCAATGCCTTTTCTTCTCCACTCATCAGGCACTTCAGTATGAAACAATGCAATCATATCATCCTTAAAGTTGTATGGAATTTTTGCAACAAGATCACCCACACGAATTTCAAACTGGCGGTTATTTTTGTTGTTCACCACTTCAGCCTTCGATAAATCTATATTTCGTTCTTCAGTTTTTTGCGCCATGATAAATTATTTACTCTTTATAATTCTCAACAGTTTTGGCATCCCGAATATGTGCAGCGGCTGGATTTTGCCCGGCATCACGCAATGCACGCCTTTGTCTCAAAAAATCCCAATACCGGTCTAACTCAATTTTTATTTCATGAAGTCGTTTTACTTCTTCATCGCTTAATCTTTCAGTTGCGTATAGCTTATCTTCTTCAGCTACCAAATCTTCAATGTGTTTCATTACTCTTACGTCTTCCATTTTATTTTGATTTTAAATTTTATGCCTACTCTGTTAACGGTTTTCAGCTTGCCCGTCTTTAGACTTAATTTTTAATTTTCAATAGCGTTAGTAACAGTGTCATTATTTTTCATTTTATCGTTGTTATAAAAAGTCAAAGCACCCGATGGACATTTTCTTACCTGGTCAATTATCCGCTCTGATGTTGCTCCGTTAGAATCAATCCATTTTTTTATTCGCGGATTAAAGACTTCAGGAAGTTGCGCAAAGCATCTTGTGGAGTGCTGACATAATTCTGGTTTCCATACTACGGTAATTTCATCATTGGCATAATTGATTTTTTTTGCTGTTTCCACATCACGAAACAAAAATGTTCGTACCTTAATTTCGCCTTCTAATATTTTTGAAATAGGACAGCGTTTTGCAATTTCCTGCAAGCGCAATTTTTGTTCATCACTAACAGGGCTGAGAAATAAAATATCACAGTCAATAATAGTTTTGGTTTTTTCATCTTTTGTTTCATGGTACATATTTGCATCCACAGCTAACCCAGGAATGTCCCAACCTTTGCGGTCAATATACATTCGCATCGTGATCAATGTGCACGATGCCAGTGATGAAAGCAATAGCGTATATGGATCAGGACCGGAATCTTTTCCTCCTGATGTTGCTGGCTCATCGGCAATAAATTTCCCGTTGCGCCATTCAATAGTGCATTGGTATTTTTCATTGCCGATGATTCCATGAACCGGTTTTTCAAATTTGTAGTCCATAGTGTGAACTCTTTTTTTGAATTACGACTGTTTTACCAATTGTATTTCGCAGTTTATTCTCACATCTTCACTAACCAACATTCCGCCTGCTTCCAATGCCGCATTCCAGTTTAATCCCCAATCTTTGCGATTTATTTTTCCTTCTATCGTAAAACCTGCTTTGTGATTGCCCCACGGATCTTTCATCACGCCTCCAAATTCTACATCTAATTTTATTTGTTTGGTGATACCTTTGATAGTCAGTTCACCATAAAGTTCGTAATTAGTATCGTCCACCTTCTCATAAGTATTACCGGTGAATGTAATTTGCTTGTGATTTTCTACATCAAAAAAATCCGCACTTTTTAAATGTTCATCACGCTTTGCATCACCCGTATCTACCGATGCCGGGTTCAGCCAGAAATCAATTTCTGAAGTCATAAAATCTTCGCTTGTGGTGTAAATGCTTGCATCAAATTCTTTGAACACGCCTTTTACATTTGTAATCATAAGGTGCTTTACCTTGAAAGCAACCTCAGAGTGCGCAGGGTCAATGCCCCATTTTGTTTTTGTTAATTCTGTAATTTCCATTTTTTTTAATTTTTAATGATTTAATTATTTTTCTAACCTTATTTTATACCAATACTTCTTTCTCTAACCTGACCAATGGCGCAACTTGTGTACCGATTAGTTTAATGGATTGCAAAAGTTTTGCATGAGGTAATCCTGCATTATCCATCTGAAAAGTAATTCGTGAAATGCCACCAAGCGCATCGCTATGGCGAATAATTTTTTCAGCTATCTCATCAGGGCCACCTACAAGCAATGCACCCTTTGGTCCAATCTGTGAATCGAAGTGAGCGCGCGTAACCGGAGGCCATCCACGTTCTTTTCCTATTCGTGTAAATGTTTCGGCATAGCCGGGATAATAATCATCAATTGCTTCTTGTGTTGTGCTTGCAACATAACCAAGCGAGTGTAATCCTACTTTTAATTGGTCAGTCGAATGACCGGCTCTCTTACCTGCTTCTTTATAAAGATCAATCAGCGGGCGAAAACGATGTGTTTCTCCGCCAATGATTGCAACCATAAGTGGAAGTCCGAGCGTGCCTGCACGAATAAATGATTCAGGTGTGCCACCAACACCTAACCAAACGGGCAACGGATTTTGAATAGGTCGCGGATAAATAGCCTGGTTCTTAAGTGCCGGTCGAAATTTACCTGACCATGTAACAACTTCGTTCTTCCGAATGTTGAGTAACAGATCTAACTTCTCAGAAAAAAGTTCATCATAATCCTGTAGATTAAATCCAAACAAAGGAAAGGCTTCTATGAAAGAGCCACGCCCCACAACCATTTCAGCCCTGCCTTTAGAAATTAAATCAAGTGTTGCGAAATTTTGAAATACCCTAACCGGATCGGCTGCACTTAGCACTGTGACGGCACTTGTAAGACAAATTCGTTTGGTACGCGCAGCAGCCGCAGCGAGAATGATGACAGGTGCAGAGTCGAGAAACTCTTTGCGATGATGCTCGCCTATTCCAAAAACATCTAATCCAACCTCATCAGCATGTTCTATTCTTTCTAACAACTCTGCAATTGCATCTGTACTATTAATTATTGTACCGTTCTCATTACGATACATTGCTGCAGCAAAACTATCAACTCCTATTTCCATATATTTCCTAAAACGATTATGAAATGATTTTCTTTTATTATTTACCTTGAACGGCACAAAGATGCACTCATCAATAAGACAAGCGGTAACAATTTTCGGTAAAAGTGTTGTGATATTAAGAAATGAGCTTGCTCATCTCTTCGCGAAATTCAGTTGGTGTTTGGCATGATTTCTTTTTGAATACGCTTGTGAAATATGCTTTCTCATTGTAGCCAAGTTCAAAGCCGATTTCAGAAATAGATTTATCAGTATTCATCAAAAGGTTTTTTGCTTCAATAAGTTTACGTGTTTCGATAATTTCAGAAACGCTTTTTTGTAAAATATGCTGACAGATTAAATTCAGGTTACGTGCTGTCATGAATAATTTCTCAGCATAAAATTCTACGCCTTCAGACCTGCGAAAGTTTTCTTCCAATATTCTTAAAAAATTTTTGAAGGTGATGTTTTGTGTTTTCTGAAAAATGATTTCATCGGGATTAATTTTTTTCCTTTCCGATTCAATCATAGTGAATAATGCACTGAGCAAATGCCTTATCACAGCATAATCAGGAGTGATTTGCTGCATTTCAGTAAACATCATTTCACATAATGTCACCAAGCGATTAAAGCAATCACCTTTTTGCATTTCGATATTCGCATGATCGTGGTAATAACAATACAACTGAAAAGTAGTTTCGGGAATGAACTCGCTTTTAAAACGCATTACCCAAATTTCACATTGGCCATCTTTAATTCCCGGCTTAACCCGATGCACCTTACCTTTGGTTACAAAGCTTACAAACGGGGCAGTGAAAGTGTTTGATTTGAAGTCAATAAAATGTTCTAACTCGCCTGCTATACCAACCAGCAACTCTTCATAATCATGATGATGTGGTTCATTAGGCGATGTTGTAATTTTTTTTACATCATCTGCTGTTACTTTAAATACCTGGAAAAGATGGTTCATCGGAGGCCAAAGTAATAAAATGATTATATCCCTGAAATCAATAAAATCAAAACTGCTTTTTAATGTTTAAAACGAAATCGCTATTTCGCGCATGGTTGCAAGATGGTGGTCATCATGCTCTGCAGTGAAATAGGCCATATCAACAGGTCGCATCATTACCTTCAATCGCGGATGCATTGATTTAAAATACTGCGTTTCGTTATCCAATTTTTCAAGATGTGTAACAAACTGTTTTCTTTTAGCAGAAAAATTGTTCAATAACTGTTGTATGCTTTTTGAATTATGATTGGCTTGATTTGTTTTAGCATTGCTCATATCAGCAGCCCGCAGTATTTCCTTTCGCAATAAAAAATCTGCAATTCTTCCTTCGTGTAATTCTTCAAGGTCAGCAAGATGCCCTATGTGTTCTTTAATGCTCCATTTCCCTTCCGGTTTGAATGTAGTCTGTGCATCCACAAGTGAATGTGTCATATCATTTATTCTTGCGGGTGTTCCTCTTAACCGTTCGAGAATATTATAAATCCATCCTTCAGGAAAATCAAAATTGAATTTTCTTTCAGTCCATTTTGTTCGATCCATTGTTTTAATGATTTTATAAAATTTGTTTTTTCTTTTCAAAAACCATTGTTAATAATCTCGGAATTGTTCTGTCATTATCATCAAACCATTCATCAGCGGCTATACAGTAAAAGTTATTCTTCTTTGCCGCGTTGAAGAACTCAGAAAGATGATGAACAAAACATTCCAGTTCAAAAACTCCGTTGCCTGTGTCAAACCTTGCTTTGCTTCCTTCGTATTGTTTAAACGGATGCAGTTCACCGATATAAAAAATTCCCCCGTTATTTAATACACCATTAGCTTGTTCAAATACAAAATCAATATTTTCAATATGCTCAAGTATTAAGCTACAGGTTACGAGGTCAAATTGTTGTCCGCTGAAATTCCATTTTTCCCTGATGTCGGCTTGCATGAATTCAACATGGTCATCTCTTATTTTTTCCTTACCCTTCGTAAGCATTTCTTCTGAAAAATCAACAGCTACAATGTGCCTGGCTTTAGTCAATAACCACGATGTATTTTTTCCTGTTCCGCAACCAATTTCCAAAACATTATTAAAATCAGTTTCAGCTAACGCAGTTTTTAATGCAATTGCTTCAAGGTCTCTTGTTTTATTAATGACCGTATCGTAATTATTTGCCCAACTGTTATAGGCTTGCTGATTATTCATTATATTAAAATGTGCGAAAACTCATATATTAAGTTTGGTTACCAATTAAATTCCTTTTGCGAGCAAAACTATCTGACCTAAATGATAGGCATCATGACTAATGATAGCATGTATGTGCTCGTAATAAGTGAGGTTGTTTTTAGGATAAACTTTCTCAAATTCTTCTTCATTAAATTCTTCAAGGAATGAAATCCATTGCTGCTGCGAATCCTCCAATCGTTTCAAAGTATCTTGCCAAGCTATTTCAGAAGTATCGGTTATGGCAGTAAAATAATTATCAGCAGGAGTATTAATTACTTTTCCCTGCACCCGCTGCAACAGATTCAATCGCCAACTGATAATGTGGTTTACAATTTCCCAAATAGAATTCCAATGCGGAGCAATTTTCTTTGCCGCTTGTTTGGCTGAGATAGTTTTCAATGTTCCGAGAAGCGTTACTTCAATCCATGGATTGCCATTGTAACTGTCTCCCATTAATTTTGAGATGCGTTCAGTTTCTTTCATTTTATTAAATGGTTTTATTTTTTCAGCAAATATTTTTCATAAATCTTTCCGCCAATTATTGTGTAAGGCAAAGATAGTATCACCAATGAAAGCGGATACCATAAAGTTGACTTACCCCACATCACAATTAATCCTGTTAAACTTATTGCTGTGCCAATACATCCTAAAATAATAACTGCTTTCATGAATTTTCCTTGCGCAGTCAATGCAGTAATAAAGCCTCCGAGTATTCCATAAATCGCTCTATATGCGGAAGATATAAGAAGTAAACGATTATTGAAATTAATTTCTCCTGATTCCATCGAAGGAAACACTCCTGTCTTTTCCATAATAACGTCAGTAGCAATTGACAGAATGACGGTGGTTAATAAACCAAGTATGATTGAAATGGTAAGTCGCATTTTGTAATTTGTTTCTATTTAGGTTTTTTTCAGAACCTGAAAATCCCGGTGATTTAAATAAATCATAAATAGCCATTGCATGTCCATGACCTAAATCAAAATCTTCTTTGAGCCATGCTACAATTTCACCTGCTTTCACCCCCGGTTTAATTTCACCTTTTTGCAGTAATCCTTTTTTCTCTGCAAGTTTTTTAAAATCTTCCGGTGTCTTGCCTGTTTTTGTTTTGATGTTATCAATGTATGCTTGAAATGACATGACAGTATTTTTTAAGGTTTATACAATTCTTTCTAATTTTTTATGATGATAAATATATGACACCACACCAACAATAATTATCAAAGACATAAATCCAAATGCCTGCATGCCTCCGTCATTCATCAAAAGAGAATACGTTGCGCCAATTAAATCAATCATCAAACCTGCATAAGCCCATTCTTTTATTCGTGCAAAGCCGGGAATCAGGATTGCAATTGCACCAAGTATTTTAACAATGCCGATAAACGGAATGATGTATATCGGGTAACCTAATTTACCATGCATAAACTGAACTGCTTCGTTATTGTTCAACGCATCAGGTACGGCAGTAAAAAAGTAAAAAGCCACCGAATAAAATTGTTGAAGTGCAGTAGATGCTATTTATTTTTTCATGTTTTAAATTTTAATTACCAAGTACGTAATTCACCAACACACATCCGCTCTTAAATGTTCTTGTATCTATAAGTTTCAAATCTAACTTTTTTAATATACCATCAAATATAGGAGTGCCGTTACTTATCACCACAGGGTCAATCATTAAAGAGTATTCATCAATTAAACCGGCTTCTGCAAATTGAGTTAAGATGCTTCCGCTTCCCAAAATGGTCATGTTATTACCGGGCAGCTTTTTCAATTTTTTTATTTCTTCAACGATGTTGTCTTTAATCAACTTCGTATTGTTCCACTCTGCTTTCCTTAGTGTTCTTGAAAAAACAATTTTTTCTGCATTGTTCATTCCCTCTGCAACTACCGGCATATTTTGTATTGCCATTGGAGTGGGCCACCAGCTTGCCATCATTTGATATGTTACACGACCAAACAATAATATATTATTTGATTGAAGATTTTTAGCAGAAAATTCACCTTCTTCTTCGCCATGCCTGTGCCAGCTGGTATCACCATCAATAGTTTTGTAACAGCCATTTAATGTGACGAAATTAAATACACTAAGTTTTCTCATGGAATCTTTATTTAATTGTTATGAAATGAGCATGATAATTTTCTTTTCAATTCTTTCAACCTTAAATCTTATTTAAGCTTAGTAGAAAACGATGATGAAAACCCCAAACCTTATTACCTTATCTCTCAGAAAAATAAGGTAATAAGGTTGTTATTGCAGGCAGTATATTTCTACTAAGGTTTTTTTTATGCTTTCATATTTTGATAAATAATGTTTGAATTGATTTATCTCTTTTCTAATTGTTAGAATTTCTTGTGTAGTTCAGTAACCAGTAATTTCCATATCTATCAGTAAGGTCACCAAACATTGCACCCCAGAAAGTATTTTCTAATGGATGGTTCGCTTTTCCTCCTGCTGAAAGTTTTTCATAGCAGGTTTTAATTTCTTCTTCGCTGGTGCATTGTAAACACAGGGAAACTGAATTTCCTTTCATAAGTCCTTCTTCTCTTACGCAATCGGTTGCCATAATTACGGTTTCACCATTTATCAAAGTGGAATGTAAAATGCACTCTTTCATTTTTAGTGGCATCTTATCTGCCATTGGAGATTCACCAATTGTTTGCAACGTAAGTTCTCCACCCAGGCATTCTTTATAAAAGTTCATGGCTTCACGACAGTTGCCGTTGAAAGTCAAATATGAATTAATTTGTTTCATTTTATTTTTCTGATTTTAATTTTCTGAAATTTGTTTTAAGAGTGCCAATGCATTTGGAAACGTGGCGTTGAAATAATTTTCAAAGTCGGCATTGGCATCCATCGTTAATGCTACATCTAATTCAACAACTCCATTGTTTTCTGATAAGAAATAGCTTTCAGTTGCTTCTCCCCAATCTTTGATTTCTTCCACACCTTTTTTTATTTCGCCCTGGTGCTTGAAAGTCATTTGCTGATTAAGAATTTTTTTGTCAATGATGCCGGACATGCCATCGCCTTTTCCATCTAAGAATTTAATTTTACTTCCCTCATTCCAATCGCTCAAAGCATGTGAGCCGGGAGTAAATGCTGCAGTCCATTGCCTGTAAGTGGAATCATTCCACAAGGTTTCCCATACTTTTTCTTTGGGAGCATTAATTTTAGTTGAGAATTTTAGTGTCATTGTTTTTGTTTTTATTTAATGATGGAAGATGGGAGATGGAAGGCGGAAGTGAAGAATGAAAAAAGTTTTATGTATGATTCGTTAAAACTTTATTTCGAAAGGCAATCAACATATTCATAATATCAAAAGCATCTTTATACAATTTATTAAAAGTATCCTCCGAAACATACTGTCTTCTTTTAGCCTTATGCAAACATGTAACAACTTCTGCCAATGACCTGACAGCGTATCCTGAAAACTTAGCAAATTCTGCTTTTGATTGCACTATTGACCCTTCTGCGATATTTAGTGCAATGGAATCAACTGCCCGGCATATTTATGATGAAAGGTTAAATATTTCTGTTTTGAGAAAATGAGTTGCGAGTAAATTTATTTCTTCCGCATAATCCATTGACCTTTGCCAAATGATTAACTTTTCAAATTTAAAACTCACAATTCTTTTAATTTAAATGATGTGCAATGCATCTTTTCCGTCTCCGTACTTCTATCTTCAAGCTTCCTCTAATTTTTTAATGTCAAATTTTTTCATTTTCATAAATGCCTGCACCACTCTACCCGATCTTTCAGGGTCTGACATCAGTTTGCCCAATATTGCAGGAACTATCTGCCACGATACACCAAACTGGTCCTTCAGCCATCCGCACTGACTTTCAGCTCCGCCTTCAGTAAGCCTGTTCCAATAGAAATCTATTTCTTCCTGGGTTTCACAATTCACCACCAATGAAATTGCTTCGTTGAAATTAAAGTTGTGTTGGCCTGAACTATCCATAACCATAAAAACATTTCTATCGAGATTGAACTGCGCATGTATTACAGCTCCATCAGGCCCACGCATAATTCCTTTGACTGAGGAGTTATCAAAAACAGATGTGTAAAAATTCATCGCCTTTTCTGCCTGGCCATATTGCTCACCAACAAACATAAGCAGCGGTGTAAACTTCTGTCCAACATCTTTCATTTTGCCTAATGAAATTTGCCAGGAAACTCCAAAGCGGTCTTGCACCCATCCGTACTTTTCACTCCAGTCATATTTGTCGAGCGGCATTAAAACTGAACCGCCTTCATTTAATTTTTGCCACACAGAATTTGTTTCTTCTTCTGTTTCACATACCACATAAAAAGAAATGGATGGATTGACTTTGAACATTGGACCTCCGTTAAGTCCCATAAATTTTTCTCCGTTCATTTCCCAGATGACTACCAAAGGGTTTTCGGAAGTGATTTTTGAATTTTTAAAAACGGAGCAATAGAAATCTGCGGCAGCTTTTGCATTGCCGTCAAACCATAAACATGGATAAATTTGATTTGTCATAATGTGAGTTTTTATCCCGATAGCTATCGGGGGTTAAATAATTTATTTTTTAGTTGTACAATTCACCATCCATTGAACACCGTACTTATCAGTGCAGCTTCCGAAGTATGCTCCCCAAAACATATCCTGGAGTTCCATAGTAACTTTGCCGCCTGCAGATAAGGCATCAAATAGTTTTTTTGTTTCTTCTCTTGTATCCGGTTCAATACTTATATGCATATTGTTTCCAAAATTTACATTGAATCCCATTGATTCAGGTGCATCGGTTGCCATCAGAACATGTCCTCCAACTATGGGAAGCTCAATGTGCATCACGAGATTTTTGTCTGCTTCAGCCATTGGCGGCATACCTTCCTGCGGAGGAACATCACCCATGCGCGCAATGCCACGGGTGAATTCACCACCAAATACTGATTTGTAAAAATTAAATGCTTCCTCTGTGTTACGTGGGAAGTTTAAGTAAGTGTTTGTTCTTGCCATTGTATTAGTTGTTAATCCCGATAGCTATCGGGAGTGAGATATAAATTTGAATTAGTTTGATTCTACGTATCTTTTGAAGCTGTTAAGAATAGCTTGCCAGCCACCTCTTTGCATTTCAACCGGGTTTTCGTTTTCCGCTTCAAAAGTTACATCAACATGAGTTGAATTTTCCTGGTTTGTAAATATGATTTTTGCTTTTCTTCCATCGCCCATGGTATATTCAATGATTTCATTTTTTCTAACGTCATCATATACGCCCCAGAAATCAAAACCCATGCTTCCGTCCTTAGCTTCCATACGTGACGTAAATTTTCCTCCAATTCGTAAATCATTTTCTGCATGTGGCGTATGCCAATCGTCAGATGCATTGTTCCATTGAGTGATGTGTTGTGGCTCAGTCCAAAGTTTCCAAACTTTTTCTACCGGTGCATTTAGTGTTGCTTCTACTGTGATTGTAGCTGTTGCTGTTTGATTTTCCATTTTATTTAGTTTATAATTATGATTCCGATGTATCGGGAGAATTCGAGATTTCATTTTTTAATTTTCCTTTGAATCTAATCTTACCATACACCTCACATCTTTTTGATTAAGATACCATTCAACACAATAGCCTTGCGGGTCCAATCCTTTCTGTGCAAGAAGTTTTTTAAATGCAGTACCAATACTTTGTAAGTCATTCATATAATTGTTTACTGTCAAGCAAATATATTCGCCTTTTCTAAGAATGAGTATGTCGCAATTAAGTTTTTCTGCTTCATCTTTAATTATTTCTTCTGCGGCTGCTTTATAAACTATAACACCATTTTCCGGACGCGAAATCCCATAATATTTTCTCTCAGTTGAAAACGGAATCAGCAAATGAAGTTTTTGATGTGCTTCCAAAATTCCATCGGGAAAAGATTTTGCTGTAACATAAAAAACCTTGATGTCATTTTCCAATTTATATTTTTCCATCGTTAATTTTTTGGTCTTTGAATATAATGTTTGAATTGATAAGGCAAAGATGCAACATGAAATTGAAATCAGTGAGTTGTAAAAACGACAACTATGGGGGTTGATTACGACAAACTACTTATTTACATTTGTCGTGTTGAATATCAAACATTCTTTAAACAGAAACACTATTAAAGTGAAGCAGAATAAATTTGAGTATTTATTTCATAAGGAAAATTGAGTTTGTACCGAATAACAAAAACCTTAGTAGAAAGGCAATCTCCACACAAATGACCTTATTATTAATACGAAATAAATAAGGGTAATAAGGTTGGCATAGAGTAACTCCAATTTTCTACTAAGGTCAATAAGGTTTAATGACAGAGTTATATTGAAAGAAATTTTTTTTTATTCCGTTCAAAAAATATTTTAACAGACATTCTTTAAATTATTTCAGGATTATCTTAATTAAAACATAAAACAACTATCATGAAAACCGTATCCATTCTTGTTCCCGAAACTGCTGTGATGGAAGCCATAGGCGACCCACATTATATGTTCACTGCTGTGAATGAATTTTTAACGTCAGCAGGAAAACCAAAGCTTTTCAACGTTCAGTTAGTCGGACTTAAAAAAGAAATCAGGTTGATGAATGGTTTGTTGTCAGTTCATCCTGATATGCTTTTGAATGATGTAAAAAAAACCGACCTTATTTTTATTCCTGCATTGAGCGGTAATTTAAAAGTTGCTGTTGAGCAGAACAAGGAATTTATACCGTGGATAGTGAATCAATATCAAAAAGGTGCAGAGGTTGCTTCACTTTGCATCGGTGCCTTCTTATTAGCATCAACCGGTTTGCTGAATGGAAAAAAATGTTCCACGCATTGGCTTTCGGCAAATGAATTCAGAGAAACATTTCCTGAAGTGGAATTGGTTGACGGCAGTATTATCACTGAAGAACAAGGCATTTATTCAAGCGGTGGTGCTAATTCTTACTGGAATCTTCTTTTATATTTAGTTGAAAAATATACCAATCGTGAAACCGCAATTCTCGCATCTAAATTTTTTGCAATTGATATTGACCGCGACAGTCAATCAAAATTTATGATGTTCCAGGGTCAGCGAAATCATAATGATGATGCTGTAATAAAAGCACAAAATTTTATTGAGAAAAATTACCAGGATAAAATTACCGTTGACCAGTTAGCCAATAAATATTCTATTGGCAGAAGAAGCTTTGAACGGAGGTTTAAAAAAGCCACCAACAACACTGTGGTAGAATACATTCAACGTGTAAAAGTGGAAGCCGCAAAACGCAGTTTTGAAAGCAGCCGTAAAAATATTAACGAGGTGATGTATGATGTTGGATATACTGATACGAAAGCATTCAGAGATGTGTTTAAAAAAATTACCGGGCTAACTCCGATTGAGTATAGGAATAAGTATAATAAGCAGGTGATGGTTGCCGTCTGATAAACTGATTTCATCTGTGATCATACCGTAATTATAAACGCTATACAATCTCGCCCATGTGAGGCAGTTGGTCGGGAAAATCTAAATCATTAATTCATTGCTTAAACTTTCCGTTAAACTCTTTTCTAAACTCTAAATAATCAGGTATGGAAACATGCTGAACATAACCATTTTCAGGATGGTTGCGTATGTACTCCTGGTGATAATCTTCGGCAGGATAAAATTTAGTAAATGGCAAGACTTCGGTTACAATCTTGCCGCTATACTTTTTTGATTGATTCAATCGTTTGATTTCATTTTCGATAATTTGTTTTTCTTTTTCATTGCGATAAAATGCAATGGAGCGATATTGAGTACCTCTATCATTTCCCTGCCCGTTCAATTGAGTTGGATCAACACTTGTAAAAAATGCTTTTATCAATGTTTCAAAAGAAATTTTATCCGGGTCATAATAAACCTGCACAGTTTCTGCGTGACCTGTTGTGCCGCTACATACAGTTTCGTAATCAGGTTTTGTATTTGTTCCACCGGCATATCCTGAAACTGCATCAGTAACGCCTTCTAAACTTTGAAAAACAATTTCTGCGTGCCAGAAACAACCTTCTGCAAAATCAGCAACTGCAAGATTGCTGCTGTGCTGTTTGTTTCCTGCCGGAAACTGAGACGTTTTATTTTGAGCATTGCCGCATGAAGCAAGCGTTACGATAGTGATTATTATTGCAAGTGAATTTTTCATTTTTATTTTCAGTTTGTACAAATTACGAGATTCTTTAGCAAACAGTTTGTCGTCAATAAGACATTTGTTTGCTTCTCATTCAATGCTATTTTTTTTTATAAATAAATTAAGTGCCTGTGTAAATTTCCAGTAGATTAATTATGAGCCTCGCTCACCCCAACCCTAAAGGGCGGAAACGCGCGATGTTCACTATAGGGATTAAGGGTGCGGACAGGTAATAGAATGTTTTTTTATGAAATTAATATAGGCTCTAAAAGAAAGTTTCCTCTCATGAATTTAATTTCAAATAGGAATGATGCTTATCAGAAAAGTGAAAGTTGAGAAGTCAGTTTTTCATCTTCAAAACTTGAAACACCGATACCAAGCAATCGGATTTTTTTCTGACCGGCTTCAGTTTGTTTAAGAAGCAACTTAACAGTTTCTGTAATCAGGTTTGGATCATTTACATGTTCAGGAAAAGTTTTGCTCCTTGAGATATTTTTGAAATCGTGATATTTTATTTTGAGGGTGATTGTCCGGCCATAAAGTTCATAGCGTTGCAGTCGTGTAAAAAGCAATTGCGATAAACGCTCCAATTCCTTTTCTAATATTTCCAAATCGAGCACATCTTCTGCAAAAGTATCTTCAACACTTATTGATTTTGTTTCACGCTGCGGCTCTACAGGGCGGTCATCAATTCCACGAACGATGTTGTAATAGAATCGTCCTGACTTTCCATAATTCAACATCAATTCTTCAAGCGAAAGTTTTTTTAAATCTAAACCAAGAAAAATTCCTGCCTTATTCATTTTTTCAGCAGTCACTCTTCCGATACCGTGAAAATCTTTCACCTTTAATTGTTCCATGAACGCTTCAATCCGTGAAGGAGGAATAAAGGTAAGGCCATCAGGCTTCAACATTCCTGAAGCAACCTTGGCAACAAATTTATTTACTGAAACTCCTGCTGAAGCCGTGAGGTTTGTTTCTTCTTTAATGGCGCTCCTTATAGCTTTTGCAATTTCAATTGCTGAACCAATATTCAATTTATCTGTTGTTACATCAAGATATGCTTCATCGAGCGAAAGCGGTTCTACAAGATCAGTGTAACGCAAAAAAATTTCGCGGATCTTTTGCGAAACTTCTTTGTAAACCGGGAAACGTGGAGGAACAAAAATTCCATCGGGACATAATCGCTTTGCTTCTCTGCCCGGCATTGCTGAATGAACACCAAATCTTCGCGCTTCGTAACTGCATGTTAACACGACTCCCCTACCCTCAGGTGAACCAACAATAACAGGCTTTCCAATCAATCCAGGAAAATCACGCTGTTCTACAGAAGCATAAAAAGCATCCATGTCAACATGAATTATTTTTCTAAAGTCTGACATTTTAATTTTAACCGATTGCAGTTTTTTGTTTGCAGTTTTTATAAAAACCTGCAATGCTGGTTTCAATATTAATGATAATTTATGTCATTGAATGATTACACAAAAGATTCAATAAATTGGCTGGAGTAACAAATTATAAAATTCGATTATAGCATAAATGCGAATCAAGAGTTGAGAATAATATACAATTCGAGGAACTTTGATGCTGGAGAATCCCAAACCTAAAGGGATTCCTGAAGCAGCAACACAGACGTACACCCGCCTTTGGCGGGTCAGAGTTCTGCTTACAAACTGAAAAATCAAATCCAACTCTTGATTCGCATTATAAAGTATATACAAGCTGGTATTTAAGTGTTGTTAACTATTAAATCCTAAGGAGACAGGCATACAAGCTATTTATATCCCAATCCTTTTTATGCCGCTCAATCATTTTTTCATTTCGCATATTGTGAAATGCATTTTCTTTATCAGATAATTGTTCATGGAGGTTCCTACTTTTTTTCTCAATTTCATCTTGGGCTACCAAGACTTTTATTTCCATTGCTTTCATTTTGTTTGCTTTTACCTTTATTCACTAAAAATTTGTGCCACGGTAACAAAAATGAGAAAATGCTATTGGTTAATTTGTGTTTCTATGATGCTTAAATTTGTATTTTCAATGAACCACGCTCTTTACTTTTTCAGCAACGATGTTTCGCAACTCATTTGCATCAAAAGGTTTAACAATATATGAATCGGCACTAAGGTGCATATCTTTTAATTTTTCCCGGTTTTCAGGATTAGCTGTAACTAATAAAAAGGGAATTTTTTTTGTTTTTTTATTTGTTCTCACTTTTTGCAGTACTTCAAATCCATCCGTTTCGGGCTTATTGATATGACAAATAATTAAATCGGATTTAGAGTTTAAAGCCATATCAATTCCGTTCCCTTTATTTTCAGCAGTCAACACAATATATCCGGCAAGTTCAAGAATTTCAGCGATGTTTTCACGCATCTCAAGAATATCATCAATTACCAAAACAGTTTTCATCTAATAAATTTCAATCAAAATTATGCTTAATAAAAAAAGTTAACCATGATAACAATCATTGTAAAAAGAGGATTATGTCATGATTTTCATCGGTGTCTTTATATTCAGGGAGCTTTGAAGTCATTATTTTCTGCCTGATGAACGACTTTTGCCACGTAGCAGGGTACTTCATATTATAATAAATCTATTTTATTTTCTTCTACTTTTACAACGATCAAAAATAAATTCAAATGATAAAAAAAATATTATGCCCGACTGATTTTTCAGATGCATCTACAAATGCAATTGAATATGCTGCCAAAGTTGCTCAGCGAATGAGTTCAACCATTACCATGCTTAATGTTCAGCATATCTACATGGGTGAAGGCGTAAGCCTGTTTACAGGTGGAGAACGCGAATCAGCGCAGGAAGCTAAAGTTACCGCAGAGCGAATGAAGGAGTATTGTACCGAGATCAATAAAACTTTTAATGTTTCGGTTAATTATGAGATTATTCCAACAATGGGTTCGTTTGAAAATATTGTTGCTGACGAATCGGATAAATTTGATCTTATAATAATAGGAACTAACGGGGTAGATAACCTTAACCAGTTTTATTTGGGCACACACAGTTACAGGGTTGCAAAAAAAACAACAGTTCCGGTTTTGATTATTCCTGACGGATCAATTTACAATGAACTCAGCAATATTGTATTTGCTTCCGATTATAATAAAGGTGATGAATTATTACTTAAACAATTGAAAGAATTCAGTGAAGTTTTTAATCTGCAATTGCGTGTTATTCACATCAGCGAAAAAGATACAACTCAGAGTCTTGAATCTTATCAAGCCTTTTGCAATTTAACGAAAGAAGCCCTGAATGATACCGGCAAAATAACCTTCGAAAGAATCATCAGTTATAACGGAGCTGACGCATTAGACAATTTCATGATTAAAACTCAAGCAGATATGCTTGCGGTGAGTTTCAAAGAACAAGGATTTTTATACAGCTTGTTTCACAAAAATTTAATTAAATATCTGACTGCTTTAGAAAATTATCCTATGCTGATATTACATGCATAAAATGCACAAAAAAAAATGATTCATATAAATTTTCGTTTTTTACAGTAAGCGGTCCGGCTCTTCTAATCAAGTGATGTAGTTTCAAGTTATACTACAAATGGGATAAAAAAGTACTATTAATTTTTCTGAAAATTCTGCTAAAAAACCTTAGTAGAAACATACTGCCTTCAATAACAACCATATTATTTTTCTGAGAAAATAAGGTAATAAAGTATTGAGTTTGCTGTTGATTTTCTACTAAGTTTTGGGTTATCGCGATAGCCATCGGGATAAGGTTTAAGGGTGTACTAATTTATCCCGTTTTTAGTATAGAAGTCCGTTTTTTCTTAACTGGTCAATCATCTGTAATTGCGATGTCACCCAAATTGTTGAGATACCAAGTTCTGCTGCAGCCTTTATATTATCAATGTTGTCGTCAAGAAAAATTGCTTGTTGCGGTTTTAATTGCAAATAGTCGAGCACAATTTGATATGCTTTTTTCTCTGGCTTTATTGTTTTGATTTCGTGAGAACAAAATATTTTTTCAAAGTGCCGCAAAGTATCAGCATACTTTACTTTCCAAACCCTGTCATGAATTATATTTGTGTTGGTCAATGCAACAAGTTTGTGATTGCGTTTTAAATTCGTTAGCAGCTTGTCAATGCCGTTGTAAGTGTCAAGATATAAGTCGCACCAACCTTTATCAAAATCTTCGTCAATAAGTTTTAAGCTGAGGCGTTGCGAAATTTCAGTTCTGAATTGTTCTGGTGAAATTTCACTTCTCTCAAATTTGTCAAAGAATTCGTCAAAGTGAAACTTACTTTTAATGTCGTCAAAATGATTGCCTGAAGCAGTTGCCCAAAACTGAAAAGTTCTGTCAAACGAAAGATCAAAAACTACTTTTCCTAAATCAAAAATTATTGTTTCGTATTTTTTCACCAGGTTATGTTGTTTGATTCAGCACGAAAAAAAATTCAATTCTCACCATCCGAACATTTTAAGACTCTGTTTTTAAAAACTGGTGCAGCTTGGCTTTTAATTCTTTGAAGTCAGCAGTTTTTGTAAAAAAATCATTTGCGCCAAGCTTTTTGGCACGTTCATGGTCAGCCGGGTTGTTTGAGGTAGTGAAAATGATAACAGGAATTCCACTGAATCGTTTTTCTTTTCTTATTGTTTCAAGACATTCAAAACCATTCATGAGCGGCATATTGAGATCAAGAAAAATGATAACCGGTGGCGGTGGCATTTTATGCAGGTGATGGAGCGCCTCAATGCCATTGTTTGCTATTTCACATTGCAGCATCATGTCAACTTCCTGCACGGCATCCATAAACAGCAGTTGATCGTCAGCATCATCATCTACGAGTAATATCTTTTTGTTGTACATGTTATAAGGCAATTAATGGGAGATAAATATTGAAGGTGGCGCCAATGCCGGGCTGCCCGGTTGCATTAATAAATCCGCTGTGGTTTTGCATTATTTTTTTGCAGATGGCAAGGCCTATACCTGTGCCGGTGTATTCTGATTTTCCATGAAGACGCTGAAAAAGTTCAAAGATTTTATGTTCATACTGTTGTTCAAAACCGATACCATTATCGGCAATACTTATTTTCCAATACTTTTCATTTGCCAGGGCAGGTTCAGTTTTAATTTCTTTTGCAGCAATTATAACGGCAGTAATATTTATCTGCAATTGCATATCCAGCCGTGAGTATTTGATTGCATTAGAAATAATGTTGGTAAGCAATTGATGAAACTGTAGCGGGATAATATTTAATACCGGTAAAGGCGCTAATGTAATGATTGCCCTTTTTTCTTCTATGGTGTCCTGTAGGTTAAGCAGCACTTCTTCAATAAGTATATTGAGGTCGGTAGGTTTGAAATCAATTTCAGAAGTATTGGTGCGCGAATAGCTGAGTAATGCTTCAATAAGATTTTGCATTCGCGAAGCTGCTGTGGTAATGCGGTTAAAATAATCTTTAGTGGTGGATGAAAATATTTGTTCTTCTTTATCAAGAATGCGGCTCAAGAATGCCTTGATCTTGCGAAGCGGTTCCTGCAAATCGTGACTCGCCACATAACTGAATGATGCAAGTTCAGTATTACTGCGCAAAAGCTCGTTGTTTCGCTCGAGGAGTTGTTTATTTAATTGAACTAAATGAAGTGCTGCTTGCTTTTCCTCAGTAACATCCTGGGCAGTGCCTGTCATTTTAATAGTAGCTTTTTTATCATCAGTAAAAACTTCGCCACGTGAATGAATGAACCGCTCTTCACCATCGGGCCTGATAATGCGGTGAAGAAAACTGAATGGCTGATGATTAACGTAAGCCTTCTGCATAGTTTGGTTAACTAATTCCCTGTCGTCAGGATGACTGCAATTGAGGTAACTTTCATATTCAGGGGTAAAGGCATTTTTTGACAAGCCATTTATTCTATATAACTCATCTGACCAGTTAATTTTATTTTCAGCAACATCCCACTGCCAGCTACCTATATGAGCTATCTGCTGTGCCTGTGCAAGTTGTATGTTAACCTGCCTGAGATTTTCAACACGCTCTAATTCTTGTTGTTCTGATTCAGATGAGTGTTGGCTGTTATGCATTATTCAATATTTGTAAAAATGTAAATGTAATCTAATGAATTTAAAGCCACCTTTTGACTTGATTTCAGGAGTCTGGTTAGAATAAATTGAGTATTGAATTTATTCAAGCGAGGGTAAGTAGGACAGATTAGCAATCTGTCCTACTTATTTTAAAACTATAGCCTACTCATTAACATCAGCCTTGGAGCGATCAAAAAAAAGCCCCGTAAAACACGAGGCATTTTTTCTTTCGATTCTTAAATATTTTTATTTGAGTCTTTCAAGATAATCTTTAGCTCTTTTTAAATAACCGTATTTATCATCGGGGTCAAGAGCAATAATTCTATTCAGTGCTTTTCGTGCATTAGCTTTATCATCTTTTTGAATGTAGGTGGTTGACAAAACATCGTAAGCCTCCAACAGGTCCTTTGTATCAGGAGCTTTTTTCGAGGTATCTTCCGATATTTGAGTCACCTGCATATAAAAAGGAAAAGCTATATCAATCGTATCGGGATGAAGCTTTGAATTTGCCCTGCCTCTCCAGAAATAACCGAGATAATTGTCAGGTTTCTTTTCAATAATTTTAATTGCAGCGCTATCTGCATTGACATAATCCTTACAAAAATAATATGCCTTTGAAAGGAGATAATAATCTAAAGCCGATGGTGTTTTTGAATTGTTTACTTTAGATTGCAAAACTGCCGCTGCCCCGCAATAATCTTTCACTCGGTTAAGGGCTACACCCAAATCCTGTAAAACATCAACATCAGTTGAATCAAAAGCTAATGCTTTACGTAAATACAAAATTCCTAATGAATCTTGTCCTGTTTGCGATAACATGTGACCATAATATTTATAATCAAGCGGGATTATCTTTGAACTATCTGCCCTGCTCAAAAACAAATTCATATAAATCAGACCAATTGAATCTTTCTTCTGCTCTGAATATGAATATGCAAGTAACCTGTTGAGAAGGTTATTGGAAGCATCCATCTTTTTAAGCTCATTAATTTCATCAGTTGCTTTTTGATAATCTTTCACTAAGAAAAGAATATAAACGTAGCGGGTGAGCGAAAGCTCAGTAGTATCAGCCATTGACAAATATTTTTCATACAATTCGCGAGCCTTCTGAAAGCGCTTAAAATTGTAATTAAGCATAGCATAATCGCGGTAAGCAGGTGCATAGTTGGCATCTGCTGCAAGAGATTTCTCAAATGCATCAGAAGAACTTTGAAAATTGCGTGCCTGCGTATATATAACGCCAATACGTTGGTTTGCTTTTGCCTGGAGCACGTTCATGTCGAGTACTTTTTCATAGTTGGTTACTGCTTGTCCGCCTGCGCTCTGGTCTAACTTATAAGCATCACCGGTTAAAATACACAGCTCAGGATTTTTTGCGTCAATTTTAGTTGCAGGAGTTAATGCCTGTAATGCCGCTGGTCCATCAGGATCTTCAGCAGTGAGATACGCTTCGGCAATGTATTGCATCACCTTAGCATCTTTATTAATTGAAATTTTTAAAGCTTCATCAAAAGCGGCTTTTGCAGCATTTTGATTTTTATTGGCCAGGGCTAAACGGCCTAAAGCAACCTTGCTAAGTGGATTGGCCGGAAATGCAGTCATCATTTTATTTACAACAATTTCTGCAGAATCCTTTTTTTCAGTTTTAAAATAGCAACCAGCAAGGTGGTAATAGGCCTCTGCACTGACTTCGGGTTTACCGGTAAGCATTGACTGAAAGATTGATTTCGCTTTAGCAAACTGGTCATTATCTAATGCCTTTAATCCGTCCTGGATAGTTTGAGCATACAGTGAAGATGAACTTACAAATGCAGCGATTAAAAAAACTTTAATTTTTTTCATTAAGTATGATGTGTTTATATTATAACGTTTGTTATTGCAATTTATTAACCAATAACAACTATGCTTTTTTTTGATGTCGCAAGAATAAAATAATTTAACGAAACTTCATTGGGGAATTTTTGCTCCGTAATTGCGAGGAACGAAGCAATCTGCAATTAGCAGTACAATTCCAAGGGATTGCTTCGTTCCTCGCAATGACGGATAACCCGGCAGATTGCTTTGTTCCGCAATGACGATTTAAATTTCAATTATTATTCCTGAACCCTACAATGCGCACAGATTGTGTAGCAGGCATGATTCCTGATTTGAGAATGATGCGTTGTCCTTTTTCGCCAGCAACAAATGCAGCAAATCCACTTCCAAGCCCGGTACGCGCTTCGCGGCTGATGATATAAACATCGCGTGTATATGGATAATAGTTAGTTGCAATATATGCCTGGTAAGGCTTGTAGCTTTTACCAAAACCTGCCGAGGTATCGGGGGCAACTATTGCTATTGTTTTTATTTTATCAAGAAACGCAAGCACTGATGGATCATCGCCATCACTAATCCAGTTAACTCCTATCACCCCTATTGCATTTTTATGCTCATGCACATATTCAATCACTTGTGCATTACTATCTACAGCAAAACAATTTGGGGGAAAATCTTTACCACCCGTGATGTTCTCTTTTACATAACGTGCGGTGCTTGAGTTTTTATTGTCAAACACTATGGTAACATCACCCAGTTTATTTTCTTTAGAAAGTTCGCTCCAGTTTTTAATGCCGCCAGTAAATATTTGCTGTATGTGATCCATATTTAAAATGGTATCGGGATTATCATTATTGACAATAAAAGCAATAGCATCGCGGGCAATTTTTGTAACCCGTGGTGTAAGCTTACGGCCTTCAAAATATTTCATCTCGTTTACATTCAACATGCGTGTAACTATAATAATACGTGCAGTATCATTGATGAGGTCCTGAAAGGCTTGTGTTTCTGAAGTGTATGAAGGAATAACGGTAGCATGTTTATACAATGCATGAAAAGTGTCCAACTCACCGTCAATAATCCGTTCAAAAGTTTCGTCAACAGAAATTTTAATGGTGCCCGTGGTGGCTGTATCAGTATATTCCTTTTGAGTATTGTTATTGCAAGCTGTTATTATAAAAAAAGCAAAAACAGTCAGGCAAAAAAACTCATTTGTTCTGTTCATCTTTATGTAGGTTATAAATTTTAACTGCTCTGTATCCCCTAAAAATTCCGTAAGCAATTACCAATAAAGAAAATGCATACCTGATAAAAGGATTGTACAAAGCCGCAAAATCAGGCGGAAAGAAAATAATGAGCAAGCCGAATAAAATATAAGCAACCATTATGGACAGACTAAAAATGATAAAGAATCTGCTGTTCATAATGGTTGCTTAAATAAATATTATTATGGTTTTTATCGCAACGTGCATCTTACAGGCACACGATAATAAACTGCTACCTCTTTTCCGTTCTGTTTGCCAGGCTTCCATCTTGGCGATGATGAAACTACGCGAATAGCTTCTTTATCCAAACCTGGTCCTCCGTTTACACCTTTCAACACTTTGACATCAGTTACTGCACCATCAGGACGAACAACAAATTCAATAAACACAGTTCCCTGGATATTATTTTCACGCTCCATTGCAGGGTACTTAAAATTCTGAGAAATAAATTTAATGAAACCTTCTTCTCCACCTGATGGAAATGCAGGCATCTGTTCTACAATTGAAAATATCTGTGGTGTTTCATCAATCACTTTAGGACCTTCATCAACCAAACTGTTATCCACTCCATTAGGATCGCCTTCTTCAGTTTTCTTACCTACATCCACATCTTTTAATTCTTCAACTGTCGGGGGAGGCTCTTCAGTTACATCTTTATCCTCCACAATTTCAGGAGCAACAAACTTTACTGTTGATTTTAACGGTGGCGGTGGCGGTGCCTCCGGTGGCGGTGGTGGCGGTTCAGTTTTATCTAATGGTGGCGGAGCCATCAACTCGGTAACTTCGGTAACTTTAACTTTATTAAACGCGCTGATATTACCTGCTATCCAATCATAAATTTTAGGACCACTGATACCAACAGTGAACACTATCATGCTAATAATGGCACCACGTGTAACATGCTCATTATAAATTTTGCGGAGAAAGTATGCACCATAATTTTTGTTTTTATCACTAAAAACAACATCGGTCCAATTACTTGCCATGATATCTATTTTATCATCAAGCCCTAATGCTTTCTTTATAGTGTCGAGAATCATAGTTTTTATTTTTCAGTTACGGGTAATGTTCCGGCTAATAATTGCTTGTCTTGCTCGGTAATATCAACAATTGCATAACGGCCTATATTACAAATTGCCATTTCATCAAGTATATCAACAAGGTTTTTATACTTCGATTTATCTTCAGCTTTAATAACAACTATCAAAGCATTTTTATCGGCTTTAATCCGGGCTACATTTTTCTTGTATTCGTCACGGGTAATTATCCTGTCATCCAGCATCTTTTTATACTTAGGAATAGAATCAGAAACAGGACTTCTTTTTAAATTTTGGGTGAGTAATACTTTTCTAATTCCATCCTGGCTAAAATTAGTTGAATCAACAACAGGATTGGTGATTCCGAAATAATAATAAACCATATTTTTTTCGCCAAGTATGATGGTCATCGTTTGCGACTCTTTAAATTTAGTGCGCTCTTCGGGCGGCACATCTTCTTTAAGAGGCATGTTAATTTCCATTACCTGGGGCTTATTCATGGTAGTGGTTAACATAAAGAAAGTGATGAGCAAAAAACCGAGGTCAACCATTGGAGTAAAATCAATGTGTACGGCCATCTTCTTGGCACGAACCTTACCTTCGCCTCCACCGGAACCGGTGTCTATTTCAGCCATTTTATTTTCTGATTAATCCCGATCAATCGGGGTGGGTTATTTATGATAAACTTCAGTTATATAGATTGTGAATTATTTAATTTCCATAAACAAATTTAAAATTCTATGAAAATTATTGAGGCACAGTTTCAAGATTAGTGATCAGGTTAAACCTGTTCACTTTTCGTTCCTGCAATGTTGCGATGATGTCTTTCATAACAGGATAATCTGCATCGCCATCACCTTTAATAGCAACTATTGCTTTGGGATTTGTCTGGCGCGCAAATAAAATCCAGTCGCGCAATTCATTGTTAGTTGAATCTGTTGGAATACCAGCCTGTTTAATTTTTGCACGATCAGCAGGTTTTAATGCCAACAACTGATTTAACTGATGGATGGGAACTCCGAAATTTTCAAGTAATGAAAATTGCTTTTTTTCAACCTCAGTAAAGGTTACATTATATTGCGCGCTCATTTTTTCAAGCATATTTCTACGATCACCTTGCCCTACAGAAAAAAACACATGCCCGTCTCTGTCAACTGCTATTTGAATAACATTTGATTCCGGTAGTTTATAATCTGAAACCGATGAAGGCGTATCAATCAGAAACGGCTCATCAGGTTTGAACTTGGTAGTAAGCATGAAAAAAGTAAGCAGCAGGAACGCTACATCGGTCATGGCAGTCATGTCAATGCGCGGAGGCTTACGTTTTACTTGTACTTTTGGCATACTCGTTACTTTTTAAGTATTATGAATATTATTTATGAGTAGCAGAAAAAGTATTAATGATGCTAAAGCCTGCCTCGTCAATAGCATAAGTCAATGAATCAATCATTGTAGTAAAATAGTTATATGAAATTACAGCAAGCGCTGATGTTCCGATACCGAAAGCAGTGTTGATCAAAGCTTCAGAGATACCTGTTGCAAGACCGATAGAGTCAGGCGAACCGGCTTGCGCTAACGAAGCAAACGCTTTGATCATACCTAATACTGTTCCAAGAAGTGCAATAAGAGTTGCCACTGTTGCAATGGTTGAAAGAAACACTAAGTTTTTTTGAAGCATAGGCATTTCCAGTTCTGTAGCTTCTTCAATTTGTTTTTGAATGGCGACAATCTTCTGGTCTTTATCCATTTGCTGCTCGCCTTCTACTTCGCGGTATTTAACCATTGCTGATTTAACAACATTGCCCAGAGAGCCTTGCTGGCGGTCACATTCCTGCTCCACTGCTGCAACATTGCTTGAAGAAAGCAGCGTGCGGATTTTGGTAAGGAAACTGTAAGCAGAAGTTTTACCTGCAGCTTTTTTGATCGTCATGTAACGCTCAATTGAAAATGTAAACACAAGAATAAGCAACGTCATTAACAAGGGTACGATAACACCACCCTTATAAATTATGCCGAGATAATTGCCGGGCAATGGATGGTTAGCTGTGTTATTGTCTTCGAAGTTGCTCGGGCTTCCCATAATGAGGAAAAAGACAAGACATGCAACAACTAATGCTACCACAATTACAATTGAAGCAAACATGTTTTTGGCGCTGCCACTACTTTGCTGTGCTACTGGTTTGTTCATAGATCTAAGATTTTAAAAATTTAATTTGAGGTGAATAATTTTGATTTTGAGCTTAACGCTTTATAGATACTTAATAATGTAAATTCAATAAGGGATATTTGATTATTACAGTTTAATGATACTGCTTTAGTTCTTCTTTTAATTCATAATGAGTAAAGACCGATTTCTGAGGGCGGGCAAAAATAGGAATATATTTAAGAAAACAATGACTGATTATTTTAAGTGTGATTAATGTGTAAAAAATTCAAAGCAGCGTATGGTTGGTGTTTTTTTCACCAACCATTGACGGTGGGTGTTTGCGGTGGTTGGTGAAAAAAACACCAACCACAGGCGAGGCGATTGTTGGGGCGAACTAAAGTTCGCTGTTACAGGCTTACGCATGTGCAACTTCTACCCGTATTGCCTCTAGCCTTCTTGCATCTTGCCTCTTGAATTACTGTTTAACAAATTTCTCCACCTCATAAATTCCATCACCACTTATTCTGATAAAATAAATTCCGGCATTAAGTTTTGCAACTGAAATTTGTTGCTGTGCTTTTCCATTAATAATTGCTCTGCCTGTTATGTCAGTAATTTCATAACTAAACTTATTTAAATGTTTTGATGTTTCAATATTCAACACATCAGTAGCTGGATTCGGATAAACCGCAAAAGAATTATTGTTTGAAATTTCATTAACTGCAAGTATTGTTGAGGCTGTTGCAAAATTTGGTATCCCATATCCAATCAAGGTATCGGGATTGTTATAAATAGATGCGCTGCGTCTTATTGCATCCATAATTTCTAATGCACTCCTGTTAGTAAACTTTTGCCATAAACATGCAGCAAGCCCGGCAACTATAGGCCCTGAAAAAGAGGTGCCTCCGCCAGAATCAACATAGCCATTAGGATTCCAAAAATAAGTTCCGGCACCTTGTGCTGACACATCAGGTTTTACGCGACCGTCAAACGTAGGACCGTTGCCACTGAATGAAACATAATTGCCTGCACTGTCAACCGCGCCTATTGCTAAAATATCATTGGCATCACTTGGCACGCTTATATAATTCCATGAACTGTTTCCTTCATTGCCGGCACTGTTTACTACAATAATTCCGCGGCTTACTGCAATGTCGGCAGCAATGCTCATTGGTGCTGTGTTGCCATCAAGTGTTGAGTAAGAATGATTTTCTGTAGGATCATCAAACAGGGTATAGCCGAGCGAAGTGGTGGTAACATCTACTCCCATGCTATCGGCAAACTCTGCTCCCGATGCCCAGTTATATTCTTCAATTACATTTTCACCTGGGCTTTCTTCTGTCTCTAATAATAAATAATCTGCATGTGGACAAGTTCCAATTAAAACGCCCGGACTGTTTGCACCAATAATTGAAAAGCACATGGCTCCATGCCAATGATCGGTAAACACATCAGTGGTGCTGTTTACAAAATTCCATGTTGCTTTAATTTTATTTTGAAGATGTAAGCTATCAAACACGGGACTTATGTCTGCATTTATATAACCTGCATCCATCATTGAAATCATCATTCCATCTCCCTGGAAACCTGCATCGTGCAAAGCATCGCCATTAAGCATTTGACACTGGTGTGCAGAATATCCGTAAGATAAAAGTGAAGAAGTTTTATTGGGTGTTGAGTATGGAATAGCTGAGCCACTTTCCATCGCAAATTTATCCTTTGATTTATTTAGCGGTAAATTATTTGAGTTGGCAGGTCGCCCAACATGAGTTGTGATTTTAATATATGGCAAGGCATTAACCGCTGCAAGCATGTTGGTATCTGTAACTTGGATAGTTGCTGTGTTTAACCACTTCGAAATATTAAGCACTGTAGCTCCTGTTGCTATAACACCTTGAATATAGGTAGCGTTAACCGGAAGGTCGAGACTATCAATGGCAATGTTTTGTTTTACTCTTCGATCAATAGAACGCTGCGTGAGATAAGCCAGCGGATTGCTTAGCGAGTATGGCGTATTATTTTTATCGGTAAAATAAACAACGTAACGGTTTTGCGAATATGCATTTGCACTTATGATGAGTGCTATAACAAGAAGTAATTTTTTCATGAATCAAATAATTATGTTCGGACAAAAGTAATTGAATGTTGCGAGTTGAAAAGAGCTTAAATACAAAACGGGGTAAATTGATGTCATTTATTTTGTTCGCAAAATACTGTGGGAAGCAGTGTTGTGGTTTTACTTTTTCACAATTTTCTTCACTGTGCTTTCTCCATCAATGTTTGCATCAAGAAAATAAATGCCTTGAGGGAGAGATGATAAATCTATTTCAAAAGAACCGTTGACTCCTGAAGAACCCCTAACCCCTGAAGGGGAACAGACGCGGCTATAAACATTTTGCCCCAAAACATTTTTAATTGTTATTGATAGCTGTTTGAAATTTTTATTTTTAAAAGTAATGATTATTTTATCACCAAACGGATTTGGAATGACGGAGAACTCCCTCTCCTTTGGAGAGGGCTGGGGTGAGGTCCCTGTTATAACAATAGTACCCGAACTCCCCGCGCAACCAATTGAATCACTTGCGATACAATAATAACTGCCCGCTTGTTGCGGAATAAAATATTGATTGGTAGCGCCTGCAATAATTCCGTTGGTTACCTCATACCACTGATAGCCGAAAGCAGGCAATGAAAACAAGGTATCGTTTGATTGATAAATGCTGTCTGTTGGGTTTTGATAGCAGTTTATAAAGTTGGTAAGATGCAAGGTATCGCAGCCTGCGGCATTGCATGCAATAAGAGTAACATCATAGCTACCGTAAATATTGTAACATATATTAGTTGGGTTTTGAAGTGTGCTTGTCAAACTATCAGCACCGGGGAAAAGCCATTGCCATGAGGTGGGGGAGTTGGTGCTTAAATCATAAAAGTCTATGCAGTGTTTTTCGCAGAAGAGGGTGTCTGTGCTCATAAGGTTAATAGCAGGAGCAGCCTTTTTAAATATTCCCACATTAAAATTAGGTAACCCCAAATAGCTTTGCATTCCGAGAAGGTAGATTGCACTGTCAACATAGTTGCAACCCAATCCAACTATGTCAGGATTATTGATTACGCTAATAAAAGTGGATTGCCACTTTGCACAATAAATTTTTTTATCAGGAGCAAGAGCAATGGCACCGACTTCATGAAGTGGCGAGGAATCGGGAATACTTAAAATTGAAGCATTGATTGTTGCTGCATTTCCTGATGATAAATCCCATTGATATAAGATACTAACTTGGGGGGTATGCACTGTACCATACAATACTTCGCCATTTTGAGAAAAAGCGACCCCATAAGGTAAATAAGGTCCATTAATTAAGGCAGGCACATTCAAAATAATCTGGTTAGAAATGGTTCCCGTACTATTATCAAAGTTAAATAAATAGAATTTATCGGGATAGGCATTCTCATTTGCCATTGCGAGATAGCTGCCTGTTGTATTGGATTGAAGACACCCTATTGCATTGTAAATATTCCCGTTTATTAAAGGTCCAACATTACTTATTGTTGGAACCAAATTCAAACCTGATGAGGTTAGATGATAAGCTAAAAAGCTACTATTTCCCCAGTCATGCGTTATTACCCACACACCTAAGCCTGTGCTATCAAAACAAGCCGTTATCTTTTCAGTCACCTGATTTAACAATTGAACATTTTTTTGGATAACGTCACCCAATCCACCTGAAGCATTCATATCAACTATGGAATAACAAAACCCATCTGACCCCGCCTCCTCATCAGCAGTGAAAATGTAATAAAGGTTATAACTTCCGGGTTGCTGTACTATAAGCGCTGATTGTGAAGAGGACAAACCTCCATGCAAAGCCCAACCGTTGGGCATCATTTGATGTTGTTTATTCCAGACATTGTTGCCACTTGTATAAAATAAAAGATTTCCCAAACTATCAGCAATACTTGAACATCCTTCCATTTGATACATAGCACTATTAGTTAAAGCTACTGGCGTTCCGTTGTTGAAGTCAATTCCTGCATAATTACCAAAATACCAAATATTCCCTTGCTTATTTTGCGCCTGTAGTAGCCCTGCACACATCCCCAAAAACAAAACAATAAAGAGTACCCGGTTTTTCATTCCCCGTAAGGGTTTTAAAATATCTGAACGAATGTATGTAAATAATTTTGATGGGATAAAAATGTAGGGGCAATCCCTTGTGGTTGCCCTTTCTTTCGTGTAAAAAATCGTCTGCATGGGGCAACCACAAGGGTTTGCCCCTACAAAATCTGCCCTAACAATTGATAACCCAAATCCAAAAACCTGAAACGTTTTTTCTTTATCTGCATCAAACCTTATAGGTTTTTAAAACCTATAAGGTTTAACCTAAACCTCAAACGTTTTTTCTTTTCTTTGCCGCCCTCAAACAAACACATCATGAAAAAAATCTGCGATAACATTCTTGATACCATCGGTAACACTCCGATGGTGCGTATCAATAACATCACTAAAGATATAAAGGCAACGGTGCTGGCAAAGATTGAAACGTTTAATCCCGGCAACAGCATTAAAGACCGCATGGCTCTAAAGATGATTGAAGATGCCGAAAAAGATGGGCGGTTAAAACCCGGAGGAACAATTATTGAAGGCACCAGCGGTAACACCGGGATGGGTTTAGCAATAGCTGCCGTTATCAAAGGTTATAAATGCGTGTTCACCAGCACCGATAAACAATCGAAAGAAAAGTTTGATGCCCTGCGCGCTTTTGGTGCAGATGTAATTGTGTGTCCTACCAATGTTGATCCTGAAGACCCCCGCTCCTACTATTCGGTTTCGACACGATTGGTTAAGGAAATTCCTAATTCGTGGAAACCGAATCAATATGATAACCCTTCCAACTCGCAGGCGCATTATGAAACCACAGGTCCTGAAATATGGGAACAGACCGATGGAAAAATTACGCACCTCGTTGTTGGTGTTGGCACAGGCGGAACTATTTGCGGAGTGGCAAAGTTTCTTAAAGAGAAAAATCCCAACATTAAAATTTTTGGTATTGATACTTATGGTTCTGTTTTCAAAAAATATAAAGAGACGGGCATCTTTGATAAGAATGAAATTTATCCTTACGTGACTGAAGGTATTGGTGAAGATTTTTTACCACAAAATGTAAACTTCGATTTGATTGACCTCTTTGAAAAAGTTACTGATAAGGATGCAGCATTAATGACCCGCGAAATAGCACGTAAGGAAGCCATCTTTGCCGGCAACAGCGCAGGCAGCGCTATGGCGGGAGTGATGCAACTGAAAGATAAATTTAAAGAAGGCGATGTGGTGGTGGTTATTTTTCACGATCACGGCACGCGTTATCTCGGCAAAATGTATAACGATGAATGGATGCGCGAGAAAGGTTATTTTGATAAGAAGGGTTTGACTGCAAAGGATTTGGTTACCTCGCAAAAAGGTGAACTCACAGCCCTCGAAAGCACCGACACAATAGAAAGTGCAGTTAAGATAATGCAGCAAAAAGATTATTCGCAAATTCCGGTAACCACAGCCAAGCGCATTACAGGTTCACTAAATGAAACCGAAGTTTATAAAGCCATCGTAAACAATCCCGATATAAAATCGCAGCCTATCTCCACCATCATGCAACCCGCATTTCCTTTCGTTGACATCAGCACTCCTATAGATTCCCTTTCGGGGATGCTTACGGCTGAGCATAATGCTGTGCTTGTAAGAGATTTTAAAGTTGACAAAACTTATATCATCACACGCAGCGATGTGTTGAATGCGCTTACTCGGTAGATGCTGCATCAGCGCCCTCCGGGGGGAGGCCTAACCCTTCCTCCCCAGCAAACCAAACCCTAACGCAATAAATAAACTGATTGCTATAAAAAAACCAAACATGGTATTAAAACCGTAAGCACTTGCCAGGCCTAAACCAACTGAAGGGGCGGCAATGATTGCAAGGCCGAATGATATAGAATATAAAGCCGAATATTGTCCCTGTCTTTCAGGCTTTGGTCTTGACAGGGCATAATTCATCATAAATGGCATGGCAAATATCTCGGCCATTGTGATCATAAAAGTATAAATGATTGCCATGATCATCAGTCCATGCCCTGCCACTAAAATTCCAAATGCAACAGGAATGCATAATGTACCTGCAATGATATACGAAAACATATTTTTAGTTCTTTGCAAAGCGGCTATCAACGGCATTTCAATGATCACCACTAAGAGTCCGTTTAATGCAAGCAGCAGACCAATGGTATCTTCATTGTAATGACTCTCGCGGCTGAAATACTGCGGCACACTTGCAAACAATTGGAAGAAACACATGCCCCATAACGCAACCAATAAAATAAAAACTAAGTACCGGTAATCGCGATAAGCGGATGTGCTGCGGTCATTTAATACATCATTTTCATGACGGTTTTTTTCCAATTTTTGTTTTGGCAAATAATTATAGAGCATAATTGCCGCAGCAAAACTTGATAATGCATCAATCACAAATAGCCACTTATATCCTAAGTGCAAAGCAACAAATCCCCCAATTGCGGGACCAACTGAAAATCCTAAATTAACTGCGAGCCTGACTAATGAAACAGACCGGGTACGGTTTCCCGAATCTGAATAGACTGCTATAGCCGCAGAGTTAGCCGGGCGAAACATATCAGCAGCAAATGCGTAGAAAAAAATAATAAGGATGATGAATAATTTTGAGGTGGCGAATAACATCAGTGGAAGTATTAGTCCGCAGCTAACAAGCGAAAAAAGCATGATGTCGAAATGATTTTTCCTGTCAGTAAGCCAGCCCCCGGAATAACTGCCCAATATACTACCGACACCATAGCAACTCATTACAAGCCCTGCTTCGCTGATACTAAAATGTAATTCTTTAGTGAGGTACAATGAAGTAAACAACAATACCATAGAGCCACTTCTATTGATAAACATGGCAATAGAAAGCACCCAGATATTGCGCTGAAGGCCGGCAAACGATTCACGATATTGCGATATAACTGATAGCATGATTGACCTGCAAGAAAAGGAAATTTTTCTTTTTGGAATGTTAATCCCGTTGCTGCAACAGGAAGTTTTCATACCAATAAGCACCAATAAAAAATCCACCCCCGTGTGGAAGTGGATTTTATTTAGATGATTATTTTATTGCTTTATAAATCTTGCAGTATGCTGCTTTTCATTTGCAGTTAACGTAACCGTATAAATGCCTGCAGGTAGTTGTTCTATTGTTATTGCATTTGCAAAACCATCGCCTGCTTCAATTTTCTTTGCGACCACTTGCTGTCCCGTTGCATTTGTAATTACCACATAAGCTTCTGTTAAGGGCATATCGGCAACAATATTTAATTCGTGCAATGCAGGATTAGGATAAACATTTATCACATTATCTTTTTCAAAACTGTTGCTGCTCACCAACTCATCATTACTGAACCTGCTGCCTGTTATATTATATCCTGAAAAGTAATTTGTACGCACTGTTTCAGTGCCTGTATCATAAAAGGCACCACCTGCAAACAATCTATTGTTTGATACTGCGAGGGCATATACATTGCTGTTAATGGCCGGTGTCCACGTACGCAAACTTGAACTGTTGGCAGTGTCAACTGCTGCAAGACGGGTTCGCGGCAGTCCTTTAATGGTAGTATAAGATCCACCGATGTAAACCTCGTTGGTATTAAATGCAAAAGCATATATGGTTCCGTTAGCTGCATCAGGATCCCATGCCCTTAATGTGTTATTAGAAACTTTATAAGAAGCTAACCTGTTACGTGTTGCTCCTGAAATGCCTGTGAATGATCCTCCCACATAAATATTTCCGAGATACGCGTCAATGCTGTAAACATCACCACCTGTTACATTTGGATTCCATGATAGCAGTGCACCATTTGTGAGATTTACTGCAGCAAGACGATTACGACTTGTACCTCCTGCTGCGGTGGTAAATTGCCCGCCCAGGTAAGCTGTGCTCCCCGTAATGCAAATGCTTCTACAGTAATTGTCAAGATTAGGGTTCCACGCCTGTACAACACCGTTGCCGCTTCCGGTTAAGCTTACAGCCTTGTGACGTGTGCTGCTGCCTACTGTATTAAAAGCGCCCCCGGCATAAATGTAAGTGCCATCATTAGCCAGGTCATATACTTCGTTATCGGCATTAGGATTCCACGCCTGCAGTACACCTGTTGTTTTATTATAAGCACAAAGCCTGTTACGTGACGTGCTTGTTTCAACATACGTAAAACTACCGCCAATATAAAGCACAGTACCTTTAACTGTAAGCGCTTTAACTTCACCATTGATCTTTGGCGCCCAGTCATTTATTGCTCCTGATGAAGCATTGTAAGAAAACAAATTACTGCGATTAGTATATTTTGCATAAGTGATGCTTCCTCCGAAAACAATGTCTTTATTATAACCACGCACTATCTGCACTGTTGTATTTGGCATAGGAGCCCATGAAGTTATAAGGCTGCCATTTGATTTAAATGAGAGCAAATGATTGCCGGTGCTCTCAGTAAAATTGCCTCCCGCATAAGTGGTGTCATTATTATTATAAATGCTTTGTATCGAACTTATGTTTGACAGGCCGGGATTAAAGTTAAGCAGGCTGCCCGTAGTTGCATCTACAGCAGCAAGACATGCACGCGGAATGGTGTTAACTGTACTAAACGATCCTCCGAGGTAAATTTTATTTGCGTAGCCTGCAATAGCATACACGTAACTGTTACAGTTAGCCGTCCATCCTGTTACTTTTCCTGTTGTAACATCAATGCATGAAGCATACTGGCGTGTGCCCCCGTTAAGGTAATCAATAGTACCTCCCAGCAATATATCAGTGCCGTCACTCTTTATAAACCCGTAAGTGCCGGGTGCAGCATTGGCCGCGGGATTCCAGCTCGTGGCAATTGCTGTGCTTTCATCAAATGCCGCATAATAATTTCTAGCAGTGCTGGTGTTCACCTGCGTAAAGTTACCTCCTGCATATACCTTAGTCCCTATCACATTCAGCGCATCAACTCTTCCATTCAGATTTGCATTCCACGAAAGCAAATTACCGTTTGTGGGATTGCAGGCTGCAACATTTAATCTTGCAATAGTTTGAACGGTTGAAAAATCACCGCCTATAAAAACCTTGGTAGCATTACCACCAAGTGCATATACATAACTGTTAGGGGAAGGATTGAAAGCGCTTACCACCCCATTATTCATATTAAGGCATGCCACATAATTGCGGTTGTTTGAATTGGAAAAGCCAAAGCCTCCACCGGCTATTACTTTGCTACCATCAATGCATATAGCATAAACCTGCCCGTCAGTAGCAGGATTCCATGATGTTACGGCCGCGGTTGAGGCATCAATGGCGCATATATTATTTCGCGTAGTTGCTCCGCCTGCCTGCGTAAAATTACCTCCGGCATAAATAGTAGTTCCGCTTTTGGTTATCACTTCTATTTTCCCGTTAATATTCGGATTCCATGATGTAGGATTTCCGTTGCCGGAATCAATTGCAGCAATATGATTTCGTGAAATTGTGTTCACAGTTGTAAAATCGCCACCTGCCAATACTGTATTGGCATTGAGTTCAAGTGCATAGCAGTAGCTATTTAAAATAGGATGCCACCCGGTGGCGTTGCCATTGGTATTGTTAACCGCTGCAACGTAACTGCGCGTTTGTCCGCCAGCCTGCGAAAAATATCCGCACATATATACTTTACTTCCTGACGCATTGGTAAGCAGGTCAAACACATAACTGTTTGGATTAGGCGCCCATGTTGTAAGAGCAGCGTTACCGGCATTTACTGCAGCAGCATAAGTGCGGGCAGTGCCTTTAACTGTAGTAAAAGTTCCGCCTATATAAAGTGTTGGTCCTTTAAGAAACATGCTAAGCACTGTTGAACCGCAATCAGCAATCCAGGTATTTACCAGGGTGCCGGTAGTGCCATTTACCGCTGCAAGATATAAGCGGGAAGTGCTGTTTACAGTTGAAAAACCTCCTCCTATAAAAAGGTTTGAACCGTTGTAAGCAAGATCATTTACCGGTCCGTTAGTGTTTGCTGTAAATGACGGGTCAATAGTTTTATTGGCAAGTATATGTGCTACGTTTGCCCTTGCCACATCATTAACAGCAGAGAAGCTTCCACCGATATAATAGCCTCCGCTGCCGTCACTGATAACTGCGTTTACACTACCGTTAGTAGTCGGAAAATTATAAACAGGCACAGCTTTTCCTGTTGTAAATTGCGCTATTCCCAGTGTATTAAAACCTGTTCTGCTGAAGTAACCGCAATAGTATAACAGGTTATTGTTTGCATAAAAGTTGAAAACATAGCTGTTTGCATTACCATAGTCCTGCTGCACTTCATGGGTAACGGTATTAATGCAAGCGAGGTAAGTTTTTGTCAAACCGTTGATGCGGGTAAATGTGCCACCTGTAAACAATAAAGTGTCTTGCAGATGCAGGGCATAAACAGCGCCATTCACTACGGTATTAAAACTATTGATGGTAGCTCCTGTATTTTTGTTAACAGCAGCGAGGTATGTTTTGGTGACACCATTTAAAATGCTGAAGCTTCCGCCAATATATAAGGTAGTTCCGCTAAGTGCAAGGGCATTTACAGGGCCATTAGCGGCAGGCTGAAAATTAGGATCAAGTGTATTATCAGCTTTTATGTGAGCAATATAACTGCGGCTTGCAAGACCAACCTGTGTAAATGCACCCGCTATATACCATCCGCCACTTCCATCGCTTACAGCATCATAAACTGCCCCGTTTGTTCGCGGAAAATCATATTGCGGGGTGGCAGTAGTGCCCTGTAAAAGTGCGGCACCCCCGGTATGATAACCGGTATAGGAAGGATAGCCTCCCGTGAACAGTTGATTACCCTTTCGGTGAAGGGCAAACACATAGCTGTTAGTTGTCTGAAAATAATCGTAAGCTGTGGCATTGCTCGTTTTTAAAACTGCAAAGTACTCCCGCTGCTTGCCATTTGCCAGCGTAAAAGATCCTCCTATGCTTACCATACTGTCCTGTGCCTGTATGGAATATACATCACCATTTAAATCGGGATTCCACGTAGTTTCATTCCCGTTAGTTTTATTAAGTGCAGCAAGATGCGTGCGGTTAGCCCCGCTTATAAGACTGAAACTGCCGCCCACATATAATGTGCTACCAATAAGTGCAAGCGCTCTTACAGTGCTGTTGGGCTGAGGATTAAACGCAGTTGCAATAATTCCTCCCGAAGTTACATGAACAAGATTTGAATAGGAAGTGCCCCCCACCGTAATAGAAAACGAACCGCCTACATACCAGCCTCCGCTGCTATCAGAAACAGCATCATAAATAGTTCCGTTTAAAAAAGGAAATTGTGTTACAGGTTTATCATTGTTTGTTTTATTTTTAACAAAACTACCTGTGTTATAACCTACACCTGAGAATGACCCCCCTGCATAAATTGTGTTACCATCCCGAAGCAGGGTGCTAACCTGTCCGTTAGTGACCGGTATATTAAGATCGGGCGTTGTACTTTGTGCATGGACCTGCATGCATACCGGCATAAAGCAGGCAATAATGATTTGTGTGATTTTTTTCATAATTAGAAAATAGTTTATAATGATTTAAATGATAAGATTTAAGATAAAACTAAGTGGTTAATCCTTGCAATTTTTTTTAATTTAGTTAATGGTATGATGTAGTTATTATATGGTTCCATCATTTCAATTTGTGATTTATTACAGCATAAAGCTATCACATTTTAATTGAAAGCAAACTTTTGGAACATCACGAAAAATTGTACCAATAAAATGCGAAAAGTATTTTTTTTAAAACACCGATTATACGCCAACAAAAAGCCTCCCGAAAAAAACTTCCGGGAGGCTTTTATTTAATGCGTTATACTTCTTGCGAAACTAACGTTTCAAGTTATTCATTACTGAGTGATCACCATCTTACGCACAATTTTACTATTGTTAAATTTAAGCGTGTAGTAATAAATACCAGGTGTAAAATCTTTCGAATTCAAATTAACCGTGTGGCGACCTTCTCCAAGATTATCGTTAACGGGCTTAGCCACTATTTGTCCAACAAGATTAGTTACAGTCAGCTCTGCTTTGCCTGATGCAGGCAGGTTAAATGCAATAGTTGTAGAACCACTTGCAGGGTTAGGAGCATTTTGGTAAAGATACAACCCGGCTGCCGCAGGCTCTTCAACTGCAGTAACACATGAACCGGTAATTTCTTTGAAACAGAATTGATCAATCTCCCATCCGTCAGCATTATTGGTTTGATCGGAGCTAAAGCGGAAACGGAAAATCACAGTTCCGGTAGCCGGTGCCTTAAAGTTATGAGAAGATGAAATCCATCCGCCATTAAATCCGGTAAATCCGGCATGAACAGGGAAGCCATACGCAGCTATATAAACTGAATTGTACCAGCTAACCGCATCCCCTATATCTCCTAACACCTTCCAGGTCTTGGCGCTGTCAATTGAATATTCTATAGAGCCACCGTCATTAAACAAGTCCATATCGAAATTGTGCATGAAACTAAGCTCATAACATTTGCCTATGCCAACATTAAATACAGGTGTAAACAATGAGCTTTCGTCTAAGTTTGGATACTCGGCTGCAAGTTTTGTAACCCATGCATTGCTTCCGTTGAAAGCACCTATAAAATTAGTTTTAATAGGCGTACCTAATTCCCAACTGCTGGTTTGAGCAAACGTAGTTGAATTTAAAGTAACCCATTTAGGGCCGCTTTCAAAATCAGTGCAGTATGGGAATTGCGAAATGGTATCAAATACTGTTAATACTACACATGTAGTATCATCGCTCGGAAACTCATCAACCGTTTGGTTAGGATATGAGGTCCAGATACAAATATCATGTGCACCTGGCGAGGCATTCCACTGGCATGAGAAAGTATGCCAGAATGTAGAGTCAAACGGAACACCGCCAGGCGTTGGTGTTGGATTAATAGTATCAGTACAGATAATAACGGCATCTACCTGCAAAGTAACAAGTACGCTGGTCAATGGAATGTAGCCTGTGTTTTTAATTAACCCTGAAAGCGACTGCATGCCGGGCTGCAAAATTCCGTAAGTTGCTTTTACATCAAGTGTAGCTGCAGTATTTGGAATAGGACGATAAACTTTTATATCATCAATTGAAACTCCATCGCCTGTTGGGAATGCATCAGATGTAAATACGAAACGGAAACGCACGTTAGGCTGGCCATCCATGTCGCCATTATTATCTACAAATTTAGTAAGCTGCCACGGTGCGGATCCATTCCAGCCTTCTGTGGCGCTTGAGAATATGTTATTCGAATTGTACCAGTTAATTGAGTTAGCTGCACCTACAGCACCTAAAACATTCCAGCTTCCTCCACCATTAATTGAATATTCCACGTGCATACCTTCGCCATTAAAATTATCAACCTTGTAATTCATAAAGAATGAAAGCTCACCTTTAACTACAGTTGTAAAATCAAAATATGGAGAAACAAGCGATGCATTAGCATTTGCGAAATAGGTGTTGTTAAGATTTATATCCCAGCAGTTTGGTGGAGAATATGAACTGTTCGTAGTTCCGAAGTTAGGAGCGCCTAATTCCCAAATTGTTTGAGGATTGGCCGACTCAGTAGTCCACCCGATATTTGGACCATCAAAACTATCAGTATATGTAGGGGTAATAGTTGGCACACCCACATAAGTTCTGCACGTAGTATCGTTTGCCGCATCGCCATCGCTCGGCACTTCTGTCCATGCGCATATATCAAACGATCCGCTGATTGCTATAAATGGAACCGGGCATGTAAAAGTCTGAGTAGCAATGAAGCTCGGAGGAATCGTACCTGTAAATGTTCCGGTGAAGGTGCTTCCGTTAAATTTATAAACCACAGGGAAATTGCTGATAGCGTTTTGCCCGAAATTACGTATAGTAACATCAATGTTATACGCTGAACCTATTGCAAGGCCCTGCTGCACAGGTGCATCAATTGAAATTACTCCGCCATCAAACGGGGGAGGGTTTTTCAAACAGAAATCATCAATAGAAAATCCATCCTGAATTACAGTAGCATCAGAAGTAAATGCAAATCGCAACTGAAGCAATGGAACCTGGTTATTAAACTGGCTCATATTGTACTCTGATTTAATCCATCCGCTGGAAGCATTAGTCCATGCGGGTAATAAACTTGAATTTAGAGAAACATCATTGTACCAATTTACTCCATTAGGATCGGGAAAAGTTCCTAACACATTCCACGTGCCGCCACCAATTGAATAATCAATCCGCGCACCATCAAAGGCGTTTTCAACACGGTTATTTCTCCAAAACGATAACTGGACATTTGATGCAGTAGAAAAATCAAAGAATGGTGAGTTAAGTGTAGTATTAGCGTTGCTTGTATAGCCAGAGTTCAAATCAACATCCCATGCATTAACACCTGAATGTGCACCTGTAGTAACGCCAAAATTTGGAGTTCCTAATTCCCAGGTTGAACCTCCACCCGGTGTAGGTGTGGCTGACCAATCAACAAATGCTCCTTCAAAGTCGTTGCAATAACTCAATGTATCAACCGGTACTCCAAACATGCATCCACTGAGTGAATCGTTCGTATGATCCATATCTGCGGCAAGCGAAGTATAAGCCTGAATACAAAATGCACCAGGAGGTATTACGATTTGAGGTGCAATTGTATCAATCAATGTAGCATTAGGTGCAATTGCCGTTCCGCTGTAATTAACAGGGCCGTAAGTGGTTCCTGCATAAACATAATAAACATCAAAATTAGTTACCGGTTGCGAACCGAAATTTCGCACGCGTACTATTACATCTGAGCTTGTACCTGCGCCTGAATTGGCAGTTGGCGATAAAATTGAATCAACACCCACATCAGTTGGAGGTGGAAGGGTAAGACAAAAATTATCAATCGAGAAACCATCCCATATTACGCTAAGGTCTGATGTAAATACAAATTGCAATTGAACTAATCCGACATTGTTAAACTGGCTTACATTAAGTGATGACTTAATCCAGGTACCACCAGTAGTATTATCCCAAGCTGGTAAACCTCCACTCGAATTGATGGTGTTGGTGTACCAGTTTACACTCTGAATTGCTCCTATCGAACCCAATACCTGCCATGGAAGCCCATTTTCAGAATATTCAATACGCACACCATCCCAATTTGTTTCTACTCTGCGGTTTTGCCAGAAACTTAAACCGACATTAGCCATTCCTGTAAAGTCAAAGAACGGTGAAACCAACTTTGCATCCGCTTCGTTTTCGTAAGCCGTGGTTAAATTGATGTCCCATGAATTTGGATTTGAATAGGCTGTGTTAGTAACACCAAAAGCCGGTGTTCCTAATTCCCATAGCGTATTACCTATTGGTGATGGAATACTTGTCCAGCCTGCACCACCGCCTGCATCAAAATCATTACAATAAGTTAAGGCAAGTACAGGAATACCCTGATGCTGTTCACATAATGTATCATTAGTATGATCGGCATCAGCAGGTAAAACAGTCCAAGCACAGAAATCATAAAATAATGATGGAACAGGAAATGTTGACAAAGTAACAATAGCTGTATCATTAGGTGCAAGTGGCGATCCTGTATAAGCTACAGTATCTTGCGGAATATTATTAATGGAATAAACAACATCAAAAGTTGTTTGTGTAGCTGTACCATAATTACGCACTCTTACAATTGCATTTGAAGTGGTACCTGCACCTGAACTTGGAAACGGTTCTATAACTTGGTCAACTCCCATATCTTCAGGTGGCGGCTGAATGATGCAGAAATCGTCAATTGAAAATCCATCACCAGTGTTGAAATCTGACGTAAATACAAAACGCATTTGAAGATTGCCCGTATTACTGAATGAGTTCAGGTTAAACTTAGCTTCTTTCCATCCACCTGAATTGCCACCCCAGCCGGCAGTACCTGATGACGAAAGGTTAGTAGAATTATACCAATTTACGGCTGATGGATCGTCAGCAGTTGTAAGTACGCTCCAGGGAGAACTATTCACAGAAATCTCTAAACGAACTCCAGCCTCGTCAAAATTATCGGTGGCACAGTTATACCAAAAACTCATTCTTGCATTTTGCGTATTATTAAAATTAAACACCGGTGAAGTTAAGTAGGCTTCGGAGTTTGCAGAATATCCTGAGTTAAGAGAAATATCCCATGAATTAGGCGATGAATGTGCTGTATTGGTTAAACCAAAATTCGGTGTCCCTAATTCCCATCCCGAATTGGCAACTGTTGAATCAGTCCATAAATCCAAATTCACATCAAAATTATCGCAATAAGGGAAGCTGATTCCCGATGAGGCAATAAAGCAAATAGTAGAAGTGGGAGGCTGAGGATAATATGTTTCGGCTGTAATGCACGATGCATCAAATGCCCAAAAGTAATAGCATACAGTATCACTATCAGCAACAGCAGGTATTTGGCCGGTATAAAGACTATCTCCACCCGGGTTAAACATTGGAATAACAGGTTGAGGAATATTATTAATAGTCCAAAATATATAAACACCGGCTAAACCCGATGCATCATTTACATAAGCATTTAAGTTGTAAGGTCCAAGGTTGTAAACAGTGCCGGTTAATGGTGTCAAAAGAGTAAAGGTTGGAGGATCAATTTCGCATGGTGCAGCCAGTACGCAAATCTGGTCAATATACCAGCCAACGCGGCCGGCCATGCCATTGCCATTTAAATCCTTTTCCACAAAGCGAATCTTTGCATTGGTTACACTACCACTGCCCACAATTGATGAAATATTAAAGGTTTCCTCTCTCCACCAACTGCTGTCAACAGGTGTTACTGTATCAGCGGGATGCCATCCTGTATAGGCAGCTTCCGTAAATTTATTTCCCTGGGAAAAAAAATTACTCGGGGGAATGTTATTGTTTTCGTACTGCGCACTGGTTAATTTAGTCCAGTTAACACCGCCATCATTTGAAACCTCAATGATGCCCATATCGAAAAATTCGATCTTACAGATGTGCCAGAACTTGAGTTTGACAAAAGTCATACCTGAAAGATCAATGTCAACAGTGGTAGCAACTGCCGAATCAGTGGCGGCATAAGTACCAAAATAACTTTGCACACCATCATGGTATAATACTGTGTTGGGGACAAAACCCGGATTACCTACAGATGAAATCCCTGTGATAGGGTTTTCAAAATCCTGGCTATAAATGCAGCCCTGACCATAGCTTGCTACAGAAGCAATAATAAATAAGAATGTAAAGATTAATTTTTTCATCGGCATTATTTTATTGTTGTTTGATTACTTGTTTTCATGAAATGAATGCGAAAAGCATGGCGTAAAAATAGTTTTTAACTTTAATTAAAAGCAAACCTGGAAGAAAAATTTATTAAGAGATTGCAATTTATTACAATAGCGCATTAATATACTATGCATTTGGCTGCTAATTGTCCTTAATGCAAGGTATTGAGAAAATTAAAGTCCCTTTATTTACAGGTTAAATGTCAGATAAAATCATAATAAATTTTAAGCCGGATGTCTTATCATGGCGCAGAGAATTAGTAATTGAACCTGGATGTTTACAATTGCATAATTCATCACCATTTAGTGAACAACCGGTTAAATGGTTAAAGGAAGAAATTGAATCATTCAGATTTGGAGTAAAATGGATTCGCGGCACCACATTTTATTTTGGAAGAATATATTGTGTTGATATAAAAAACAAGAATCAGCAAATCATAAAAATCCGTTTGAAAACACTTTATGGAATAAATAAAGAAATTTTGAATAGCAAGTATGCAAAAATTGTTGGCTCTTTATATGAATGTTATTTTTTGCCCGTTATCCAAAACTATTGCTCTCTGTTTGCATCAAATAAAACATTTGAAATTTCAGGAATTACATTTCACGAATATGGCCTGCTATTGCCAAACAATATGGATATTCTTGAGTGGGATGACGTTTCAATAAAAAGGTATCAAAACTATTTGTCAATCTTTTCAACTAAAAACCCCAATCATTATCTCTTATTTTATTACAATGTAGAATGGAATGTTTTGGTGCTTGAAGTAGTGATAGATGCCATCCTTAAAAGCAAGGGAAATCAAAATGTTTCTATTTATAACTGATATTTTACTAATAGCGAGAAATCAATTTCCAAAAGCATTAATGCGCTCCGTGTAATCAATATATGAGCTTGTATCAGGCAGTCCGGTGCTGGTGTCAATCTGCGTTTGAAGTTCTAACTTCTTGCGATAAACAAGTCCCACACCGGCCGCATATTGTTCTTGCTTATACTTAGGCGATACAAAATTGAAGAGTTCATCCGCTTGAAGCACAGTAGTTACTGAATCGAATGTGAGATTGTTAATTGTCATCTGTTCATGTATGCCAGTGTATTCATAATCTTCCTCCACATCAGTGTTCATAGCATTGCCATTCCATGTTTTGCCGTTTTGTACCGGGAAAGTTAATTTAATATAGCGAATATTATTTTCAAAACGCTCGGCAGTTGTTGCGGTGAGGTTTGCTGTCCATACATTGTAAATAGTCCAATCGGGATAGTAAACAGAATCTTTGCGGTAACGCTCAATGCGTAAAGTTGGACGTCCCTGGTTATCAGTAAAAACGGATTCAATAATTTCTTTGATTTGGTATGTGCTGTGAGTTACTATGCCTGTGAAGCCATCTTTTTCCACAGAGTCCACATCATAAATAATGTAGTGGCCTACATTGTCGGGGAAGTAAGAATAGCCAAGGTAAGGCGTTTCTGTAGTACTGTTTTTCTTGCATGAAAATATTGCAAGGCAAATAAAAAAAAGAAGGATTGCGGAGGGAGTGTTTTTCATTCGCAGCTAAAGTATGAAAAATATTTGGTGTTGTGTATCGGTCGCGTAGAGACGTTGCATTGCAACGTCTCTACAATGCAACCCGATACGCATAGAGACGTTGCAATGCAACGTCTCTGTACAACAATGCAACCGAATATCTGTTAAGACGTTGCAATGCAACGTCTCTACAATGCAACTGAATATTTACTGTCAAAACTTAATTTACCAACAGGCTCCTCTTTTGCAATAAAGCCTCCTCCTATTACATCATCATCTTCATAAAACACTGCGCTTTGTCCGGGTGCAACGGCATTAACCGGTTTATGAAAGTCAACACGCATCATATCACCGCTCATGCTTAATGTGCTGTGTGTGCCCGCGTCCTTGTAACGAATTTTAGTTAAAGCTTCTAACCTGTTATTGATGTGAGGATATTTAATCAGGTTCACATCGCGCACCCACATTTCCTGCTTTTGCAGATCATCATAATGACCAAGCACTACAGTATTTGATTCGGGAATAATTTTTACCACATACATAGGTTCGCCAAAAGCAACTTCCAATCCTTTGCGCTGACCAATGGTGTAAAATGGATAACCTTTATGTGTTCCGATAACTTTTCCTTCGGTGCTGATAAACTTCCCGTTAGCCAATCGCTCATCAATGCCGTCCACTTTATGACGGAGAAATTCGCGGTAATCATTTCCCGGCACAAAACATATTTCATAGCTCTCACTCTTTTTCGAAAGTTCTTCAAAGCCCATGTCCATAGCCATTTGGCGAATTTCAGTTTTACGAAAATTACCAATCGGAAATTTAGTGCGGGCAAGTTTATCCTGCTCTAATCCCCAAAGCACATAGCTTTGATCTTTGGTATGATCTAAACCTTTTGAAACAATATAACGTCCGTTTTCATTGCGCACTTTAGCATAATGTCCCGTGGCGATAAATTCGCAATCGAGCATATCAGCACGTTTCATCAGCGCATCCCACTTAATGTGAGTGTTGCACAGCACACATGGATTAGGAGTGCGGCCTGCGAGATATTCGTCAACAAAATTATCAATCACAAAATCGCCAAACTCACCCCGTATATCCAATATGTAGTGCGGGAAACCTTTTTGTACAGCTATGGTTCGTGCATCGTTTATAGAGTCAAGGCTACAGCAACCTGTTTCCTTTTTGCCAGTGCCCGAAGCCGCATAATCCCATGTTTTCATGGTAATGCCAATTACTTCGTAACCTTGTTCGTGCAGCATCATGGCAGTAACAGAACTATCAATGCCACCACTCATCGCCACTAATATCTTTCCGTGTTTGCTCATTTTAATTTAATTTTAAAAAGTCGTTTTTTTAAAAATCGGCTGCAAAGTTAACAAAGTTGAAGAAACGGGTTATATCTGAGGCTTTTTAACTCCTGAATAAGTTTGAAGAAGCCTGTTTTATCAGCTTAAAATCGGCAGCAGCAGCATTTTTAATACTGACTTTAATTGTTGCATATTCCGATGATTTCGAATTTTGATTCATCCAATCTGCGAGCACTGTTTTATCATGCCATGCGCCAATCAAATCCTGCAAATCGTCAGCAACTTTTACATTCAAAATTTTTCTGAAAACGGCAGCATGTGGAAATAACTGTTTGCTGTAAATAATTGTCTTGAGAGTTTTACGTGATTCGTGCAGATGTTCAACATTGATTTTACTGAACTGCCTTTTTGTGAGTAACGACAGGCTATGTAAAAATTCCATCTCATTAAAAACCGGAAATTTTTCGAAAATGGTTAATGCTATTTTATTTGTTGCATCTATCAATTTTAAATATTCGTGAATGTGAGACAGAAAATTCTTTGCAAGTTTTTTTTCTTTTTTCAGAAGCTTGTTTTGTTCTTTAATAGTTTCCTTGCCGGGATCATATTCTATTAATAGTTTTTGCTTCAACTGCAATTCCCTAATAACGCCTATTGATTTAAAAATCTTACGGTAAGGAAGATATAGATCATGAATATTTTTCCGGTGGTTAAAATAACCGATAAACAAAAGGAGGAAATGGATTTTCTTTATATCAACACGGAGTTTGTGAAGGGTTTCTTCCAAATTATCGGCATCGGCTCTTTTGAAGCATTTTGTAAGCGATTGATTACGCTCATTAAAAAAGTCAATGAGTGTTTGTGGTTTCATTTCATGCAGAAATATACAGCAACAAACCTATTGATTATTTATTCAGGAAATCAATTTAGTTTCATCGGGCATTACGATTGCCATAACGAGATAAACAAGGATTGGGCTGCCGATGCCAAAGAAAATAAGTGCAACAGCAATAATCCGCACAAGGGTTGGATCCATGTTATAATAATCGGCTATGCCGCCACAAACACCAAGCAGCATTTTGTTTTTACGTGTAAGTCTTTTTTCCATTTTTAATTTTTTGATTTGGATTACAATTCCTTCTTTTAAAACATAGACCAAAAGTAAAAAGGAATGTTACAAAAAAATGTACTGTTTGATTTGTTTTTTCAAATTGTACAATCGAAACGTACAATTACATTTGCTGCATGAATCAGTTTGTAGTTTCGGCACGTAAATACAGACCTGCAACATTTGATACTGTTGTGGGGCAAAGCCATATCACCAATACATTAAAGAATGCGATAAAGAGCAATCACCTAGCGCAGGCATTTTTATTCTGCGGTCCGCGCGGTGTTGGCAAAACCACCTGCGCACGCATATTAGCAAAGACAATTAACTGCGAAAATATTACAGCCAATACAGAGGCTTGCGATAAATGTGAATCGTGTATTTCGTTTAACAACAATGCATCGTTAAACATTTACGAATTAGATGCTGCATCAAATAATTCAGTTGAAGATATAAGAGGTTTAGTAGAGCAGGTTCGCTATGCTCCGCAATACGGTAAGTTTAAAATTTATATTATTGATGAGGTTCACATGCTGTCAGCAAGTGCATTCAATGCATTTCTGAAAACATTGGAAGAACCGCCATCTTACGCAATTTTTATTTTAGCAACAACTGAAAAGCATAAGATCATTCCAACTATTTTATCGCGTTGCCAGATATTTGATTTTAATCGAATCAGGATTGAAGACATAGCAAAACATCTTGAAGGAATTGCGATAAGCGAAAAAGTAATTGCCGAGCCTGATGGCTTGCACATCATCGCACAAAAAGCTGATGGCGCCATGCGTGATGCATTGAGCATGTTTGATCAGATAGTAAGTTTTGCGGGAAGTACAGTTACTTATAAAGACGTAATCAACAATTTGAATGTGTTGGATTACGATTATTATTTTAAGATTACCGAATTTATTAACGCTGCTGATTATCGCCAATTGCTTTTGACTTTTGATGAATTGCTTAATGATGGTTTTGATGCACATCATTTTATAAACGGATTGAGCAGTCACTTCCGCGATCTGTTGGTTTGCAAAGATGCTGTAACATTGCCATTACTGGAAGTCTCGCCAAACATCCGTGAAAAATATAAGCAACAAGCCACGCAGGTTGAAACAGAATTTCTGCTTGCCTTCATTGAAGTTTGCAACAAGTGCGACATTGAATATAAGGCCGCAAAAAATCAACGACTGCATGTTGAACTGGCACTTTTAAAAATGTGTCGCTTAAAAAAAAACTCCAATAGTGATGTAAGTTTTATAGGTGATATCGCTGCACCTGCTAACCTTGAATTTATTTCAAAAGCAGCTTCAGTTAGTGAAGTGAGCAGTGCTGTTAAACCAATTGCATCTGCAAAAGATGTTAAAGCTGAAACCGTGGAAGAACCACGTGCCGCGTATAAAAAAACTGAACCTGCTCCTACTCCAACTTCGGCTACGCAAGAAAAAAAACCTGCATCAACTAATGGTTCACCAACATTAACGCCTTCATTAAAAAATTTCGGAAGAGGAAAATCTAAAGACACTGAAAAAGAAACTCCTGCTTTTGAACCTGTAGAAAAAAATATTTTCACTATTGACGAATTGTATAATGCAATTGAATCCTTTGCGGCTAAAATGCTGAAAGAAAATAAACGCAACTTAAATTACACATTGGTTACACATAAGCCGCAATTGAAAGAGAATTTTGAAGTTGCTTTTACAGTTGACAATAAAACACAGGAAGAAGAAATTCAAAATATAAAAGCTGATTTGTTTGCTCATTTAAAATCAATTTTGAAAAATGATTTCATTCGGATCACAACAAAAGTGGAAGCCGCTTTGGGAGAAAAGAACGCTTACACAGCAAAAGAAAAATTTGAAGCGATGGCTGAAAAGAATCCTGCTTTAAATGAATTGAAAAAAAGATTTGATTTGGAGTTTTGATCCCAATTGCTATTGGGAGAATTATACTAAAAAACAGGGCAATCACTATACATAAATTGAGCAAAAAAATTAGCAGGTTCAAAAAAACCTTAGTAGAAAATACTAACAAATTTGATGACCTTATTACCTTATTTTATTGGGAAATAAGGTAATAAGGTTGGGGCTATCTGTTATCATTTCTACTAAGGTTAGAATAAAATGAAGGTTAATTAAATGCGCAAATTTGCCCGATTGATATTGTAATTGCTCTTAAAAACATTAGGGTTAAATGGTTGTTAAGTGTCTGATGTATTACATCCGACAGCAATGCGAACAACGTAATTTGAGCAATAAATAAAAACTCATCAGCATGAATCATCAAATCAAATTAATATTTTGCTACTCATTTATGAGCGCAAGTTTTATATCATGTGCTCAAAATAAAGTGCAGGAAAAAGCGACAACAACAAATAAAATTTCAGACATAAAAATGAATACATCAAATTTAGATACTATAACTTTAGGCGGAGGATGCTACTGGTGCGTTGAAGCCGTTTACCAGCAACTTCGCGGGGTTGAAAAAGTAGTCTCGGGATTTTCAGGCGGCACTGTAAAGAATCCTTCTTATCGTGAAGTGTGTAATGGCACAACAGGTCATGCAGAAGCTGCCAATATCATTTACGATAAAACGCAGGTAAGCTTTAAAGATATTTTAGAAGTTTTCTTCACCGTTCACGACCCTACAACATTAAACCGGCAAGGTGGTGATGTGGGAACGCAGTATCGTTCGGCAATTTTTTATCATAACGATGAACAGAAAGCGATTGCTGAAGATATTATCAAACGACTCAATGAATCAGGTGCTTACAGCTCTCCAATAGTAACCGAAGTTACTGGATTCAAAGAATTTTATGCTGCCGAAAATTATCATCAGAATTATTACAATCAAAACGGAAGTGAACCGTATTGTCAAATGGTGATTCGTCCTAAAGTTGAAAAGTTTAAGAAAGTGTTTCACGATAAATTGAAGTGAAATTCAGTCTTATAAAAATGACAAAGCTCTGAGAATTCAGGGCTTTTTTATTTTTCATTTAATAAGGTCGTGCATAGAATAAAAACAATTGCGAGTTGTTATCAATAATCTGCATATCCTGTGAATCTGTTCCTCCATCACCGGTGCAATCTGAATCATTATATCCAAATGCAAAGATGCCTGCATCATTATCCACTGCCTGCATATCCTGCGAATCAACAGTTCCATCTTTTGAAACATCGCCACCATAAAAAGCGAAAACCCCACTACCCATAATTTTCATTGGAAAATTAATTCCATCATCATAAGCTTTGGATAAAGAATTTGTAAAATTATAAGATGTGGAGGCTGCAAAATTAACCGGGTTCGCACTCCATGTTTCAATGGAATTGCGATGTTTAACAGCAATATAATAATTGCCGGTTAACCCACCAAGTGAAATAAATGCACTTCCATTATTATGAAGTATGGTTTTATATGAATAATCAGGATTGGCATTACTTAAGTTTGATGGGTTCCATAAATTTATTTCAATCGTATCAGTTGCCGTAGGATCAGTGCTGAGACCAAGGTCATACAAAGTAGAAGCCATTACGCCTCCACCAAGGTAATATCCTTCAAGAAATGCAGTAAGACTTAGGGTTGATGAGCAATTATTAATTGTTAAATGCAATGTTACTGTTGAATCGCATCCAACTACATTCGTAAGTAAATGAGTTGCTAAGGTTGATACCGTATAGGTACTGTCATACCAAGTAAAACTATTACATGCCGTTGCAATAGTATCACCTGTATTACTGTAGTTAATGGTAAGATGCAGCGTGACTGTTGAATCACATCCAATTGCATTGGTAAATAAATGAGTGGCTAACGTTGATGTAGTATAAGTAATGCCATACCACGTAAAACTATTACATGCTGTTGCAATTGTGTCTCCTGTATTACTATAGTTAATTGTAAGATGCAGCGTGACTGTTGAATCACATCCAACTGCATTTGTAAATAAATGAGTTGCTAACGTTGATACCGTATATGTACTGTCATACCATATAAAACTATTACATGCTGTTGCAATCGTGTCGCTTGTATTGCTGTAGTTAATTGTAAGATGCAACGTTACTGTTGAATCGCATCCTGAAACATTTGTAAATAAATGAGTGGCCGAAGTTGATGCAGTATAAGTACTGTCATACCATGTAAAACTATTACACGCTGTTGCAGTAGTATCACCTGTATTGCTGTAGTTAATTGTCAAATGCAATGTAACTGTTGAATCGCATCCAACTGCATTTGTAAATAAATGAGTTGCTAAAGTTGATGCAGTATAAGTGCTGTCATACCATGTAAAACTATTACACGCTGTTACTGTTGTGTCACCTGTATTGCTGTAGTTAATTGTCAGATGTAACGTTACAATAGAATCACATCCAACTGCATTGGTAAATAAATGAGTGGCTAATGTTGATGTTGTATAAGTAATGCCATACCACGTAAAACTATTACAAGCTATTGCAATGGTATCTCCTGTATTGCTGTAGTTAATTGTCAAATGCAATGTTACTGTTGAATCGCATCCCGCTACATTCGTAAATAAATGTGTTGCTAAAGTTGATGCTGTATAAGTACTATCATACCATATAAAACTATTACATGCTGTTGCAATCGTGTCTGCTGTATTGCTATAGTTAATTGACAAATGCAACGTTACTAAGGAATCGCATCCAACTGCATTCGTAAATAAATGTGTCGCTGAAGTTGATGCAGAATAAGTACTGTCATACCAAGTAAAACTATTACATGCCGTTGCAATAGTGTCACCCGTATTACTATAGTTAATTGTCAGATGCAATGTAACTGTTGAATCACATCCTGCTGCATTTGTAAATAAATGAGTTGCTAACGTTGACACAGTATAGGTACTGTCATACCATACAAAACTATTACATGCTGTTGCAATCGTGTCACCTGTATAGTTGTAGTTAATCGTCAAATGCAATGTAACTGTTGAATCACATCCATCTGCATTTGTAAATAAATGAGTTGCTAAAGTTGATGCTGTATAAGTGCTGTCATACCATGTAAAACTATTACAAGCTGTTGTTGTAGTGTCACCCGTATTGCTGTAGTTAATTGTCAAATGCAATGTTACTGTTGAATCGCATCCTGAAACATTTGTAAATAAATGAGTGGCCGAAGTTGATGCTGTATAAGTACTGCCATACCATGTAAAACTATTACATGCTGTTGCAATTGTGTCACCTGAATTGCTGTAGTTAATTGTCAGATGTAATGTAACGATTGAATCGCATCCAACTGCATTGTTAAATAAATGAGTTGCTAACGTTGATACCGTATATGTACTGTCATACCATGTAAAACTATTACATGCTGTTGCAATTGTGTCGCCTGCATTGCTGTAGTTAATTGTTAAGTGCAACATAACAACACTGTCGCAGCCACTAATGTTCATGAATGTATGTGTTGGTGTACCTGATGCATTATACGTATTGCCATACCATGTGAAGCTGTTACAAGCAGTTGCAGTTGTATCTCCGCTGTTGGCGTGATTAATAGTGATCAATACATTATCACTTGAAACAGGACATACTCCTGCTGCATTCGGTGTAAGGGTTAGTAGTACAGACCCATTTAATTTATCATTTGTGCCTGGGGTATAAACAGCATTTAATGCCGAAGTATTATTAAATGTTCCATCGCCTGCTGTACTCCACACACCTGAATTGATACCTCCTGTAATTGATCCTGAAAGTGTAACAGTATTGACATCACAAATGGTCTGATCGCTACCTGCATTCGCAGTTGGAATATCATCAATGGTTAATTTTACATCATCAGTAGCTGAAGGACAAGCGCTGCCTGCCACTTGATCGCTAACTAAAGTTAGTGTAACAATTGTACCTGCTTCAGACGCAGCCGGTGAATAATTCGCATTCAACGTATTCCTTCCGGGAGTAAAAACACCTGCACCTCCCAGCCAATGTCCACCGATTGCACCACCACCTGTTGTTCCGTTTAAGTTTATTGGTCCTGTTACACAGGCGTGAATATCAATTCCTGCATTCGCAGTTGGCGGATCATTAACAACTATAACTATATTATAAGTTTGAGATGTGCATGTTGTGTTGGCACTGTTGGCAACCGTGAGTTTGAAGTTATAGGTTCCTGCCAGGGTAGCCGTAGGCATCAAGGCTGATATTGGCGAACCTGTAAGTGTAGCATTTACAATATTTGTAAACCCGGTCATTACATGACCTGTTGCATCAGTTTTAAGGGTATATCGGTCAGGTGATCCGGTCGTGCTGGTATAAGGAATAGTAAATGATGACGAACCCTTGCAGACAGCATTCTGAAGATTCACCGATATTGACAATAAATCCGGTTGCGTAATTGTTGCAGATTGTGAAACGCTTAAACCTGTTGCATCGGTAACGGTTACTGTATATGTTCCTGCTGCCAAACCTGTTATAGTTTTTGTTGTCTTTGCAGGAGATGTGCTCCATAAATATTTATAACCCCCAAATTCATATCCGCATGTTGGATTTGCGGTAATATTGCCATTGGCGCTTCCATTGCACGTTGCATTGGTTTTACTTAGAGTCAGATTAAGAGAACATACATCTTTTTTCCATTCACCATGTCCGTTTACAGTACTGTATAAAATTTCCTGGCCGGTGGCAACATGTTTATGCGAAGAAGATGTAATAAGGGCATTGGGCAAATCCCCGGTAATCTCAGTCCAGCAACTTATTACATCACCGGTGTTCACATTATATCCTCCTTTAAAAAAATGTGATCTGTCGGCCATGAGTGTTGAATCAAATTTGACTGTACCAACATAAACAGTATGAGTTGATTGATTTATTGAAATAGAAGTAACGCCATCTGAAGATAGTAGTTTAAAAATATTAGCTCCCTCCGGAGTAGAATTGCAGCTATTAATATTGGACGAAACTAATACCCCTGTATCTAAACGCAACTTCAAAAGATTGGTTGTAGTGCCATTGTTACGGGTACCGCAAATAAGGTAATTGTTATCAGCGGTGTCTTTATAAGTTGCCAGTTCATTACACGATTTACCTGCCAAAGCTGAACCGGCACTACTCCATATTGTTGGATTGGCAGTACTTGTGAACCTGTACACCCCCATTTTATAAGGAACAGTGCTGCCCTTTGTTTTAATTACATATAAATCATCGTTGGGATCAATTAACGCATCCGCAATATCTTCATCAACTCCATTCCATAAATTAAACTGTGTCCACGTGCTTCCATCAAGATAATAGAGACGGTCCTCATCGTTAGCAGAGTTTCTAACTAATGCATACTTTCTGCCACTATGGTCACAAAGTAATTTCAATGGATCGCCACAAAGAATATCTCCAACCATAATGAAGGAATTATTTGTATTGACCGAGTCATACTTCAAAATAAATCCTCTTCCTTTATTAATACTAAATCCTTCACTAAGACCTGTATAAATAGAATGATCATTGCTGTCGTATATGTTATTGGTTATAAAAGAGCAATCCGCCAGTGACTGCGGAGTGCCCGCGCAGGGTTGAATAGTGCTGGAAGGTGTATTAAGGCTTATACAAATATCATCAGTATCCGGGTTCGGTTTTAATTGCGTAAAGGAACTTGCCGCAGAATCACCAGAGGCCCATATAAATCTGTCATAATCACCTATCCAGATTCTGTTTGTATTAAAAGCATCGGGATAAATACATTTTGAATTTGTATTTACAAATCCAATATTATGATATGATTTATAGGAGGTTGATGGAGCACATAGCCCCGGCAACGTTACAGTAGAAGTATAAATTTGCTGCCAACTGGTGTTAACAACATTTGTTGTAGGTTGCTTCCCCACAAAGAGGTTACCTGATTTTCCAACAATTAAAGTATTGTTATTCGAAAGAAATGCGCTGTTCGGATTTGCGCAAAGTGTACTTGAATTCCAGCCTAAATCAGATGTCGCATAATTGGTATTTAAACTGATCCAATTCCCCGCAGGCACAATAAAACCAGGCTGATTATTTGAATCAATACCACAATAAAAAACACCGGTCGTATATCTTTGAGTACCAAATAGAGTGTTTGGAGATTCATTAAACAAAAGGAAACCTGTAGGAACTCCAGCAGATTGTATGGTCAGCAGCCTGGTAAAATTTTGAACAGATGATGTATCAAAGACATGCGTTAAAAGATCATTTTGATTTTTTTTACCAACGAAAGTTGTTCCAAGTGCAGTTCCCCAGGTTGAATCAGTTTTATTGAAAAGATAAACTCCTGCCCCGCTTGTGCCATTTACTGTAATCAGGAGAAAATTATTTGCAGGGCTTGTTGTATAAGGACGTGTAATACTGGTCACTTTATAAGATGTTCCCGGAATAGGTCCGTTAATGGGTACTGAAGGTATCGAATTTTTAACCGCATCGCTGTAATTAAAATGATAAAGACCGTTTTCAGTTCCAAGATAAAAATCGTCATCCGATTGAGTGCCGATTACTTTTTCATCGGCATACATGCAAAATATATCCCTGTCGCCATTTAAACCCAGCAATGTTACACCTGTTACCGATACTATTGTTTCACTGCTATCTAAAGTTCCGAAATAAAAGTCCTTTGTTGTGTTGTCTTTTTTATTTTTACCATTATCGTCAAGCACCCTTGTATTTCCGGTAGAAAAATAAATGCGATGATAACCATTGTACGTATCGCTGATATACAAATCGCTCACCCATGAACCGGGAAAATCTAAAATTCTTTTTATAGCGCCATCGGTTACTGTTCTGTCAAGGCGATGAATTCCACTTGAGTTTCCAACAAACAAATATTTGGAAGAATAGGTTGACGGCTTATAAAATTTATTTATAAACCTCATGATTTCATGATCGCTTATGTAGCTGTATTGTTTAGTTTGGTATTGACTGAAATTACTTATGTCGGTCAATGCAGTTACTTTCCATATACCCGCAACATCTGAACCCACATATAAATCGGAAGTGCTGTCGTTTTTTTCATCTAAAAAAACTGCACGTACCTGTCCACCGCCACCCGGACCTATTGATGTCCATGTTTGCGCTTTGGCAGTTGTACAAACTGCCAGGATAATTAATAATAAAGAATGAACCTTAATAAAAAGGTTGCAGGGTTTATGGATTTGCAATGGCGAAATAAATATAGAATCTTATGCTTCCTGATCTGCTATCCTTGTGATAAATCACCCGAAATCTTCAGTCAGTTGATATCAGAATACAAACAACCTGTTTTTAAATTTGATGGTATAAATTGGTTTTGTTTTAATGTATCAGATGCGGCTAAAGTAGTTGATTTTTTCGTTTAAAAGCGAAAGAATTTATACAGTGGGAGAATAAATAAAATTTTAATGTCAATCAGAATTGAATTTAGGTTACAGTTCAAATTTATTTGGCAAATTTTCATAATTTAACTTATTATTGTCAAACATTAGAACTTACATTTTAAAACTTAATTCTTAAAAAAATGAAAAAAATCAATCTTAAAAGATGTTTAATCTTAATTGCTTGTTGCATCTCAAATACACTATTCGCACAAACTACAATAACATTACAACCTGATGCTGTAAACGGTATTGATGCTAAAATAAACAGTCATCCCAGTTACGTGAATATTAATTATGAAACGCATGAAGCTTCTGAATTTGGAGCTGCAACTGATGGCGGAACCCCATATCTTGTAAGAGACTTATTGCAGTTTGACCTTTCTTCAATACCTTCAGGTCAAAACATAATTTCAGCATATTTAACAATGTATTGCAGAGTTGGTGCTTCAAACTTAACCGGCTCAGGCGGCCATTATAATTATACCGACAATTCAGGGTACATTGATAAGATAACTTCACCGTGGAGCGAGTCAACTGTAACCTGGAATATGCAACCAACAATTACAACAACGGGTAGAATAGCCTTACCTGTAACCGGAAATGATACTGCCTCACTGAATGTTGATATTACATCTTTTATTCAGCAATGGGTTACGAATCCATCTTCGAATTACGGCATGATGTTCAGAGTGGCGAATGAAACACCTTACCGAAACAGAAAATATTATTCAAGCGATGCAACAAATCCCGCTGTAAGGCCTAAGTTAGTTGTAACGTATGGGCCATGCTCAACTCCATCTGCATCAATAACTGCATTAGGCCCGCTTACTTTTTGTGCGGGTGATGATGTACTTCTTACAGAAGCGATCACTCCGGGTGCAGCTTATCAATGGAAAAAAGGTGCCACTATTATTTCAGGAGCAACAGCAAGTTCATACTCAGCTACAACAAGCGGAACATTTAAATGTATAGTAACCAATGGATGTGGATTAAGTGCTACATCAAACAGTATTACTTCAACTAAGGTTGTTTTAGCTGTTCCGACAATTTCTGCGGCTGGACCTACAACATTTTGCGTGGGCGGTAACGTTACCTTAAACGCAAGTAACCCAGGTGCAGGATATACCTTCCAGTGGTATAGGAATAATATTTCTAAAACCGGTGCAACTGCATTGAGTTATGTTGCTACAAATTCAGGAAGTTACAGAATATTAATTTATAATACTTCAACGGGATGTTCACGTATGTCGGGAACTATACAAGTAACGGCAACCAATTGCCGGTCCATAGATGATTCGCAGGTGATCAGTGTGGCTCAATCAGGAAATGAAAGTGTGTTAGCATTTCCAAATCCAACAAATGGTTCTTTTCAGTTTGAATTGTTGGATAGTCCGAATGCAAGTGGTGACGCTGAAGTTATCTTGTTAAACACTCTTGGTCAGCAAATATTTAAATCTATTGAACAAGTTGAAAATGGTCAGTTAGATAACCAAATTGATTTGCAAAACAATTTACAAAAGGGAGTTTATATCTTACACGTTACGTTTAATAATAAACTATACCAAGGCAAAATAGTTTTGGACTGATTTACCCTTTAAATAAAAATGAAAAGCCTCTATAATAAATAATTGGTTTTTGTGTAAACAAAACAGCGGCTCTTGTACCCGCTGTTTTTGCGTTATCATAAAACGAAGACTCACTTTCCCCTTTTGAGTTCATCTAAACATTATGAATACTTTCTAATAAATTATACAAAACTCTTAATCCAATAATTCAAAGTTGCAATTCGCCACACCATAATTGCTTTGCTGTTATCACCGTTTTGATAGGCTGTGATTATTGATTTCACTTTATCAGTTTGCAGAAAATCCAATTTGTTATAATCAATTTCAAGCAAGTGTTTCAGCGGACCTCGCAACCATTTGCTTTCACCGGGTGTTACAAAACCTTTTTTGTCTTTGCGATTGGTGATTGCATCAGGCAAAACATCAGCTAATGCTTTCCGCAAAATGTATTTGGTTTCAGTGCCTTTGATTTTGTCTTCATTGCGAAGTGTAAATGCAAACTCAACTAAACGGTGATCTAAAAACGGAACACGCGACTCAATGGAAAATGCCATGCTGTTTCGATCCTCAAATTGCAAAAGTGATGGAAGACTTGTTGTAAATAATAATTGGTATAAAAAATTATCCACCATTGTTCCTTTTACATCATTCAACTTAAAAGGAATCTCATTTTTGTTTTTTGATAAGAATGGAAAATAATTTTTGTACTCCAATGCATAAAGCGATTGCTCTGAATTAAAAACTGTAAGCATTGATTTTGCAAAGTGACTTAGTTTTTTAGAAAGTGATAGCTGCAAATTCTCAGCTACATCATTGGTTTTTCCAATTGATTTTCCTAAAGATAATTTTTTCAAATCATCACCAATCAGGCGATAAAAAGTGTGCATGTATCCCGCAAGATATTCATCGCTCCCCTGCCCGTCCAACACCACCTTAATTTTATTCTCACCAATTAGTTTCATCAAAAAATATTGCGAGATAAATGAGGAGCCGGTTGAAGGAACATCAGCATGATACAATGCATGATGAAAACATTCCTTAACTTCATCATCTGTTGGCGATTTGTAAAAAGGTTCTATCGCAGGATACTTTCTCAGCACTTCATTAATAAAAGGACGCTCGTCAACATCACCTTTCCCTTCATAATAAACACTGAAAGATTTATAAGGCGTGTTTGGATTTTGACCTTGCACCATCGAAACTATTGCACTGCTATCTAACCCGCCACTTAAACAACTTCCCACAGGAACATCACTTCGCATGTGCTGACTTACACTTTGTGAAAATAAATCGAAAAACTTTTTTCTTTTTTCTTCAAAAGATAAAGAAGAATAATTTCCAGTTTCCAATTCCCAGTACTTTTGAGGTCGGAGGTCAGAGGTCGGAGGTCGGAGGTTGTCGCAATCAATTATTAAATTGCAGGAAGCGGGCAATGATTTTATTTTTTCAAAATACGTTTCATCATCATAACACAACCAACCCATTTGCAATCCACGCGAAATCTGGTTATAGTTCAAATCATTTTTAAAAACAGGAGTTTGCTTTAATGCTTTAAATTCGGATGCGAAATAAAATTTGTTTCCATCCATAATGTAATAAAATGGTTTGATTCCGAAACGGTCGCGTGAGGCAAAAAGCTTTTTGGTTTTTGAATCATAAATAACAAGCGACCACATGCCCATAAATTGTTTCACACAATCGCTTCCCCATTCTAAATAAGAGGCAAGAACTACTTCTGTGTCTGCATGAGTTTTAAACTGGTAACCCTTCTTAAGCAACGCATCTTTTATCTCAACATAATTATAAATCTCACCATTAAAAATCAAAGCCAGGTGGTTATAAAACATTGGCTGATTAGCTGCCTCACTCAAATCAATTATACTTAAACGGTTGTGACCTAACATCACTCCATCATTCCAATGCGTACCACGTGCATCGGGTCCCCGATGCGCAATTGCCTGCAACATATTTTCAATAGTTGCATCTGCTTCGCTGCGCGTAAGTGTTGTATCAAAAAATCCTGCTATGCCGCACATATTTGTTTTTTTTAAAAGCTATTAGCTGTTAGCCATTGGCTGAATATAATCCTGATGAATAAAATAGTTTTTAATGTGTAATCTTGATGCTTATTAAAATAAGTTTGGCTAACAGCTAAAAGCTAAATCCCAGATTAAAAGCTAACCACATTTTCATTTCCATGTTGCCAAAAGTATATCTTTGCGCGCAATTATAATTTTTCACCCACTCCCAAATAATTATTTTTCACAAAAATGAACGGCAAGAAAGTTTTGGTTCTCGCTCCGCACACCGATGACGGTGAGTTAGGATGCGGAGGAAGCATCAATCGTAAAATAGAAGAAGGAAGCGAAGTTTATTATGTTGCATTTTCAATTTG
>JBDTRM010000284.1:0-7861 GCA_039931675.1 Bacteroidia bacterium | reverse complement strand
CTTTTTATGCACTTACTATGGCGAGTCGAGTGAAATATTGCCAAATTCACAAGCCAATCAAAAAGTGCTTGTTCCCGAAATACGTGATGAACTCAAAAAACTATATCATGGGGCAGATGAAGGTTTTGAATCATTTTTAAGTGAACATTTCTTTGATCTGCACTATCGGGCTAAACCTAATGCACGCCCTGTCAGCTTAGGCCTCGGTCACTTATGGAGGTTGGCGGTTGATCATCCTGAAAGTCAAGTCCCTCCTTGTCTTCACCGTGCACCAAAGGAAAAAACCGGGCAGAACCGGTTGTTGATGATCTGTTGAAAAGGGTTCTTTTTAGGTAGTTTTTAGGTCTTGAAAAAAGTGAGAAAGGTTGAATCAATTTATAGCGATGTTTAAAGTGGCTAACGATAACAACACCTAAACCCTATCGGGGGCAAATACTTCGAGAAATCCCCGCTCATCCAAAGCTACCGCAGGTGTCCTCACCTGTGCGTGCTGCAGCAAACCGTCTTTGGTTTATCTCGTTCCTGTTATGTAGTTCACTTTATTATATTTGATGCACAAATATAAATACAGCCCCCAGTGATTAAATACATATATGGTATAAGTTATCAAAAGGTTTTTTCACTGAGTGGCGTTAGCTGTCATTTGCTGAGAGCATACTAAAATTGTCAATGAAAACTATAGTTTACATAGGAACAAGTCTCGATGGATTTATAGCTGCTAAAGACGGAAACCTCGATTGGTTGGAACAATATGCAAACGAGGAGGCTATTAAGGCTTATAAAGAATTAACAGACAGAATTGATGCGATCGTAATTGGAAAAGGGACATTTGAAAAAGTACTTAGCTTTCCTTCCTGGCCTTATGATAAGGAAGTATTCCTTTTAAGCACCAGTATCAGGGAACTGCCAGGTTTAGTGAAAGAAAAAATCACCGTTCTTTCAATGAGCGCGGCAGAATTGCTAAATTATCTCTCTAAAAAAGGTTTCTCAACTATTTACATTGACGGTGGGAAAGTGATACAGGGGTTCCTTAAAGAAGATCTCATTGATGAATTAATCATTTCAAGGGTACCTGTTATTTTAGGCAGCGGCATTCCATTGTTTGGCTATATTGATACTACCCTTCAGTATATACACATCAGAACAGAAATACAATCGAATGGACTTATAAGAAGTTATTACGAAAGAAAGGTAAACGGCAGATAAATGCAAGTGATGTGAAATACTATTACCCCCGCTGTAGAGTAGCTTGCTTAAGCGTCCGCTTAGTGCGAGTCCTGCTGTGCTGATTCCGATAGCTATCGGGAAGAAACAAATTCTTTTGACCGGGTTCAATTCGTAATCCATTTTGCTAAACCATAAATTTCTTTTCTTTGTGTACCACACTAACCATTACTTCCCTGCTATGGTAGGGTGTGTGTTTGTTCCCCGCTCTTCCAAAGCTACCGCAGGTGTCCTCACCTGTGAGTGCTGCGCCAAGCGCCTGTGGTTTATCTTGTTCCTGTTATATAGTTCACTTTGTTATATTTGATGCTCGTAAATACAAATGCAGCCACTGGTTATTAATTGCATATATGGTATAAGTTATAAAGAGGTTTTTTCACTTCCTGTCCCGTTAAAAAGGGAGACTGGTTTGAGGGGTCATACCAGGTAGATATCATAACTTTAATTGTACCTAAAAGACTTACATTTAACAACTAAAATAAAATCATGAAACAACAATTTCAGGAAATCAGTGAAAACCAAAAAGCATCCTGGAATAAATTTTCTCCCGGATGGAAAAAGTGGGATTTGGAGCTTCGTGACCACATGCAGCCTGCCTCTGATGGAATTATAAGTTTGCTAAAACCCAGAGGTTCACAGTTAGTTTTAGATATCGCAGCAGGAACGGGCGAACCCGGTTTTAGCATTGCTTCTATGCTTACAGGCGGAAAAGTTATTATTACTGACCTGGCAGATGAGATGCTCGATATTGCCCGTGAAAATGCTTCGAAAAAAGGAATCACAAATGTTGATTTTCGTGCGTGCGATGTTTGCGAACTCCCTTTTGCCGACAATACTTTTGATGGAGTTAGTTGCCGAATGGGATTTATGTTTTTCCCTGACATGCTTTTGGCTGCTAAAGAAATACTGCGGGTATTAAAACCGGGTGGCAGAATTGCAACTACGGTTTGGAGTACAGCCGATAAGAATTTCTGGGTAACTGCCATAGGTGAAACCATCAACAGGAATATGCAATTACCTATTCCGCTACCCGGAGCTCCGGGAATCTTTCGTTGTGGCACAAGTGGTTTAATGACAAACATTTTTAACCAGGCAGGTTTTAAAAATATTTCTGAAAACGAAGTGACATGTAACCTGAAATGCGGAACGGCTGAAATTTACTGGGAAATGATGACCGAAATTGCCGCTACTGTTGTTGCTGCACTCAGTAAAGCTGATGATGTTATGAAAGATAAAATAAAGAGAGAAGTTTACGAGTTGGTAAATGCAAAATATCCGGATGGAAATGTAATAATGGATGGAAGTTCTCTTTTAATTTATGGCGAGAAATAATCTGTAATATGTGACGAAAGCAGTACGAACCTCTACCTGTTTCAAGTCTTCCCATTCCTTGTGCCGCTGTATGACTTGGAACGCGTTTAAATATATCCCATATAGCGCAGGCATCCGCGTGCTGCAAACAGAACCACCCCGAAGCGCTACGGCACAACACACTTTATAAGAGCGGGGGACCATAATTTTTACAATTACATTAAACATCCACTCAAAATTTCTGCAGTTCACTAACTTAAAGGGAGCTTTTACTAATCTCTCTATAACTTTTGCTCAGCCTGATACCTTCTTTGCATTCATAATTAACAACAAGTGAGCAATCACATTTATACTCTGGATATTAATTCAAACATTTTAATAAACATTTTAATAAAAAAATACAATGACAACAGGTGAAATTAAAATCATCAAGGAAACATGGGCAATGGTAGTTCCATCAGCCGGAGAAGTAGGTCCGCTATTTTATAACCGGCTGTTTGAAATCGCTCCTGAAACAAAACACATGTTCACAAGGACAAACATTCCTGAACAGTCAAAAAAATTATTGGCCATGCTAAGTTATGTTATCAGTAAACTTGATAACCTCGAAAATTTATTGGAAGAAATTGCTGCACTTGCTAAAAGGCACGTGCAATACGGGGTAAAAGAAGAGCATTATACAAAAGTTGGTGAAGCATTATTGTGGACACTTGAGAAAGGCTTAGGCGCGGTGTGGACTGCCGAAGTGAAAGATGCATGGGTTACATGTTACTCCACACTTTCGGGAGCAATGATTCAGCTTTCAGCAGAAAGCAAGGCTGCATAACAAAATAACAGCCGGTTCAAATTTATAATTGAATCCCTTGTCCTGTAAGCCGGGGGATTTTTATTTTAATACAAGTCATTACAAGTTATTATTACTATTATTAGTTAAGAAATATTGCAAGGCGTTAGACAGATTATATATTTTTGAAACATCAAATTTAAAAAGATGGATAACAATAAAAGTTTAGGAAAACGAATACTTAATACCTCATTGACAAAAATTATTGTCGGGCTTGTTGCCTGTGTTGGAATAGTTTCAATCCTTCAGATAGGAATTAAAGAATTGCTCAATCGCTCGCCATTAAATAAGGATTATCAAAATTTAATTGGCGGAGCAATTGTAGCTGTTATTGTATTGGTGATTTATACAACACTTTATAGGTTTTATGAAAAAAGAAAAATAACAGAATTGTCGGGAAACAACCTTGCACAAAATCTTCTTACAGGAATTTTACTCGGTGCAGTTTTACAATCATTAACAATACTGGTAATTTATCTCAACAATGGATTTGAAATAATTTCAGTAAACAGTTTCCTTTATATTTTGCCTTCGCTAACAATGGCATTTACGGCTGCTATTTTTGAAGAAGTATTATTCAGGGGAATAATTTTCAGAATAGCTGAGGAGAAGTTAGGCAGCTATATGGCGTTAGGAATTTCTGCCATAATTTTTGGAGCCATTCATCTTGCAAACCCAAACAGTTCATTTATCGCAGCAGCGGGTCTTGCCATACAGGCAGGACTTTTATTGGGAGCAGCTTATATTTACAGTAAAAATTTATGGTTCCCGATTGCATTGCATTTTGCATGGAACTTTACGCAATCGGGAATTTTCGGTGCGGCCACATCAGGAAATGCAATCAGTAAAAGCTTGATCACATCAAAAATTTCAGGTTCAGAAATTATTACCGGTGGACAATTTGGTCCTGAAGGTTCTGTGCAGGCAACTTTGTTTTGTTTAATCGCCACAATAATATTGATGTTTTTAAATCACAGGCAAAATAAAATTGTAAAACCTTACTGGATGATGAATCCAGATATTTCAGTTGCGCTTCCGGTTAATTGAGAAATTCTAAAGGAGAATCATTGACACGTGATAAATAAGTACATAAAATCAGAATGAAAAACCTTAGTTGTTTCTTTGACCTTAGTAGAAAAGTACAACCTGCTAAGTCAACCTTATTACCTTATTTTCTTTGAAATAAATCTGTTGGCAAATCCTAATTCAATTGGTATGAAATTAAAATCTTTAGTAATTATCATTTTTCTTGTGATGTCTTCAAAAATAATGCTTGCTCAAAAAACTATCGAAGCAAGTTACAGGCTGATCGGAGTTCACGATTTAGCGGCAGGTTTTCAATTCAAGAGTGACGGAACTTTTGAGTTTTATTATATATATGGTGCAAGCGACAGAAATGCCACAGGAACTTACGCAATCAGTGGTGACACTATTAAATTGAAAAGCGATAAAGAGGCAGGTAAAGATTTCACCATCACCCATCAATCAAAAAAAGGAAATAAGTATAAAGTTGTTGTCAAAGAAAAAAATGAATACCTGTTACGCCATATTATTGCTGTGGCTTTAGTGGGTGACAGCCAAAATGTTTTTGAATCGAATGACAAAGGTGAAATTGAAATTGATTTAAAACATTACGATAAGCTTTACCTGCAACATCAATTATTTCCTGATGCACTTTCGCTGATTAAGGATACAAACAACCTCAATAACTATTTTGAAGTAACGCTTAATCCATCACTGCAACAGGTAAGTTTTAAAGGAATTGATTTTTTTATTGATGGCGACAAGCTTCATTGCCACACCAATTATTTTTTACCTTTTGAGGATATTACTTTTGAGAAGGAGTGAAAGACCCCTGCGCCCGCGCCTTTATAACCATATCAACTTAAAATATATGACAAGGCAATAAGCATTAGCGCAGGAAGAAAAACTTGCATGGGATTTAAGAAGGCAGGGCTATGCTGTTTGGTTTAATTGAGGCGGTCAACAGTATATTGAGGATGGATAAAAGTTGATGGGCAACAAGGCAGATCATGGAGACCTTTGGGCAATAGTTTTTTATATTCCTGGACTATAGGGGGGACTTATTTTAATTGTTTTTTTATTATCTATGCAGCCTCAATAATATCAGCAAAAAGAAACAAAACAATTTAAGGCAATTACTTTTTGTTAAGCCTAATTTAGTAGCAATGAAAAAACTATTACTTCTCCTCGCATTCTTTTTTACCCTTATTTCCCCTAATAATCTGAGAGCACAAATCACCTATTTAAACGCTATTGAATCTCATAACAACAGGGCTATTCAGATGATTATAAGCCCTGATAATATGTTCGCTTATGTGGTCACTACCCATGAGGTTCAAGCTTATCAAAGAAATCCCGCTAATGGTCAATTAACATTTCTTTCCGCATTGTCGCAAATGTCGGCTGGCGTTCCATTTTATGACATAGCAAATTTAACTTTGAGCCCTGATGCTAAATTTATTTACGTGCAGGGAATATTTGATGCATATATTTTCAGCAGAGATTCTTTAACAGGTCTGATAACGCCCTTTCAAACACTAATTGATGGATATTCTCCCGGCACCTACCCCACTACTAATAATAACATAGTTGTAAGCAATAATGGAAGGCATATTTACATTACTGGCGGTGACAATTTAGCGATTTATAAAAGGGATGTGCTTACAGACTCTTTGAGTTTGGTAGATACAATGCAAAACTTAAATTACGTACCTTCTTTTGCATTTGAAAGTTCAATTATGTTAAGTTCTGATAACCGGCTTGCATTTATTACCAGTGGACATAGTATAAGCGTTTATTCAAGAGATAGCATCACTGGCGAACTCAGCTTTAAAAATATAATAACAGGTAATAATTATGTGAACCAGGGATTGACATACTCATGCGAAAGTGTAATAAGCTCTGATGATAGATTTATATATACTACTACCGTTTCGCAGGGCTCAGGCGCGCTGGTAGTCCTTTCAAGGGATACCGTTACAGATTCTTTATCAATTATTCAAACTCTTTATAATAATATAAGACCTCACTTTATTAATATAACTTCTGACAATAAATTGATCAGTGTTAGTTCTGGTGCGGGTTTTGGCAGCCCCACTCCACTTCTTTTTTTCGAGGCGGACAGCGCCACCGGTAAGGTTAGATTTATATCTGCTTATGGCGGTAACTCTTTGCAATATTGTTATAAAAAATGCATAGATACAGGAAGCAGATATTTTTATGCCTGCCCGGCTTTTATAGATTCTATCTATGTATATAGGTTCAGGTTATTCTTAGATTCTGCTATAAACATTTGTTACGGAGATTCTGCAAAATTGCAACCCTGGGGAAATTATATTTCTTATTTGTGGTCAACAGGAAGTACAAATTCTTCAATTACTGTTAATGCACCAGGCATATATTTTTTGACAGCAGAAGATAAGAATGGCAATGTTTTCTCCGATTCGATATTTGTTAATCTTCAACCACCACCTCCGGTAACTTTAGGTAAGGACATTACTCTTTATTTGGGGCAGTCAATAGGATTGTATGCCGGCTATTATTACACAAGCTGGCAATGGAACATTAATAACGACACTTTAAGCTACTTATACTTAAAAAATGATTCTGTTTTTTTTGGAACAAAGATGATTATTGTGACAGTAACAAATAGCTATAACTGCACGAACTCTGATACTATACTCATAACATTTTCTCCAAACCCGGCACCTATTACTTCCACAATTCAAAGTGACGTTTTTGTTTATCCAAACCCTTTTTCTTCACAGGCAGTTTTACAGGCAGTTGCTCCGCTGCACAACGCAGACCTTATTATTTACAATCCCCTCGGACAAGTAGTAAAGCAAATAAAAAATATATCAGGACAGACGGTGAGTCTTTCGTGCGACAATCTTCCAAACGGGATGTATTTTTATCGCTTCGCAGATAACACCAACATATTCAGTGGCAATTTTTTAATTATGCATTTCAAATAAAAAAAGCAGAGAGGATATTGCTTATATTAGGATGAATAGAAATCTTTAAAAGAAGGATTTTACATCATTAAGTGTTAATCAAACATTGTATATTATTTCCTCGCTCTTTTATAGCGTCTCCCCCGCTCTTCCAAACCTACCGCAGGTGTCCTCACCTGTGCGTGCTGCATCAAACGGCCTTAGGTTTATCTCTTTCCTGTTATGTAGTTCACTTTGTTATATTTGATGCTTATAAATATAAATATAGCCGCCAGTGATTAATTACATATATGGTATAAGTTATCAGAAGGTTTTTTCGCGGACGGGCGTCCTACCCCTGTAGTTAACTCTAAAATAAATTTCCATTGAAAGAACCAAAAGATGACGTTAATAAAATTGAAGCGCCTGAGTCTGCCTATTTATATATAAGCCGCTCTCAGTTGCCCACTTCAGGCAATGGACTGTTTACTGCAATAAATATATACAAAGACGAGATAATAGCAGT
>JBDTRM010000283.1:0-61365 GCA_039931675.1 Bacteroidia bacterium | reverse complement strand
ATTAGGACTTTTAACCAACTGGTTGTTAATTTGTGCAATTTGTCATACACACATATAATCTGCTTCAGGCATCAGTACATATTTTTTCTTATCAATCAGAATTTGAGTCATGACTAAATTTCTTTCAAATATATCATAAAAGGAAAAGTGTAAACGAATTTTTAGAACTATACATATTCATATATTTATTTCCAAACCTCATTTAAAGTATTCAGATTTGTAGCAATTCATAAACACAAGCTCCTCATGCTTAAAATAGACATTCATACGCACATCATCCCTGAACACATGCCCGATTGGGCGAAGCGATTCGGTTATGGTGGCTTTATAAAACTCGATCATCACAAGCCCTGTTGCGCACGCATGATGATTGGTGATAAATTTTTTCGCGAGATAAAAGATAATGCATGGAGCGCTGATACACGAATACATGAATGTGATGCGCATGGAGTGCATGTGCAAGTACTTTCTACTATTCCTGTGATGTTTAGTTATTGGGCGCAAGCGAAACATTGTTTAGAGGTTTCAAAATTTCTGAATGATCACATTGCCGAAATTGTACAACGACATCCAAAACGTTTTCTCGGACTCGGAACTATTCCTTTACAAGATCCGCAATTAGCGATTGAAGAATTGGAACGCTGCATGAGTATTGGTTTACGTGGCGTGCAAATCGGTTCGCATGTAAACGATTGGAACCTTAACGCGCAAGAGTTATTTCCTGTTTTTGAAGCTGCTGAAAAATTGGGTGCAGCAATTTTTGTTCATCCCTGGGAAATGATGGGACAGGAAAAAATGCAACGCTACTGGTTACCGTGGTTAGTTGGAATGCCTGCTGAAACATCGCTGGCTATCTGCTCAATGATTTTTGGTGGTGTGTTTGAAAAACTTCCGAAATTAAAAGTGGCCTTTGCACATGGAGGTGGTTCTTTTCCTTCAACTATAGGGCGCATACAGCATGGTTACGATTGCCGTCCTGATTTGGTTGCTATTGATAATCCTTTCCCACCAAAAAACTACATCGGTAAATTTTATTTAGATTCATTGGTTCACGATGAAAGAATGCTTCATTACTTAGTTGATGTTTTTGGTGCAAATAAAATTGCACTCGGCAGCGATTATCCTTTTCCGCTTGGCGAAGATGTGCCGGGCAACTTAATTGATTCAACAACTTTTGATAGTGAAACCAAAGATTGGTTGTTAAGTAAATCTGCCTTGGAGTGGCTGAGCATGAAAAATATTTTTAGTTGATATATTTATTGCCTTGAGTTAGTGATTAAATTGCAACAGACTTATAACCCTGAAAGGGTTGCCTGTCAATAACCCCTTACGAAGTGCGGGGTAATATGCAAACAGTCTTGTGCAACCACGAAGTGGTTTCCCATGATTATGCGAATGCCGCCCAAGCCACAGGAAACCACTTCGTGGTTCGTGATTAGCACATCTTACCTTCCACCGGTTACACCGGTGGTTATTCACAGGCAACCCTTTCAGGGTTGGGTTTTCTTCGATTCTTTAATTTCGAACCCCTGTTACTTAAAACAATATCTTGATGTCACAAAATGTGACATCAAGATAAAATTCTCTAAGGTCACAATTTGTGACCTTAGAGAATTTCAATGGAATGAGTCCTCAATAAAACGAACAGCAATTTCAATTCATTCAACAAAAATCATTTCAATACTTCTGAAATTAAATCATCTTGCATTACTTTTTTGTTTGGCAGAAAAACAAGAATCCTGGAGCATGAAAAATAAAATCATTTTTGTTTTAATCTCAATAGTTATCGGGATGTGTGCGAATGTTTTTGCGCAGGATAATAATTACTGGGCGAGACAATACGGCAGCATTTCATCAGTACTGGGCGGAGCTGTAGTAGGAAGTCATAATGATAATGGTTCTATTTATTACAATCCCGCTACGCTTTCGTTTACCGATTCAATAAAGCTTTCTGTTTCATCGGGTTTATATGAAGGCTCCTTCTGGAAAATAAGTAACGGGATAAAAACCGGTGAAGCCATTTTTTCAACTGATGCAAAAAGATTTCCGATTGCAATATTTCCGGCTTTTAATTTGAAGAAAGGTTTTAAATTGGGATTGATTTATTTACCGCGATTGTATTCCAACTATTATTTACATGAGGGTCAACTTGATTACGTTGATGTATTGCATAACAATAGCCCTGTTTCATTATACTCTTCATTTGATTATAAAAACTATGTAAATGAATGGTGGTATGGATTGTCATTATCAAAAAAACTAAAAAACCATAGTTCAATTGGCATCATACCTTTTGTAAGTTACCGCTCACAAAGATTTTCATACCAGTATGGCGCTGATGCATTGCTTGACTCTGCTAATGCTCAATACCTGAATACATTCGTTCAAAAATATGTTCGCTACTATAATTACAAGTTCATATTAAAAGGAGGATATTATTACACGTCCGAAAAATTTTCATTTGGCGCAGCAGTAACCGCCCCTGCTTTTACAGCTTTGTCATCAGGGACCAGCAGCGCCCGTATCTACCTGAATGGTTACTCAGTGATTAATCCGCAGGCATCAAACCAGTATTTTGTTGCAGATGAACAGGTTGAATTAAAAGCCAATCATAAGTATCCTTTTACAATTAGTTTAGGTTGCAAGTTAGCAAGTTCAAAATGCATCTATTATTTATCTACTGAAACTTTCTTTAAAATTAATACCTACAATGTAGTTGATCTGGAAAATCGTAAAATTCAATTTCCGATATACAGTAATCTTAACAGTACTGACCTGATTGGAGTGCAATCGGCTTCGCGCTTTATGACAAATGTTGCGTTTGGTTTTCAGTATAAATACAGGAGAACAAAAACACTATCAGGAGGATTTTCAACCGACTTCAATTCATTACCCAAAGATTTTACGCAAACAGGCACCAATGTAAATACGAGCAACTGGGATTTATATCACCTCTCAATTGGTTTTGATACCAACATAAAAAAAATAAAACTCTCAGTTGGTATAAGAAGTTCATTCGGGTATAAAAATGACAATCTTCAGTTTGCTGATATTAAAACCGCTGCGGGCGATAATCTATTGTATGGAGACCGCGAGGCAAAAAGTAATTATACTTATGGTGATTTGAGCCTTCTGCTTGGATTCAATTTTTAATGCGGTTGAATTTTTATGAAATAATATCTACCTCATTTGCAGTATATATTTGAATAAAATTTCATGCTACTTTTGACATGTTGCTTTTTCTCAGAAAAACCGGGTAACAAATTGAGCAACGTTATTTATTCTTTCACCATTATAAAAACCGGGTCATGCAAAAAATAAAAGTAGTAATAGTAGAGGACGATAAAGATTTGCGCCAGATGCTTTCAAAAATTATCAGCGATGAAGATGATATGGAAGTGATGCGTGTATTTCCTTCTGCCAAATCATTTACGGATGAATTTAAAAGGTTGAATGTTGATGTAGTGATCATGGACATCAACATGCCGGGCAAAACAGGTATTGAATGTGTTGAAGAGTGCAAGCCAATTAAACCATCGGTGCAGTTTTTAATAAGTACATCATTCGATAATCCTGAAAATATTTTCAGGGCGCTTGCTGCAGGTGCAACAGGTTATCTTATTAAAAATTCAAAGCCCGAAGATTTAGTAAATGGTATTCGACAGATTTATGAAGGAGGTTCGCCCATGAGTGCTTCCATTGCACGATTAGTTGTTGGTTCATTTGCTGTAGTTAAGCCATCTCAACAAAAAAATCATTTAGCAGAGTTAACACATCGCGAACGCGAAATAATTGAAATGCTTGCAAAAGGTCTTGTTTATAAAGAAATTGCAGATCAGCTTTTTCTAAGTCCTGATACGGTGCGCACACATATCCGCAATATTTATGAAAAGCTTCAGGTAACTTCAAAGATGGAAGCAGTAAACAAAGTTTTTCATAGCAGTTAAATTTAAAATTCACTCCGGTTTTGATAAAATTAAATACACTATATTTTTTATCCCTGATTTCTTGCCTGTTATTTTGTGTTGATGATTGTTTTTGTCAAACACTTGGAATTGACAGCATAAAGCAATTGCTTATAACTATGCCTGCGGATTCCAATAAGGCAAAGTCTTATTATGAAATTTCAAAATTGGTTTTAGCTAACCGCGATTTTGAAGCCGCACATAAGTACATTGACTCAGGATTAGTGATTAGCAAACAACAGGTATTTATTATTGGAATCGGATTCGGCTATGCATATCATGGTACTGCATTTCGAAAAAGCAATAACCAGGATTCAGCAATTAAATATTATCTGAAAAGTCTTCCTTTTTTCAAAGAAGATAAAAATCGCGAAGCGCTTATTTTAGAAAGCATGGCTGCATCTTATGATGCATGCAGCAAGTACGACAGTGCATTGAATTATTTTCATCTTGCCTTTCAGAGGGCAGTCATCAACCAGGACACAGCGCAACAGGTAAGAATCATCACCAACATCGGGGCGATTTATTTTTACCAGTCTAAATACAAGGAAGCCTGTGAGAATTATATAAAAGCATTACAGATTGGGGAAGCAATGAAAGATTCGGAAGTTATTGCGGCCAACTATATCAATGTTGCCAACATGATGGGATTGTTGGGCGATTCAAAAAATGCAATTGACTACTACTTAAAAGCGATTCCAATATGCGAATCCAGGGCTGATTATATTAAGATTGGAAATGCTTATGATAACTTAGCCGAAGAATATTCTAAAGCGAAAAAGTTCGAAGATGCTTTTAAATTTTCTTCAAAAGCGCTCACCTATTATCTCAAATCGCATGCAAAAGCAGAAACAGCTCTTTGTTATAAGAACCTGAGCGATTTTTATATTGAGAGCGGGGATTCGCTTTCTGATTCAGGAAATAAACCAGGTGCATTTTCTAATTTTTATGTCGCAGATTCCCTTTTAAATGAAGGCTATAAATATGCTGTTGAATCAGAAGATAATTATTCGTTAGCAATTATACTTATCAATAAAGGTGATGTGAGTGACAGGCTTGGTAATAAAATTAAAGCTATAAAAAATTATGAAGATGCCATTTTGCTGTGCAAAGAAACAGGCTCAATAAAAGAGCTTGCAGGCGTTTACAAAAATCTTGCAGCCCTGTATGAGAAAACAAACAATTCTGCCAAGGCATATCACTTTTTAAGCCTTAGCATGATTTTAATGGACTCAATCACCAAAAGAGAAAATGCTGTAATAATTGCTGAGCTTAATACTAAATATGAATCTGAAAAAAAAGAACAGCAAATAAAAATTCTTGGTAAGGAAAATGAAACAAAATCGCTTGAACAGCAAAAGGAAAAACAAAAGAAAAATTTTGCCATTGCAGGAATTGTTGCTTTACTAATCTTAGGAACCTACATTTTTAATCTTTATACAAAACGTAAAAAACTAAGCAACCAGCTTGCGCAATCGCTTACTGATTTAAAACAAGCCCAGGCACAACTTATTCATACAGAAAAAGAAAAAGAAGCCGAGAATATTCGCTTGCGCATATCGCGCGATATACACGATGATATTGGCAGCAACCTTACCAAAATTGCTTTGCTGAGTGATATGACCGCAAGCGTTGCAGATAAAAATTCGCCAGAAGCAAAAAATAATTTAGAACAGATAAGCGATTACTCGCGCACTATAAATTCTTCGTTGAGCGAAATTGTATGGGCAATTTCACCAAAGCATGATACGCTTGAAAGTTTAATCATTTATATGCGCAGCCACATTCACAAATTTTTTGAAGGTGCAGGAATTACCTACAAGATCAATTTTCCTGAACATTTTGAAAACTGTCAGCTCAATCCCGATTTAAAACGAAACATTTTTTTAGTGCTTAAAGAATCACTTAATAACATTTTAAAATATGCCGGTGCAAAATTTGTAACGATTGATTTTAAAATTGATGGTGATAATTTTGAATTAAAAATTAAAGATGATGGAGTAGGATTTTCTCCCCTCTCCTTGGGAGAGGGATCGGGGGTGAGGTCAGGCAATGGATTAAACAACATGAGTTACCGTATGCAACAAACAGGTGGCAGCTTTAAAATTACTTCTTCTATCGGTGAGGGCAGCGAAGTGATAGCATCGGGGAACTATAAACAGATTGCTTCACCACATACATCGGAATAGTTATCAGGCTGACCATACACTGGTATTCACAAACAACTTTTTCAAACTCACTTTCTCATTTACAATTGCAGGGATTTTATCAATCGAAATCCGTTCCTGCAGCATCGTATCGCGATCACGAATCGTTACTGAGTTGTCTTCTAAAGTTTGATGATCTATGGTGATGCAATATGGAGTACCGATTGCATCTTGTCTGCGGTAGCGTTTTCCGATTGAATCTTTTTCATCGTACTGGCAATAGTGATCCATTTTCAAAACATCCATTATCTCGCGCGCTTTTTCGGGCAAGCCATCTTTTTTTATCAATGGTAACACAGTTGCTTTTACAGGTGCCAATGCAGGATTTATTTTTAAAACAACTCGGTCAGTTCCATCTTCTAATTTTTCTTCCGTATAAGCATTTGATAGTGTTGCCAAAAACATTCTATCCAAACCAATTGAAGTTTCAATTACATAAGGTACATAACTTTCATTCTCTTCAGGATCGAAGTATTGCAGCTTTTTGCCTGAAAATTTTTCATGTGCCTTCAAATCAAAATCGGTGCGCGAGTGAATGCCTTCCAACTCTTTAAATCCAAATGGAAATTCAAATTCAATATCACATGCAGCATTTGCATAATGCGCTAATTTTAAGTGATCGTGAAAACGATATTTATCTGCCGGCATTCCTAAAGCCTTGTGCCAGTTGAGTCGTGCTTCTTTCCAGTAAGCGTACCATGCTAATTCTGTTCCGGGCTTTACAAAAAACTGCATCTCCATTTGCTCAAACTCCCTCATGCGAAAAATGAATTGGCGCGCTACAATTTCATTACGAAATGCTTTTCCTGTTTGTGCAATGCCGAAAGGTATTTTCATGCGCCCGCTTTTTTGCACGTTTAAGAAATTCACAAAAATTCCTTGTGCTGTTTCAGGTCTCAAATAAATTGTGGAGGATTCTTCGCTTACGCTTCCCAACTGTGTGCTGAACATTAAATTGAATTGACGTACATCGGTCCAGTTACGTGTGCCGCTTATAGGGCAAACAATTTCGAGGTCAACAATTATTTGTTTTACTTCAGATAAATCGTTTGCTTCTAAAGCTGATTTGAATCGTGAATTTATTTCATCAATCTTTTTTTGATTTTCCAACACGCGCGGATTGGTGCTGCGAAACATTGCTGCATCAAAATTTTCAAAACGCTTAGCAGCTTTCTCCACTTCTTTATCAATCTTGGCTTCAATTTTTGCAACGTGTTCTTCAATCAGAACATCAGCACGATAACGCTTCTTTGAATCTTTGTTATCAATTAAAGGGTCGCTGAATGCATCCACATGACCGGAGGCTTTCCATGTTGTTGGGTGCATAAAAATTGCAGCATCAATGCCCACAATATTTTCATGCATCTGCACCATGCTTTTCCACCAATATTCGCGGATATTGTTTTTCAATAATGCACCGTATTGACCGTAATCATATACAGCGCTCAGGCCATCATAAATTTCGCTTGATTGAAAAATGTAACCGTACTCCTTTGAATGAGAGATGATATTCTTAAATAATTCTTCGTTGTTTGCCATAGCGCGCGAAAGTAGTAAAAGGCTGTAAAAGCAAAAGCGGTGGTGAAGTATGTATGGTTAAGAGCAAAAAAATCCGCAACATAATTGCTGCGGATTTTTAAGATTAATTTCCTCCTTTTGGGGTTATGGGCTTTTACAAATCAAACCTGATACCTTGCGCCAAAGGCAAATCAGCACCATAATTAATAGTATTAGTTTGCCTGCGCATATAAATTTTCCATGCATCGCTTCCTGATTCGCGGCCCCCGCCTGTTTCTTTTTCACCGCCAAATGCCCCGCCAATTTCGGCACCGCTTGTGCCAATGTTTATGTTTGCAATTCCGCAGTCGCTGCCTTCATGCGAAAGAAAACGTTCTGTTTCTAAAACATTGTTAGAAAAGATGGATGATGATAAACCTTGAGGAACACCGTTTTGTAACTCTACAGCTTGTTCAATGGTTTTATATTTCATGATGTAAAGAATGGGAGCAAAAGTTTCTTCCTGAACAGTGTGGTAATGATTCTCTGCTTCAACAATACAAGGGATCACGTAACAACCGCTTTCAAAACCCTCGCCAGTGCAAATCGTTCCGCCATAAACTACGTTGCCGCCCTCTTTAGTAACCTTTGCAATTGCATTGGTGAAATCATTTACTGCACCTTTATCAATAAGCGGTCCTACTAAAGTATTTGCATTTAACGGATGCCCGATACGCACACCACTATATGCTTTAACCAACTGCGCTTTAAATTTCTCATAAACACTTTCGTGGATGATTAACCTGCGTGTGGAAGTGCAACGTTGCCCGGCAGTGCCCACAGAACCAAACACCACAGCCATCATTGCCATATCAAGATTTGCATGTTCCGTAATGATGATTGCATTGTTACCGCCCAACTCTAAAAGGCTACGACCTAAACGTTCGCCAACAATTTTACCTACACGTTTTCCAACACGGGTTGAACCGGTTGCACTTATTAATGGCACGCGACTATCAGCTAAAAAATTATCCCCAACATATTTTGAACCTGCCGCTATCAAACACAAAACACCTTCGGGCACATTATTTTCTTTCAAAACTTTTGCAATAATATTATGAACTGCAACAGCGCATAACATAGTTTTTGAAGATGGTTTCCAAACCGTGCAATCACCACAAACCATTGCAAGCATTGCATTCCAGCTCCACACTGCAACCGGAAAGTTGAAAGCACTTATCACTCCTACAATACCAAGCGGGTGATACTGTTCATACATTCGGTGCTTAGGCCGCTCGCTGTGCATGGTGAATCCATGCAACTGGCGTGAAAGACCTACAGCAAAATCGCAGATGTCAATCATCTCCTGCACCTCTCCTAAGCCTTCCTGGTAAATTTTTCCCATTTCATAAGAAACGAGTTTGCCAAGAGGTTCTTTATATTCGCGCAAAGCGTTTCCAATTTGTCTTACAACTTCACCACGCTTTGGTGCAGGAACCATCCGCCATTCTTTAAAAGCTTCCTGCGCTGTTTGAATTATTTTTTCGTAATCATCGGCTGTGCCTTGTTTTATTTTAGCAATTAATTGCCCATCAGCGGAAGCAAATGACCCGATTATTTCCCCTTCGGTTTCAAACCAGTGAGCGCCTGTGCTTGCTCCGTTATTAATTTCTTTAATGCCAAGCGTTTTAAGCGTTTCAGTTATTCCGTAGTCTTGAAGAGTTAATGTGCTCATAATTAATTTTGAATTTTTTGTGTTCTTTTTAAAAATTGAGGCGCAAAAGTAGAGAATTTAATGGCTTTTTGTTTCTATTAAACTCAGCCACTATGGAAACATTAATGGTGATTTATAAATCAATCTAAGGCATCCGACCTTATTGAAATGTTAAATTATTGGAGATTTGTCAAAATAATTAACATTTTAGTAAAAAAGTAGTATGATTATTGATGAATTTCTATATAATTGCGTAGAATTAAAATCACTCCCAATTCCCCCCAGAACAATGAAAGATCTTATTCAAAAAATTAATGAAATCTACCATCGCTTCGACAGATGGTTCGAGAAACAGTTCGGATGGTTTTTTACCAATGCCGGAAAGTCCGATTACTTCAGAGAAATTCACGAAGAGTAATCCTTTTAACAATTTAAAGGGGACCGCATTTCAGAGGAGTGCGGTTTTTTTATGCCTTTTTGTGAACCTTGAAATCCGCTTTTAAACTTTTCTCGTATTTGCTTTCATATTCATAAAAGCAATTGAAAAATCTCATCCTTGTAATCTTCTCATTCTGCTATTTATCAGTGCAGTTTAGCTTCTCAATAAGTTTCGTAATGGATTATGTACAAAAGATCATTGTAGAACACCAATATAAAAAGCATCTTAAAAAATTACCTGCCCGTTTTAATTTATTGACTGAGTTGAATAAATTTAAAGAGCACAAAGAGCAGCAACAAAAAAATAATCTTCCTGATTTTAATCACCAACTTTCACTCTCAGCCCATTATCAAATAGAAGATTTATCATTACCTGTTCAGGTTTCTACTCCATTAATATTTACACAACAAGAATTTTTTAAACCCTTTTCTGTTTTCTTTTCAAACACTGCTCCACCACCGAGGCTTGTTTAATTTTTCATCTCTTCAAAAGCAATTTCATTTAGTCTTTTGAATCAGGCTATATTTTATAGCGGTCAATTTCATTTTACCATTTGTCAAAAACAAAAAAAACAGAATCCATCTGTCCAATTTGCTTATTAAACTTTCAAAACTTTATCTTATGAAAAATATAATACTCACACTTTGCACAATAATTATTTCGCTAAGCGCTTATGCTCACGGAGCATTAATAAAAGGCACAGTTTCCGATTCTCTTGCTAATACAGTTATTCCGGGAGCAACAATTGTATTAAACGATAAACAAGAAATTACAACCACAGACCAATTGGGCAATTTCAAATTTGACTGTTTAAGTACCGGAGCATATTCTCTTAGAATTTCTTTCATCGGTTACGAAACCAAAACCTATAGCGTAACAGTTAGTGAAAGTGACACCAAAATGATAACCGTTCAATTGAATCCAACTTCCATCAATATTTCTGAAGTGAGTGTAGTTGGTGCAAAGTCGCTTGAACAAACCATGACTACTATAAATAAAATTGATTTGGAGTTGCGTCCAACCAAATCATCGCAGGATATTCTCCGAATTATACCCGGTGTTGTAACTGCTCAACATGCCGGTGGCGGCAAGGCAGAACAGATTTTTCTTCGCGGTTTTGATTGCGACCACGGAACTGATATACGTGTAAGTGTTGACGATATGCCTGTGAACATGGTTTCGCATGCACATGGACAAGGCTATGCTGATTTGCATTTTGTTACCCCTGAAATTATTGACTATGTTGATTTTGGCAAAGGCCCTTACTATACAAGACAAGGCGATTTAAACACGGCAGGCTATGCAAATTTTCATACTAAAAACGGATTGGAAAACAGCAGTTTTAAAATTGAAGGCGGAAGTTTTGATTTGGTTCGCGCTGTGGGCTTATTTGATTTATTGGACAAAAAAAATACTGCAAAAAATCAAAGCGCTTACCTTGCTGCTGAGTATATGTTTACCAATGGTCCATTTGAAAACCCACAAAATTTTAACCGTATAAATTTATTCGGAAAATATCATGGTGTGATTGGTGACAACAAAATTTTTACTGCAACTATCTCAACTTTTAAAAGTGAGTGGGATGCATCAGGTCAGATTCCGCAGCGTGCTTTGGATAATCATATTATCAATCGGTTTGGTGCATTGGATAATACCGAAGGTGGTGTTACATCGCGAAGCAATGCAAACTTTTCATTAACAAAAATTAATGAAGACGGTTCAAGTTTCAGGAACCAGGTTTACTTAGTCAATTACAATTTCGAATTGTATAGCAACTTCACCTATTTTGCAAATGACTCTGTAAACGGTGACGAAATAAAACAAAAGGAAAAAAGAAATATTTATGGTTATAACGGAGCATACAATCAGACTTTTAATTTAGGAATAAAAAAAATTCAAACAGAATTTGGTGCGGGCATACGATATGATGATATAAATAATGATGAATTAACGCACGTTAAAAAACGTTACACTGTTATCAACCCGGTTTCGCTTGGCGATGTGGATGAAATAAATGCAAACGTTTATGCTGATGCAGTTTTGAATGTGTCCGATGATTTTAAAATAAATGCCGGTGTGCGCTATGATCAGTTTGAATTTCAGTATTCGGATAAATTAGACAGTTTGTATAGCAGGCAAACTGCAAGTAAAGGTGCAATAAGTCCTAAGCTGAATTTCTATTACAACTTCACAGAAAATTTTCAATTGTATTTAAAAAGCGGAATAGGTTTTCATAGCAATGATGCACGGGTAGTTATTCCACAAAATGGAGCTGATATTTTGCCTGCTGCTTATGGAACCGATTTTGGTGCTTATATAAAACCCACAAAAAATTTATTGCTCAATGTGGCGATATGGCAATTGTATTTGCAACAGGAGTTTGTTTATGTAGGCGATGAATCAGTGGTTGAACCCAGCGGAAAAACACAACGTTTCGGTGCCGATCTTTCCATACGATGGCAGTTAGTTAATTGGTTATATTTTGATGCTGATTTAACTTTAGCAAAAGGTCGCAGTGTTGACGACCCCGAAGGACAAAATTATATTCCGCTTGCACCAACGGTTACAAGCATTGCAGGATTAACAGCGCGTACAAAAAAAGGTTTCGGTGCAAGCCTGCGTTATCGCTATGTTGGCGACCGTCCTGCAAATGAAGATAACAGCGTAACTGCAAAAGGATATTTTCTTTTGGATGGCGGTTTAAATTATTCAAGCAAAAGATTTGACATCGGTTTAAGTTTTGAAAATATTTTAAATACAGAATGGAATGAAGCACAGTTTGATACTGAAACACGTTTGGAGGGTGAGCCTGAAAATATCAGTGAATTATGTTTCACTCCAGGCAATCCATTTAATTTAAAAGCAGGAATTACGTACAAGTTTTAGAGACACCGATTACACCGATTAAGAAAAAAGATTACACCGATTTGAAACACGATAAAATGGATTATATCAGGTAACGATCGTGCGTTTCACCTTTAGGGAGGGGTGTGCGAGGGTAGTCGGATTCTTTTGAGGTCACCGATTTCGGATTTTAAAATGCCACAACAAAAACATTTTTGTTTATTGCATTAAATAAATCAGAGCAATCATTTTTCTTAATCTGTAGAATCGGTGACCTACTTTCACTCCTCCTTTTATTATGTGCGTTACAACGTTTTGTTTAAATGCTGGAGACAGGTTTTATTTGGCGAACGATTTAGTTTCAAACTATTTTTATTCTCCTTCATTTTTACTCTTGTTTTCTTTTTACACCAATTGCTGAATTTATTTTTTCGTTCAATTGATGAGTTGATTTTTTTCAGATACAGAAGCATAAAAATCAAACCACCAGTTTTTATAATTGCTAATCCGCGCTGCGGTACAACTTATTTGCATAAACTGATGGGTAATGATGAGCGCTATGTATATATGAAGTTAGCTCATACAATTTTTCCAAGTGTAAGCTTTGCAAAACTGTACCAGTTGTTAAGTTTTATTGATAAGAAAATCGGAAACCGGATTGCGAAACTTTTTAAAATAATTGACAGTGTTTTATATAAAGGCTGGGATGGTATTCACCCGTTAGGTTTCAATAAGGCTGAAGAAGATGAAGCCCTTTATACACTTGCGCTTACATCGCCTGCTGTGTTTTTGCTTTTTCCCTTTCTGCATTTGGTAAAAGAAAATTGGTTACTCGATAATGAACCTGAAAAAGTTAGAGAGCACATGATGAATTATTATGAAAACTGTGTTAAACGTTTTATGTATGCGAGTGGTGAAGACAAAATTTACTTATCGAAAAATGTTTTGAGCAGCGGACGAATCAATTGCTTATTGCAAAAATTTCCAGATGCAAAAATAATTTACGTTGCACGAAATCCTTATGAAGCGCTGCCTTCATTTATCAGCATGTTTGGCGTAATGTACCATTCGCATAGCCCGCATATAAAAGATACCGATGAAGTGTTGCAGGTATGGGCCTGGCTTGGTATTGCTTTCTATAAACACTTTAATGAAGCAAGAAAAAAAATTGTCGTTGAAAATTTAATTGCAATTAAATATGATGATTTAATTGCTCAACCCGTAAACACAGTTGAAAAGATTTATGGAAAATTCAATTGGACAGTATCAATTGATTTAAAAAATAAACTTGCTGAAGAGGAATTGAAAAATAAATCATATCGAAGCAGGCATCACTATTCATTAGAACAATTCGGCTTATCAAAAGAAAAAATTTACAAAGAGTTGAAATTTGTTTTTGATGAGTTTGGATTTGAGCAATGAGCTTTTCAGATTTTTCGTTCAAAAAATTACACAGCAAACGAGACAAATCAAAACTTCTGATGAATGGCGGGATTAACCTTAAATTTTAATGAAACCTTAGTAGAAAACTATGACAACAATCCCAAACCATATTACCTTACTCCTCAGTAAAAAAAGTAATAAGGTAATATTTTAGATGTTAATTTTTTCTACTAAGGTTGCGTTTGCTAAAGAAAATTATTTTTAAAGCAAAACATATTGTAATGATTTATTTCGTTTTATGTTTAAAATACCTTTCATGAAAATACTTCCGCTCTCTTTATTTTTCCTGTTCCTTTTTATTTCGGCTGACGCTGAAAGAAAAGTAATCCATGTTTTTGTTGCCTTATGTGATAATAAAAACCAGGGCATTGTTCCTGTACCCGCAAAAATTGGCAACGGGCAGGACCTTGTAAATAATTTATATTGGGGATGCGCGTATGGTGTGAAATCATATTTTAAAAAACAAAGCGACTGGCAATTGGTAAAGTCAATCATCAACCCACAAAAATTTATTTTGGAACGAATCATCTTTAAAAATAAAAATTCTGATGTGTATTTAGTAGCCGATGCTTATGACGGTGCAAACATTAAGGAGTGTACCGTAGATTTTCTCGAAGCAACAAGCGGGGGAAATAAACTAACTATTACTGTAAATGATTTTCAATTGGCAATAGGAGGAAACGCAAATTTAATATGCTATGTCGGTCATGATGGTTTGATGGATTTTGATCTTGAAAAATATGCGGTTAAAAAAGATGATACAAAACGGGAAGCTATCATACTTGCCTGCGTAAGTAAATCATATTTCAAAGAAGCCATAAAACAATCAGGCGCTTACCCGGTTTTATGGACAAGTAATTTAATGTGTCCCGAAGCTTATACTTTAAAAGCGGCAATTGATGGCTGGATTAAGAATGAAAACTATGAAACTATTCGAAATCGGGCTGCAAGCGAATACAGTAAATATCAGAAATGCAGTATTGGTGCTGCAAAAGGTTTATTAGTTACCGGTTGGTAAAATCCGAAGAAAATAAACCGTGCTTTAATTATACCTTCTAATTATACCTTCTATAAATCAACAAACCTTTTGTTTAAAAACAATAGCCATAACTTTTCCATTTGTTAAACATGGCCATGATATGAATCAAGGAATAATATATTTTCGAAATTATTTTCAGGAAACTTTTGCGGTTTCAAAAGTTTCCATAGTTTTGCGCCCCGATTTCAAAAAACGGAAGAGGGGATTAAATGAAAGAACGGATATTAAACAGTGCACGCGAGCAGTTTTACAGGTATGGGGTAAAGCGAATCACCATGGATGATATTGCACGTCAGTTAGGCATTTCAAAAAAGACAATTTACCAGGAATACGAAGACAAAAATGCATTGTTACGTGACCTCGCACAGGTGGATATGAAAAAGCATGCAGCCGAAATTGAACAAACCGCTAAGATTGCTCTTAACGCTGTTGATGAAATTGTTAAGACCATGAAATACATGAGCGAAACCTTTTCGCAAATTAATCCCACTATGCTTTATGATTTACAGAAGTACCATGTTGATGCATGGAAATATTATGAAGCCTTCAAAGCAAATTCTGTAACCGCAGTGGTTCAAAAAAACATGAAACGTGGTATTAAAGAAAAATTATACCGGGGTGATATTGACATTAAAATTCTTACTCAATTACGCATTATTGAAATGGAATTCTCTTTAAACCACGACTTCTATAATCAGCATCAATTTGAATTTGTAAAGGTACAGTTGGAACTGATCAAACACTTTTTGTTTGGCATTGCTACTCTTAAGGGTCATAAGCTCATCAATAAAATGCTTAACGTAAAAGAAAAATAATCGGCTGCTACTACTTCCCTTAGAGAGCGATATGAGAAAAAATTCAATCACTGAAAATAAAATTAAGATATACACGACACTTAACACTATGAAAAAATATTTCGCATCTGTTTTCGCAACATTGTTTTTTGGCAATGCTTTACCTGCACAAGACAATGACACCAATAATTATTCTTTGCAGCAATGCGTTGAATATGCTTACCAACATCAGAACAACGTACTCAATTCAAAATTGGATGAAGTTGTCGCACATGGCAAGGTAAAAGAATTAATCGGTATAGGTTTACCGCAGATTAACGGCAGCTTTGATGTAAATGATTATCTTGAAAAGCCAACCGCGTTGCTTACTGGTTCCAGCTTTGGTGGTACGGGTGAAGAGCTTAGACCTATTCAATTTAATCTCCAATATAATGGTACCGGAGCTATAAATGCATCACAATTGATTTTTGACGGCTCATACATTATTGGATTAAAGGCTGCCAAAACTTACGAAACACTGGCTTCAAAACAAACAACCAATACAAAAATTCAAACAGCAGTTAATGTAAGTAAGGCATATTATGGTGTACTTGTGGGTGATGCAAGGCTGGGAAGCTTACGCTCAAATATTGATCGTTTGCAAAAAACTTATGATGACACCAAGGCAACATTTGCGCAAGGCTTTGTAGAAAAAATAGATGTTGATCGCATTGAGGTCGCCTTAAACAATTTAAAAACAGAAGAAAATAAAGCAGCACGATTAACTGAACTTTCTATATATCTTTTGAAGTTTCAGATGGGTATGGATCAGAATATTCCACTTACACTAACTGATAAATTGCAGGATCTGAAAATTCCTGAAGTGGCGCAATTGCCTGATTCGGTTGACTTTTCAAACCGTATTGAGCTTGATCTTGTTAAAGCACAATTTGAATTACAGAACTATAATGTAAAAAGATATAAAGCACAGTATTATCCGAATATGACAGCATACGGAGGTTTAGGCACTTCAACCAACAGTGAAAACATGGATTTGTTTCAAAGCGATAAGCGTTGGTATTGGAACTCGGTTGTAGGCATTAAAGTAAGCATGCCGATTTTTGATGGTGGACAACGTCATTATAAAATTATGCAGGAAAAAGCAAACCTGGATAAAATAGTCAACAATGAAAATAACCTGCAACAAGCTTTCATTTTAGAATACAATACGGCTAAAAGAAATTTTACCAATTCGCTTTCCTCATTTGAGTTTCAAAAAAAGAACCGCAAGCTTGCCGAAGACATTGTGCGTGTTACCAAAATCAAATATGAACAAGGGGTTGGTTCGAATTTGGAAGTTGTGGATGCTGAATCAAAATCGCGCGAGGCTGATAGTAATTTTTTTACCGCAATGTATGAAGCCTTGATCTCTAAAATTGATTTAGACAAATCAATGGGAAACATTAAATAGCTTTTGGCTATTAGCTAATAGCTAAAAGCCAAAGGCTAAAGGCTAACGGCTAACATCAGTTAATTAAAAAACAAAAACTCATATCAACACACTTATGAAATCATTAAAAACATTTACAGCATCAGCTCTTGCACTTTTATTTTTAGCATCATGCGGAAGCAAGTCAATTGATAAAAAAACAGAACTTGATAATCTTATCAAACAGCAAAGTGAACTGACTGATAAAATAAACAAACTCAAAAATGAACTGGAGGCAAAAGGCGATTCAACATTAGGCAATCCTAATATAAAAAGCGTTGCATTAGCTACAATTGCAGTTGCACCCTTTAATCATTATGTGGATGTGCAGGCAAAGGTGGATGCTGATGAAAGCATAAACGCCAATCCTAAAATGGGTGGAACAATAACTGAGGTTTTAGTTAAAGAAGGCGATCGTGTAAGTGCAGGACAAGTGCTTGCAAAAATGGATGATCAGTTAATGAAGCAAAGCATCAGCGAGCTGCAAACTCAAATTGATTTTGCAACCAATATCTATAACAAGCAAAAATCATTGTGGGATCAGCAGATTGGCAGCGAGGTGCAATACCTTACTTCAAAAAACAACAAAGAATCGCTGGAACATAAAATGGCAACACTTCGCGAACAGTGGAGTATGACGCAAATCAAATCGCCAATAAGTGGAACTGTTGACAATATTTTTATAAAAATAGGTCAGTCTGTTATGCCTGGTTTGCCTTGTATCAATGTGGTAAATTTAACAGGATTGAAAATTAAAGCCGAAGTAGCCGAATCATTCATATCAAAAATAAATGCAGGTGATAATGTAATTATTTCAATGCCCGATCTTAGCCTGGAATTTCCTTCCAAAGTAAGTTTTGCATCATCGGTGGTAAATGCAACCAGCAGAACGTTTACCGTGGAAGTTAGACTGCCAAAAGCTGATCCGCGATTAAAACCTAACATGATTGCAGTAATGAAAATTAATGACTACAGCAGCGCAAATGCAATTGCTATCCCGATTAATGTGGTGCAAAGTTCTTCTGACGGCAATTATGTTTTAACAATTGTAACTGATGGTGGGAAAAATATAGTGACAAAAAAAACAGTTGAAACCGGATTATCATACAACGGAATTGTTGAAATAAAAAAAGGTCTCGAAGCAGGTGAAAAAATAATTTCTACAGGTTACGAGGATGTGAATCCGGGGGAGGAAGTGAAGAATTAAGTGGCAGCGGCAGTGATAGTAGTAGCAGTGGTAGTAGTAACAACAAACAGTAAACACTAAACAGAAAACATTTTTTTATGATTGAAAAATTCAAAGAATTTAAACCTTCAAGCTGGGCAATTGATAATCGCACCAGCGTTTATATCATCACTATAATCATCACCATAGCAGGAATACTTTCATACATGAGCATTCCTAAGGAGCAATTTCCTGATATCAAAATCGCAACCATTTATGTAACCACTTTTAATTACGGAACATCTCCCACTGATATGGAGAACCTGATTACAAAGCCTCTTGAAAAACAAATCAAAGGCATAGCCGGCATTAAAAAAATGACCAGCAATACGGTTCAGGATTTTTCAAACATCATTGTTGAATTCAATACTGACATTAGTGAAATTGATGCCAAGCAAAAAGTAAAAGATAAAGTTGATCTGGCGCGTAAAGATCTGCCGAATGATTTATCGGCAGAGCCAAATGTAATTGCAGTTGACTTTAGCGAGTTCCCTATGCTGAGTGTAAATATTGCAGGTGATTATAATCTTGACAAGCTGAAAAAATATGCCGATGATATTAAAGATAAAATAGAAGGCATGAAAGAAATTCGCAGGGTGGATATGATTGGTGATCTTGACCGTGAAATACAGGTGAATGTGGATATGTATAAAATGCAGGCTGCACAGGTAAGCATGCGCGATGTTGAAAATGCAATCAAGTTTGAGAACATGACGGTGAGCGGTGGTAATGCAAAAATGGATGGCATGAAACGCTCGCTAAGTATCAAAGGAGAGTTCAAAGATGTAAATCAAATAGGGAATATTGTTGTTAATTCAACTGCAGGTTCGCCAATTTATTTGCGCGACCTCGGTGAAGTTTTGGATACGCACAAAGAACAGGAAAGCTATGCACGATTGTATGGGAAAAATGTAATCACATTAAATGTGATTCGCAGCACAGGCGAAAACTTAGTGGAAGCATCAGACAAGATTCACGCAATGCTCGATGATATGCAAAAATCGCAATTGCCAAAGGATTTGAAGATTTCCATCACGGGCGATCAAAGCACCAACACGCGGGTTACACTTCACGATTTGATTAACACCATCATTATTGGATTTATTCTCGTAACTATTGTGCTGATGTTTTTTATGGGAGCTACCAATGCATTGTTTGTGGCAATGTCAGTTCCGCTCAGCATGTTTATTGCGTTTATGATTTTGCCTACCATAGGGTTTTCATTAAACATGATTGTATTGTTTTCATTTTTACTTGCACTCGGTATTGTAGTTGACGATGCAATTGTGGTAATTGAAAACACACACCGTATTTATGATAATGGGAAGGTGCCTATAGTGAAAGCTGCAAAAACCGCTACAGGCGAAGTTTTCGCGCCTGTGTTATCAGGAACCCTTACAACACTTGCCCCATTCATTCCTCTTGCATTCTGGAATGGATTGATCGGAAAATTCATGGTTTTTCTTCCCATTACGTTAATCATAACGCTGCTTGCGTCATTGGTGGTTGCATACATAATCAATCCTGTTTTTGCAGTTGACTTTATGAAACCACATGATGATCACAAAGAAAAACACCCGTTAAAAACACGGGGATTTAAAGTAACAGCAATATTGCTTGGAGCAGTTGCATTGATTTCATACCTCATTGCATTGAGCACAAAATCAAGCGGTGCATTTGGTTTCGGAAATCTTGCAGTGTTTCTCATACTGCTTGTAATTATGTATCGCACATTTTTAGAAAAGCGGATTGAACGTTTCCAAACGTACACCTGGCCTGCTGTTCAGCGTGGCTATGAAAGATTGCTGCGCTGGGCATTAGCCCGTCCTGTTGCAATGTTGATTTCAACAGTTGCTTTATTTGGCTTATCAATCGGTTTATTAATTCTGCGCCAGCCACAGGTTATTTTTTTCCCGCAGGCTGATCCTAATTTTGTTTACGTATATATTTCATTGCCTGTAGGAACTGATGTTGCATACACCGATTCAATAACACGCATTGCTGAAGGTCGTGTGTATAAAGTAATCGGAGACAGTAATAAAATTGTTTCATCAGTAATTTCAAGCGTTGCAGTTAATGCCGGTGATCCTGTTGAAGGTGATCGCGGAACGTATTCACAAAAGAGTCGCATCATGGTTGCATTTGTGGAGTATGCATTACGTCATGGCGAAAGAACTGCACCTTATATTGATAAAATACGTGCAGTACTTAAAGGAATTCCCGGTGCCGAAATTACTGTTACCAAAGAACAATCAGGGCCGCCAACTTCAAAGCCTATTAATGTTGAAATTGCATGTGATGATTTCGATAAGTTAGTCACCACATCAGTAAAAATGAAAAACTATTTAGACTCATTGGCAATACCGGGAGTTGAACAATTGAAATCAAATCTTCAAAATAAAAAACCCGAAATTGTTTTTGATATTGATCGCGAGCGGGCCAACAGGCAGGGGATTTCAACTACCCAAATAGGTAATGAAATTCGTAATGCAGTGTTTGGTGCCGAGGCAAGTAAGTTTCGCGATTTGGATGATGAGTACCCGATTCAGCTTCGCTATCTCGAATCGCAACGCAACAACATTGATGCACTTAGTAATTTGAAAGTTACTTATCGTGATATGAATATGGGTGGCATTATTCGCCAGGTGCCTATTTCAGCGTTTACAAATATTCATTACTCCAATACATTCGGAGGTATCACGCGTAAAAATCAAACGCGCACAGTTACTATTTCATCAAATGTGCTTACAGGCTTTAATGGAAATGCAACAGTTGAAAAAGTGCAGAATGCTGTTAACCGCTTCCATATACCCGATGGCGTTAATATTAAGATGACCGGTGAACAGGAAGAGCAGGCAGAGACAGGTGCATTCCTTGGACGTGCATTATTAATTTCGCTCGGATTAATTTTCTTAATACTTGTAACCCAGTTTAACTCATTCAGTAAACCATTGATCATTTTGACAGAAATTCTTTTCAGCGTGATCGGAGTTTTCTTAGGCAATGCCATTTTCGGAATGGACTTTTCAGTAATCATGACCGGTATCGGTATAGTTGCCTTAGCGGGAATTGTAGTACGAAACGGAATTTTAATTGTAGAATTTACAGATCTGCTGCGAGAGCAAGGAATGGAATTATTTGAAGCAATAGTGCAGGCAGGTAAAACACGTTTAACACCCGTTATACTTACAGCAACTGCCACCATGCTCGGATTGGTTCCGCTTGCAGTTGGATTGAATATTGACTTTGTAACTACGTTCACCGAATTTAATCCGCACCTTTTCTTTGGTGGCGATAGTGTTGCCTTCTGGGGGCCACTTTCGTGGACAATGATTTTCGGTTTGAGCTTTGCGACATTCCTCACATTGATTCTTGTGCCATCAATGTATTTAATTTCGGAACGAATTAAACTGAGAAGGAAATCGCCTAAACCGGTTTTTGTGGAGATGGTTTGATGGAAAATTGGACTGCGAAAACTCACGTGTTGTAAAAATTTTTCCTGCCGATTTAAACCTTATAGGTTTTTAAAACCTATAAGGTTTGCGCAAAAATTTTCATCCGATAAATTATTTTCATTTTAAAAACCATTTTCAATTTGCAAAAGAAGATTACTATTTTTGCATTATGAGCATAGAAGAAAAAAACGAACTGAAAAAAAGTTCTTATGCAGAAGCAATGCATTACATTGAAAATGCAAAAGAAGCGCTTCACAAAGCGAAGCGCGAGGGAAAGTACTATACTGATGCGAAGTATGTTCGCACCGCCTCTGGCGTAGCATATAGTGGAATGTTGCTTGCTCTTGATACTTTATTCAGAATAAAAGATATTCAATTTCCTTCCAAAAGCAGAAAGAGTATTGATTGGTATCGCGACCAGATTCGCAAGATGGATTGGAAACTACTTAACCAGGTAAATACTGCTTATGATATTTTGCATTTGCTTGGATACTATGAAGGACATACCAATGCAGAAGTAATCAATACAGGAATTGATAGTGCTGTTTCTGTTATCAAAAAAATTAAACCGGTGGTGAATTAGGGAAAACAATTTTGCTGTGTCGTGTGTAGAGACGTAATATATTACGTCTCTACGTGCGCGAATTACCTCACCACAATCACCTTCCTCGTTTCAATAAAATCGGCTGTTTGAACACTTACAGCATACACGCCTTGCGGAAAATCCTTTGTGCTTATTGTTGTTTTTTGATTTGGTATTGAAGACGATGTATAAATTATTTTGCCTGTAATATCAGTGATGGTTATTTGATATTTTTTATTGTTGCCGGGTAAACCGATGGTGATATATTCATTGGCGGGGTTGGGGTAAATTGTAACTCCGTTATCAGTTGCATTTAGTTCTGCAATGCCTGTGGGTAATTGCATAACCACGTTTAATGTAATGATGCTGTTATTAGTGCCCTTGTATATGTAAGTTGAAGAATCGCAGTAAGTGTTTGAGCATCCATTGCTATCTGTAACTGTAACGCATATATTATAAAAACCCGAATCAGTGTAAAGATGCACTGGTGTTGCACCTGTTGAAACCGCAGAGCTGTCGCCCCAATTCCAAACATAAGTTAATGGTGGTATTCCTGTGCACTGATTTAATGCAAACCAATTATGGGCTGTAGTTGTATCAGGGTATATAGTAAAAAGTGCTACCGGTGCAGGATTAATTGTAAGGTTTAATGTAATGATACTATCGCAGCCGGCAGCATTAGTTAGCGTATAAGTAGCGGTATTGTTGTTGGCTGTATAAGTGTTACCGTCTATCCATATGTAGGTATTGCATGCAATGATTACATCAGTGCTTGTTGTACTTTGATTAATGGTCAAATTTAGAGTAATAACACTATCGCAACCTGCTGCGTTAATCAAAGTAAAGGTTGCGGTGTTGTTGCTGGCATTATAAGTATTGCCATCAATCCATGTATAACTATTACATGCTGTTATGCTTTGAGTAGCTGAGGTGTTGCTGCACTCACTGTATTTTGCTATGAAAATATCCTGATTGCCGTTGGAAGTCAGGTTGGCTAATAACGGTGGATTAAAATCAACTGTTCCATTGAAGAAACCCGTTATGAAAACATTCTCGGCAGCATCTAAAGCGAGAGAGTAGCCCCAATCAGCACCTGATGAACCTATGCTTTTTGCCCATACAAAACTTCCGTTAGAGTCTAACTTAGAGATAAAAATATCATCACCTGATAAAAGAGTCCAAAGATTGTAAATACCCGGCCCCGGATCAAAATCCACAGTATCTTGAAAAACACCAGTTGTATAAACATTTCCGTTATCATCAATTTTAATCGAGTAGCCTGCGTCATTATAAAAATGACCCATTGTTTTCGCCCAAACAAAATTACCACCTGGGTCTAATTTTGAAATAAAAATATCACCCGGTCCAAATATGCTATATACTCCCGGTCCGGGATCAAAATCCACTGTACCATCAAATCCACCTGTAGTATATGCATTTTCATTAACATCAACTGCAATAGAAATTCCTTGAGCCCAAACATTTGTCCCACCTAAACCTTTCGCCCATATAAAATTACCATTAGAGTCTAATTTGGAAATGAAAATACTTTCATCAAAACTACTGACGGTCGGTAAATAATAAGTTCCCGCACTAGGGTCAAAGTCCACAGTACCATTAAATATACCTGTTGTATAAACATTACCACCTCCATCTATTGCAATTGATTTTGAGTAAGAGCCATTGCCACTTGAATCTCCTATCGCTTTTGCCCAAATAAAATTACCGCTGGAGTCTAATTTGGAAACGAAAATATACGGATTTCCATAAAGCGTATTTAAGTAGTAAACAGCTGGCCCAGGGTCAAAATCCACTGTGTCAGAAAACGAACCTGTTGCAAAAACATTTCCAATGGGATCACATGTAATTGAAGATTCGTATCCGCCAAAGCTTTTAGCCCATATAAAATTTCCGTTGAAGTCTAATTTACTTATGAAAATATTATCATTTACTATAGGGGTGCTACTTAAATTGTAAACACCAGATCCCGGATCAAAATCAACTGTGCCTTTAAAGAAGCCTGTAGTATAAACATTTCCAACTGCATCTATAGCTATTGATCTGCCCTCATCTTCATTTGAGCCACCTATGTTTTTTGCCCACACTACATTACCAGACGAATCATACTTTACAATAAAAATATCACCACTGCCATTGTTTGTTAATGTAATGCCTCCAAAAGTAATTGAAGGGCTCGCAAAACCACCTGTTATGTAAGAATTTTCGTTTGCATCAACAGTTATGCTTTTGCTATTTTCAGCACCCGTTCCTCCTGCACTTTTAGCCCATTGATAATTGATGCTCTGTGCATTTCCGTTTTCATAAGCAATAAGAAACACCGATAGCAGGATAACTAATAAAGTAAGTTTTGATTTCATGATGATTGAATTTAAATTGTTTCACTGAACAATAATAATTAAAATTTGAACAAAGCTAAATTTTATTTTTCTGTGTGCAACATATCCGTTGCCCGATTGTTTTTGATAACAACAGAGATTTGCAACATAACAGTTGCCTCGGTTGATAAGCAAAAAAAAATTTCTTAAACAGTTTGGAGCGCATATAAAAAATTTGCGCGAGGAACAGCAATTAACCCAGGCAGAGTTAAGCAATGCAATCAATAAAGACAGGCAAAGCCTTCAGCGATTAGAAAAAGGAAATATCAATCCATCCATTTATTACTTATACGAATTGGCAACAGGTTTAGAAATTGACATTGATGAATTGCTGGATTTTAAACCTGATAAGAAATAAATTAATACTGATTTATAGGGTTAACTGTATTAATTGGCGATTCTTTATATTTGCACTAAGCAATTCAAAAAAAAATGAAAGACAAAGTTTTAAAATCAAATGCCATAAAAAATTTGTATCCTGATGAATGGATATTACTTGGCAATCCTGAAATAAAAGATGCTGAAATATTATCAGGAACAGTTTTGTTTCACAGCAAAGAAAAAAAACCTGTTGTCGAATTTGCTAAAAATGTAATTGACCATTATGAGCAAGTTAAGATTTTTTTCACGGGTAGGATGTCAAAAATTTCACGACTCGGTATTTTTAATGTTATCGAAGTGAAATGAAATTTAAGTTTAAGCTTGCAACCGAAAGCGATTTAATTGTTGTTACCACGCTTATTAAACTTAAGAGCAGAAATATTTATTACCCGCTTTCTTTGGTTTTAGATACCGGTGCAAGCCATACCGTTATTGATTTGAATATGCTTATAGTAGCAGGTTATGATAAATCGTTACGTTTAGATAAAAATGTAAAAGTTCAGACTGCCAACAAAATTATTGATGCAGATAAATTTGCATTGGAAGAAATCAAATTGTCTGACAGGTCATTGATTAATTTTGAAGTTACTACTTATGATTTTCTTGCGCAAGATGATTTATTGGATTATGATGGAGTGTTAGGGTTGGATTTTTTTAAGGATACAATACTTTCAATTGATTTTAAAAGAGGGGAAGTTACAATAACTCAATAAAATATTTGTTTGCACCCTACGCAAAATTAACTATGGTTGGAGAAAACGCGAAGGTTTGAATTCAGCAATTTCGACCATGGTAGAGATGCCAGGCATTGCGTTTCTACGCGACAAAACAAAAAACCATTTTTCATTTCTATTACACTCTGCTTTTGGTTCAGGGTTAAGAAAGTGGTTGCAGATTTTATACAGGAATAATTTTTCAGTTCATTCTTATTTTATTTCTTAAAAGAATTCAATTCATAAAATTGCTTTCAGATCATGATTTCGCAAGAAGAATTTGATAAAACGTTATCCTTTCAAATTTGACTCTCAGCTATCGCAACCCTCTGAGAAATTTTAACTGTTACCGTATGGTCTGTTTCATCATCCACGAGTTGAATCATGTTTTCAAGTTGCACCATGCCGTCAACAACTAATGACATGGGACTATTTTCATCAGCTAATTGTACGGATATATGGTAGTTTGTTTTTTTGTAGCGATAGTTAATTTCAAATGATTTCCAATCTTCGGGAACACATGGATTTATTTGCAGTGATGTTCCCTCACGTGTTAATCCGAGAAAAGATGAAATAATTAATTGGTACATCCAGCTTGCTGAACCGGTGTACCAGGTCCATCCGCCACGGCCTTCGTGTGGCGACACGCCATAAACATCGGCTGCCATCACATAAGGTTCAGTTTTGTAAACTGCAATGTCGCTTTCAGTTTTTCCATGATTGATAGGATTGATCATGTTTAATAATTCCCACGCTCTTGCATTGTTTCCTGTTTTAGCAACTGCCATTATCATCCATATTGCAGCATGAGAATACTGTCCGCCATTTTCTCTAACCCCAGGCACATACCCTTTAATATAACCGGGTTCAAATGCGGATTTATCAAAGGGTGGATCTAAAAGATGAATAAGCGAATGTGTCCTATCCACTAAATATTTATCGGCTGATTCCATTGCTTTTATTGAACGTGCCGGTTCCCCTGCTCCCGAAAGCACTGCCCAGCTTTGTGATATGGAATCTATTTTGCACTCCTCATTAACTGCCGATCCCAATGTAGCCCCGTCATCAAAATAGGCTCGCCTGTACCATTCACCATCCCATGATGTTCTATTAATATTAATTTTTAATTCGTCCGCATTTTGCCGGCAGACATTTACAAATTCTTCATCGTCCCTTTTTATTGCGATGAATTCAAAACGTTTCAGAATATCGTAAAGAAAAAACGCAAGCCAAACGCTTTCACCCTGCCCATGTATGCCAACCATATTCATTCCGTCATTCCAGTCGCCTGATCCCATTAAAGGCAAACCATGAGCACCAAATTTGAGCGACTTTGTAATTGCTCGTTTGCAATGATCATATAGCGAAGTTCTTTGTTTTGAAATTAGCGGAAGATCAAAATAAGATTCTTCATTCACATTCAGGAGGCGACCTTCAATAAAGGAAACAGGGTTTTGTAATATGGCGTAATCATGAGTATTGTTAACATAACAGGAAGTAGTATATGGCAGCCACAACAAATCATCTGAACAAAGCGTACGCACTCCCCTGCCCTGTGGCGGATGCCACCAATGCTGCACATCGCCTTCTTTAAACTGCCGCGAAGCTGCAAGCAGAATTTGTTCGCGTGTTAGTTCAGGTTGCGCGTGCATCACTGCTATAACATCCTGCAATTGATCTCTGAATCCGAATGCTCCGCCCGATTGATAAAATCCGCTGCGTCCCCAAAGCCTGCATGCTATAACCTGGTAAAGCAGCCATCCGTTAGTCAGAATATTTAATGATTCATCAGGTGTTTTAATTTTTATTGAATCAAGCGTATGTTGCCAGTATTCGCGCACTTTTTTAAGTGAATCTGCAACAGCTAACCTGTCCCGAAAACGGAAGATCAATTGCTGCGCTTCTGCAACATCCTTTGCTGCACCCATTTTAAAAATCACTTCACGCTCTTCGCCCGTTTGCAAAATAACCGGAACCTGTATTGCAGTGCATGGATCATATCCGGCTCCATGTTTTCCGGCAAGGCGCAATCGTTTCATGGCTTCCGGTCTTTCAAGTGTTCCGTTGCGTCCTATGAATTCATTGCGGTCAGTTGTAAAATTGAAAGTTACATTATTCACATCTAAAAATGCAACCCTGTTTGGAAATTCAGAATTATAATTATTGCGCGTCAACAGTGTACGGTATTCGGCATTAAATTCTGTAACAACATGCATTGCTGATTTCGTGCGCAGGCTATCAAGAACCCATTCCACATAACCTGTTACAGTAAGCGTACGTGCCCGTCCCGAAACATTGCGCATTTTTATCACAGTAAATTTTATCTGCGCATCACGGTCAACGTATATCCATATTTCTGTTTTTATGCCGTCTTCATTACATTCAAAAATGCTGTAACCAAAACCATGTCTTGTTACATAATTTGATTTTCCCAATGCCGGGTAAGGCATAGGTGACCAGTAATGACCGCTCTCTTCATCACGAATATAAAAAGCTTCACCGCAATTACCTGTAACAGGATCATTATACCACGGAGTAAGCCTGAACCCATGTGCATTTTCAGCCCATGTGTAAGAAGGCCCGCTTTCAGTTACAATAGTTCCGAAGTTTGCATTGGCCAATACATTAATCCATGGTAACGGAGTGATTCTCCTTTCATGCGTATTGATTACATATTCATTTCCATCAGCAGAGAATCCTCCAAAGCCATTGTAGAATTGAAAATCTTCCAGTACTGTGCTGTTTGCAATTTGCGCTTCGTATCGTTTGCTCTTTACTAAGAAAGGTATAACGGGAGTTACATTACTTCTCCTGTTTACATGATCAGTCAAAGTTCCGTACGCATCAGAAATAATAATCTTTGCTACAGCCTGGATCAAAATCTTATCTTCATTACTAACCTGGTCAGCCATCCTTACAAATACACCACCCTGCTTTTCTCTCGGATTATTTCCCAAACCTGCTGTGATGAGACTTTGAATCTGGTCCTGCAGATCGTGACGATAGCCACTATAATCTTCGTTGATAATGACTAAATCAACAACCAAGCCTTTAAGCTGCCAGTAAGACCGTGCCTGCAATAATTGTTTTATCATTCCGAGGTTGTTGTTATCAGAAACCTCCAGCAGCACAATAGGTATATCGCCCGAGATAGAATAGCTCCACAGTGAAGACTGGCCTTTGGTGTTTTTAATAAGAACATCCCTGGCGGCTCTTAATGCCGGATTGGTAAACACAACAGAACTTGCAAGGCGGCTATAAAGCTGTGCATCAGATTCGGTTGCATTAATTTGTCGTAAAATCACTTCGCTGTAAGTCCAGGATAATTCAAAAGCGCGGTTCCTGAAATTACGATCCTGGTACTTATCTACAAGCGTTTGACATTCGCTGCGGCTTTCGGCAATACCGGTAACAATATCAATAACTGAAGTTTCTTCTTCACCTATAGTAATCCTGTATTGAATAGAAATGATAGGATCAAGCACTGAGCCTTGTGAATTTGAAAGCGGTTCTAATTGATGCAATGCCTTGGGATCTGCAACGGTATTTCCCCTGCCAATAAATTTATCACGATCAGTTTCATAAGAGATGTTATCAGCATTTCCTTCGGCTAATTTCATTAAATGAAATATCCATGGCGGACTTTCATCTTTGGAGCGTGGACGTCTTGAACAAATAATGGCATGTTGATTTTGAATCAATTCTGTTTGCACAAAAAGATTGCTGAATGCAGGATGTGAATCATCAGTTACAGGTAAAGCAATTACTACTTCGCTATAACTTGTGATCTCAATCTTACGGATTGAACGTGAATGGTTCTTAATATGAACCCGCCTGATCTCTACATTATCTTCAGGCGAAACAACAATTTCAGTATGCAATTCAATCTCATTATCTGTTCTGCGAAATTCCATACGGCCTTGCGAAAATATTGCTTCGTAATGCGATGTTTCTTTTAATGTTGGCTGATGCGTTGTTGACCAGAACTCACCAGCATGCAGGTCGCGGATGTAACAGAAAGCACCCCAGTTATCGCAGGTTGTATCTTCTCTCCACCTTGTAAGCGCAATGTCTTTCCACCTGCTATAACCTCCGCCTGAGTTAGTAACCATCACATTGTAACTGCCATTAGAGAGCAATTGAATTTCTGGCTGCGGTGTGTTTGGCGAATTGATAACACGCATTTCTGTATTTGAAGAGGAATGAATGACCTCCTCTGTATCAACAGAAACAGAATAGAACCCTGTTGCTTTTGGAACACGTTCCTGTAACAATAGAAGAGCAGTCTGTAAATTCGGATCAGCTTCAAAACGTTTTTGCATCGGTTGATCACAAAGCAGGTAGGTGAGTGAGAGCAGGCTCATGCCCTGGTGATGCGCCATGAATGTTTGAATCAAAGCGGGCGCCTTTGCTCTTGGCAAACGCGATGGGGTGAAATCAATGGATTCAAAAAATCCATAACGGCCTTCATATCCCTTTGCCTGTAATCTTTCAAGATTTTTGCATGAAGCAGCAGGGTCAATCATCAACGCCATTACTGAGGCATAAGGTGCGATTACAAGATCAAGACCCAGCCCCCGTTTAAAGCCTAATTCAGGAACACCGAATGCGCGATACTGGTAGGTGAGATGAGCATCAACCATATTGTAACATGATTCTGAAATACCCCAGGGCACACCCTGATCCCTGCCATATTCAATTTGTTTTTTTACCGAGCCTCTGCAGGTATTATCTAAAAGCGTATGTTCATAAAGCGGCATTACTAAGTTAGGCATAAGGTATTCAAACATGGAACCACTCCACGAAATCAACACCGGAGTACTGTCAGCAACTGTAAGCCGTCTTCCAAGTGCAAACCAGCTTTCCTGCGAAATTTTTCCCTGCGCTATCGCAACAAATATACCTAAGCGCGCTTCTGAAGCCAGCAAATCATAGAAGCCTGTATCGCGATGATGTTCATCTGCATTATAACCTATTGCCAATAAGTACTGTGTTTTATCATACAGGAAGTTGTATTGCATATTTGCAAAATCAAAACATTGCGATGCTAATTGATGAATCTCTGAAATTCGCTCACTTGCCAATGCGCTAACCTCCGCTATTGATTTTTCGAAATCTGCAAGCCATTGAAATTCTTCCTCAGATTTATCAATGTTGTGAAAAGAAATAATTTCGGTATGAAGATCATTATTTATTTGCGCAAGCTGTTTTAATGAAGGGATTTTATGAAACACGCTTAAGCCTTTAAATTTTTCAGGCACTGCATTATTATTAATCCAGGGCGCGAGCAATAACATTTCTTTGAGCCATTCATTTATCTGATGCTCTAAAGAAATCATCCATTCAGATACTTCCGCGTTCGCTTTTAATTTTGCATCGTTTAGCAAATCGTTTAGCAACCCGGAGATTCTTTCAAGACTGTTCTTCAAATCATTCAACTGTTGTGGTCGCGATGAATTCTCAACTTCAAATGATGATTGAAATTCGTTAAACAGTGCTTGCTGTTCTGCCGGTATTTTCTTTGCGATAATTCTTATTGTATCATAAAGGCCATCCCACAAATCACCTTTAATTATTTTATGATTCAGCATTTCAAAAAGCCCTTGCCGCAATGTGAGTAAATGACCTGCTAAATTTCCACTGTCAACAGTAGATATATACTTCGGATGCAAAGGCACTAAAGATTGAGTGTCGTACCAATTAAAAAAGTGTCCTTCATATCTTTCAAGCTTATCGAGAGTTTTAAAAGTATTAGCAGTGCGTTCAAGAAGTTGTGCTGTTGTTATATAACCAAAATCAACTGCCGAAAGATTTGCGAGAAGCGATAAACCTATGTTCGTGGGCGAAGTACGATGTGCGATAATCGTGATCGGGTATTGCTGCAGGTTATCAATGGGTAACCAGTTTTCATAAGCATTTACATAAGTTTCAAAAAAGTTCCATGTCTTTCTTGAAAGCTCCCTGAGATATTTCTTTTGATCGTCAGTTATTTTAGTTCTGAAAACCGGTACAGGACTGCTTACCCAATTAACAACAGCCGGTGATAAAATCCAGAAAGTAAGAAACGGTGCTGCTAAAAGAATACTGTTTGGAAAATAGATGAACAAAAAAATAAATAATGCTATGCTTAGTAAAGGCGCAAACCACATAGATTTAAGAAGTGTGAATAGATTTTCGTTTTTCTTTATAGCAAACCCTGATGGATTCCATTCAAGCAGGTTTTTATGGGAGATGAACATTCTCCAAAGAGTTCGGAAAATGGCATCTAAACTGATGTAAGCTTCAAAAGGCAAGCAAACCAACATAAACAATGATTGTGTGATATTGGTGGAAGTATTGCGAAAAACATTTTTAAAATGTTGTAAAAGAGTAATCTCTTTTGTCTTTATAATTATATCCCAGGCTGAAATGCAGAGTGATGGTAGGATTACTGCAGCAATAATAAATAACGTCCAGAAAAATGGTGAGGGTAAAATGGTCCAGCTTAAAATAAGAATTAATAAGAGCGCAACAGGTATGAGGCTGCGTCTCAGATTATCAAATATTTTCCAGCGTGATAATGCCGTGATCGCATTGCGGTGCAGCCTTCTCTTTGCATCAGGAACCCATGGCAATGACCATATCCCGATTTGCCAGTCGCCTCTTATCCACCTGTGGCGCCTGCTGCAGTCGGTGCTGTAACGCGAAGGAAACTCTTCGTACAATAATACATCACTTGCAAACCCGCAACGCACGTAGCTTCCTTCAAGCAAGTCATGACTCAGTATCCTGTTTTCAGGAAAGCGGTTATTCAGCACTTTTTCAAATGCATCCACATCATAGATTCCTTTACCGATAAATGATCCTTCACGGAATATATCATGGTATAAGTCTGAGGTTAGCCTGGTGTAGGGATCAATACCCGAATCATTTTCATGCATGCGGGTATAAAGAGAAGGAGTGGTTCCGTGCAAACTAATAGCTACGCGGGGCTGTATTATCCCATAGCCTTTTACAATTCTTTTCTTCTGCGCATCATACACCGGGAGATTAAGCGGGTGCGCCATTAAACCAACTAATTTCCAGGCAGCGTCTCTCGGAAGTTGCGTATCACTATCGAGTGTGATCACATATTTTACTCCTGAATAAATTTTCTCCTGTCCTACTATTTCCGCAAAACGGTCTTTCGCTCCTCCCTTCAACAGGCTATTAAATTCACCAAGTTTTCCACGCTTGCGTTCATAGCCCATCCATATTTTATCAACAGGATTCCATGAACGGGGACGATGAAAAAGGAAAAATATATCGTGCGAATGTTTACTGTATTTTTTATTCAGCTCAATAATTTTTTGCTTCACATGAGTTACCAGGATTTCATCATCGGGTAAAACTTCTTTTGTTGCATCCTTCAGATCGGTTAAAAGTCCGAATAACAAATTGGAATCCCTGTTGGCTAAAAATCTTACTTCAAGATCTTCGATAAGTTTGTTTACCTGGTTTATTCCGGTGATGATTGTTGGTATAACTACTATGGTACACGAATCTTTTGGAATGCCCGATGAGAAATCCATTTTGGGTAATGGCCTGGGACCTACTCTTAAAGTTGCAATCCAGTTAATAATAGCTATTGAAAAATGACTTGCAGCTAATATGCTTAACAACGACAAAAAAATGAACATGCCTGTTCTTATCTCATCATGACATGCTTTTGAAATAAGAAATGCGCTTACAAGAGTCGTTAGCAGCAAAGCTTCAAAAACATAAAACTTTGATGCATTCCTGAAAAAAAATTGCCTGAGAAATGCAGCAACAGATAAACGCACCCTCAACATTTTCTCAATAACAGGTAATCCATCACCAATCAAATAATAACCTACATGCCACTTGTGCTTATCTGAAACTTTTTTTACTACGCATTCTCTTGCAAGGCCTATAGCAGCTTTTGCAACATCATTTTCCTTAAGCTTGCCTTTTTTGGCAATATTCTCCACGGCATGCCTGTACTGGTCGCGGGTATAAAAATCCATGTGTGCATATACTTGCTCTGCATCATTCCTCAGTGTATGCTCCACGTGACTCATTGCCTCTACAAATTCGCGCCAGTCGGTTTTTACTAAAAAGCGCAAACTATTAATGCTGTTGGTCATGGTAACCTGGTCGGCAGCCTGCTTCTGATTTTCGGCAAGCACCATTCCATTTATAGTATCACCTGTTTCGTAGAGATGTTGCTCCAGCCATGATATAGGCAATGTTAAATTGAATCCTTTCCATTGCAGTTTTCGTGAATACTCAGCTATAAAAGCACTCGCCATAGGTGGATCAGTCCTGGCAAGGTCTGCCATTACAAGCACTAAGTTTTTCGGATTTTTTTCAGCCGTTTTAATAATCCTATCGGCCCAGTGATGAGCAAGATTTGCATCAATGCGATCAATTGCAATTCGTGCCGCCACACGTCTCATGTTTTCGAGCAGCGCAAGACGCAGCATAATTGGTATAGCCCATAATTCACCTAAAGTAAGTTCACTTATTTCCTGGTAGGACTCAATGAAACGATTTAGCGTATGAATGTCTAAATGCCCATCACTATGCGATATTATTTCAATGGCAATATCATATACTCTCGGGAATCCTGCTGACGCTCCGTTACGTTGACTAAGCTTTGGCAATCCTTTACTGTAGCCTTTTGGCAAATGCCTTTTGGCAACAAGAATGTGTTCCTCAATGAGATAAAAATTATCGAGCAGCCATTCTCCTGCAGGTGCAACAGGGCTTTTTGCTTTAACTGCCTCTTGTAACAGATCCGTTACACGTTGTAATACTTCTTCGTTATCAGCTAATCTTTTTAATAATAGCTCAGGTGTTTTTTTCTTATCTATTTCATGTTTTACTGCCAGGTCTTTGGCAAGAAATCCCATCTGCTCTATGGTTAGCAACTCTGCTCTTAAAGGGGGTGCATTATTGATGTCGCTTCTTACAAAAGTGTCTTTAAGAAAATACTGTCGTAATGGTGACAACAATTCTTCGAGCGTATTTGTTGTCACCTTTATAGTATCTGTCAGCATTTTAATTTTGAATTGAAAAGAAACCCTTCATGGGAAACAATTAGTAACATTGCAGCTATACCGTACAACTATCAAGGCATGATAGCAATTCGTGGCGCGTTAATGGTTTTTCCAGTATTCGAAATGTTGATGCAGAAGTTTTTGGAACGCTAAGCCCGCTAACTAAGTTTAATTGAGTTTGAGGATAGTTAGTTAAAATGAATTCTGTTTTTTCCCATCCTAACCCATCGGGTAGCAGGTTATCCAAGAAAACAAAGTCAGGGTTTTCTTTCTCAAGCAATAGCATCCCCTCAGTGAGGGTATGGGCAACAAAAAATTCAAAATTTTCATTTGTGAGTAATTTTTTCATCAGTATGCCAAAATCTTCATCATCATCTACAAGTAAAATTTTTTTTCTATGTGCCATTGGAATGCAGGAGTTACAGGATTGATACAGCTTTAAGCTATGGTATGTCATAGCAAGTAACAAATGGAATAATTAATTGTAACAAAACCATGCCACGCGGTTACGGGTTGAAAGAATAACATTATTGACAATTGAAAATTATGGTATATACCCTCAAAATTGTGTAATACTTTCCCGATTTATAAAAGGCATTATTGTTGCGGCCTTTCTTTCACATAACATTACTCACTTAATTCACTCACAACTAACATTACTCACTATGAAAAAATTTATCCTTATCACATTGGTAATCGGTTTGGCTTTCACTTCATGCGTACCGAAACGCAAATTACTCAGTGAACAAAAAAGAGTTCAAAATCTTCAAAGTGACAGCAGTTCAACTCATAATAAATTAAACGATTGTAATTCGCAGGTGGCTACGCTCCAACAAGAAAAGGCTTCTTTGCAAACTGACCTTGAAAGTCTTTCGTCTAATGCGAAAAGCACCATTGCAAATTCTCAGATGACTATTGCCGAACAGGCAAAACGTTTAAAGGATTTGCAAACGCTAATTCAGTCGCAAAAAGATATTCTTAACAGACTTAAAAAAACAGTTGCTGATGCATTGGTTAATTTTAAACCTGATGAGTTAAGTGTTTCGTTAAAAGACGGCAGGCTCTACGTATCGCTACAGGAAAAACTTTTATTCAAATCAGGAAGCGCAATCGTTGACCCGAAGGGAAAAGACGCTTTACATTCGCTGGCTACTGTGCTTATTGGAAGTCCTGATATTAAGGTGATGATTGAAGGACATACAGACAGTATTCCTATCAAAGGAAAATTTGAAGACAATTGGGCGTTAAGCGTTTCACGCGCAACTTCAATAGTTCGCATTCTGACAGAAGATTATAAAATTGATCCCCATACTATAATTGCGTCTGGCAGGGGAGAATTTCTTCCGGTGGATGACAATAAAACTGTTGATGGCCGCGCCCGAAACCGCAGAACTGAAATTATATTATCTCCTGATCTCAGCGAATTGTTTAAACTGCTTAACCAATAATCAGTTTGAAAAAGTAAGGGTATAAAGGCAACAAACGCTACAGGTTAGAAGGGCATTCCTTCTAACCTGTTTGTTTTTTTATTGTAACCGTATAAACTTTTTAGCTTTTTTCTATTATTGAATAAGATTTATTTTATTAAACTTGCCTTTATTTATTTTAAAAAAACAAACGAAGTCATTCATATACTCCAATAGTTACTATTGATCCCCCAGGTTCAACAGACATTATTTTTTTGAATTCATTCAAGTGTGTAAGAAATAAAACACAGGCCGAACCCTGTTTTCTATTATGAAATGGATGGATTAGCCAATAAATAAAACACGAATCCGGAGTTATTGTTTATAATAAAGCCGGTGGGTGAAAGTAGTGGGAGATAAATGTTTAATAAAGTTGAAGCATGTTTCTTAACAGGAAATCATTTTTTTTATTCTTAACCCTTGCAGGGGGCATTATTATAAATGACATTATAGTAATTGCTGAATTCAACCATGTTTTATATACGCTTTTTGGGAGTGCGCTAATTTTATTATTGATTTTTTTTATCATCACAAGGTACAACTCAATGCCTGAAGAAAACAGTAAAACCAATGAGGAAAAAATTCTCAAACTAAACGAAGAGTTGACGAAAAGCGAAAGAAGATTCCGCGGACTGGTAGAAAACAATAACGATATACTCAGGTTGTCGGATGAAAATTTTAAACCCGTTTATCGCAGCCCTAATTTAGAACGGATAACAGGTTGGAAAAATGAAGAGGTGGATAAAGAAGGTGATATTGCCTTGGTGCATCCTGAAGACCGTGAGAGAATGACCTTGTTTTTAAGTGAAATAAAATCAAATCCCGGCAAACTTTTATCATTCGATTATCGCTTTAAACATAAAGCCGGACATTCCATTTGGGTGGAAGGAACTGCTATAAACATGCTTCACGATACAGCCCTCAAAGGTATCGTTACCAATTTCAGGGATGTATCAGAAAGAAAAGAAGCGGAAGAGAAACTTATAAGAAGCGAAAAGATTTATAAAACAATTGCCTCCAGTATTCCCGGTAGTGTTATTTGCCTGCTTGACGCTGACTACAGGTATTTTTTGATTGAAGGAGATATGCTTGAGCAGTTAAGCTACTCAAAAGAAAATCTTTTAGGAAAAAAAATTCAGGATGTTTTATCACCCGAACGTTATGTAGAAGTGCTGGCTGATTTAAAACGTGTTTTTAAAGGTGAAACGTTTTCAACTGAAAATAAAAGAGATGAATATGAAACCATCTCAAGGTTTGTTCCTTTAAGAGATGAAAACAATAATGTGTATGCTGCTATGATTGTTTTAATTGACATATCAGAGCTTAAAAAGGCCGAACATGTTATTGCAGAATTGAATCGCGACCTGGAAGAGAAAATAATAAAGCGAACCGACCAGTTAGAAGCTGTCAACAAAGAACTTGAATTATTTTCCTATTCTGTTTCACATGATTTGCGTGCACCACTAAGAGCTATTAATGGTTACTCCACAATATTAGAAGAAGATTATAGTCAATACCTTGATGAAAAAGGAAAACGAGTACTTGGGAGAATTAAAATAAATGCAATGCGAATGGGTTTGCTGATCGAAGATTTACTTGAGTTTTCAAAATTAGGGCAAAAGGAAATTCATCAATCATTTGTTGATATGACAGCACTGGCAAATGATGTGGTTGATGAAATCAGCAAAACCATAACACATCATGCTGAAATAAAAATTGATGAACTGCATGATACACTTGCCGACAGCGCACTTATTAAACAGGTGATGATTAATTTAATTTCTAATGCTATAAAATACTCTTCTAAAACCGAAAGACCATTAATTGAAATTAAATCAAGCCTGAATGATAATGAAGTAACCTATACGGTAAGCGATAATGGAGTTGGTTTTAACATGGATTATTCTCACAAATTATTTGAGGTGTTTCAGCGCCTTCATTCGGCCGAGGAGTTTGAAGGAACAGGGGTTGGACTGGCTATGGCCAAACGGATTATCAATAAGCATGGCGGTAAAATATGGGCTGAAGGAATAGCAGGAAAAGGAGCAAATTTTTTTTTCTGCCTGCCTTATCAACAAAAATCAGGTATTAAACAAGACAGTAAAAATTTTAGAACAAGCAACAATTTAATTCTTTAAATTGAATGTAATGAAAGAAACATTAACAATAAACCGAAGTTGATAACGGCTGGTTTGAAAAAGCCAAAGGCAGATGATAAATGACTGAAAGAAAATGAAAAAAAAACTTAAAGTACTTCACCTCGAAGATGTTGATGCCGATGCTGAATTGGTTGAAAGAGCGTTGCTGAAAGGTGGTCTTCAGTTTGAAATATTAGTGGTTGATAACAAAATTGATTTTATCAAAGCGCTTGAAGAATTTTTACCTGATCTTATTCTTTGTGATCATTCGCTTCCTTCTTTTAATTCAATAGAAGCCATCACCATTGTAAAAGAGATGAAATTACATATTCCGTTTATACTTGTTACAGCAACAATAAGTGAGGAGTCTGCGATAGATGTTATGCTCGGGGGCGCTGATGATTATATTCTAAAAGACCGGATGGCGCGTTTACCTAATTCTATCGAACGGGTTTTAGAAAAACACCGCCTGGAAAACGAGCAAAAACAATCTGAGAAAGAAAGAGAGCGACTCTTAGACATTATTCAAAAAAGCCTTAATGAAATATTTATGTTCAATCCCGAAACCCTGCTGTTTGAATATGTGAATGATGAAGCGCTCAAACATTTGAGATATACCAAAGAAGAAATACTAAAATTAACTCCGCTTGATATTTATCCTGATCTGAATGAGAAAACCTTCCGCGAAATGCTTTCAGCGATAGAACATAGTGCTGTAATGAAAAAAATATTTGAAACCTCTCATTTACGTAAAGATAAAACACATTATGATGCCGAAGTTCACCTACAGTTGATTGAACAGGAAACGGGTAAAACTTTTTTAGCAATGAGCATGGATATCACGCAACGCAAAAAAGCGGAGCGCGAAACATTGCAACTTGTAAACAGCCTGCAATCAAAAAATAAAGAACTGGGACAGTTTGCATACATAGTATCACATAACCTGCGTGCTCCGATTGCTAAAATATTGGGTATAGCATCGGTTTTTGACACCGGTAATGAGAACCCATCAAACACTGAATTGCTTGAGTGCATCGTACAGGAAGTTACAAACCTTGATAATGTGGTAGTTGATATAAACACTATTATTTCTACGCGTGATTCTATAAATGACAAAATAGATTATGTTTATTTTGATGCAAAACTCAAGCTGATTGAACAGGTGCTTAAAAACCAGATCACAGAAAGTAAAGCTGCTATTACGTCTGACTTTAAAAATAGTGAGCGTGTGCTTACAGTTAAAAGCTACCTATATAGTATCATGTTTAATTTGCTTTCCAATGCAATTAAGTACCGTTTGCCGGGTGTGCCTTTAAACATTCATTTACAAACTGAGCGAGTTGCTGATTTTATTTGCCTTTCGGTTAAAGACAACGGCATGGGTATTGACTTGAAAAAGTATGGGGAAAAACTTTTCGGGCTTTATAAACGTTTTCATGGCAATGCAATTGAAGGAAAAGGAATTGGTTTGAACTTAGTTAAAATGCAAGTGGATTCGCTCGGAGGAAAAGTAGAAGTAGAAAGCAATATAAATCACGGGAGTACCTTTAAAGTTTACTTTCCGATAATTCAAAATGGTGATGACAAAAACAAACAAGGTGCTGCTGATTGATGATGATGAAATGCTAAACATGATCAATAAAAGAATCATGCAAAAAGCAAATTATGCTGAGAACCCTCAAACATATCTCAATGCAACTGATGCAATTGACGATATTAAAGAAACTGTACAAACCCATCCCGGTGATCTTCCTGATGCTATTTTTCTCGATATCAATATGCCCAATATGGATGGATGGGAGTTTTTAGAAGAGTTCGAAAAAATTCCTGGTCAATTGGTAAACAAGTGCAAGGTGTTTATGCTCACATCATCCATAGACCCTCGCGATATTGAAAAATCAAAAAGCTATAAAACAGTGAGTGAATTTATTTGCAAGCCCTTATCAGTTGAAAAGCTCAAAATACTCAATATGCTTTCGGGAACAGGTACCTCAAAATAAAACCAATCTGTTTTAAGTGAGCAATTCCTTCCTATATTTGTATCAAAGTTTCCCTATCTGAAACACGTTCACTCTTTAATAGTTTTTTATTCTTAATCATGCTTTGTATAAAACATATTATCAATTCGATTATGTTTGTCCGGCAATAAAAAACGAAATGATAAAAATTAACAAGGTTTTTTTAATTGATGATGAGGCGGTATTTAATATGATCCATAATAAGATCATGCAAAAATTAAACTTTGCCGAACACACCAAAACATATTTAAATGCAAACGAAGCTATTAGAGATATTAAAGATGCTTTAGAATCACATCCCGATGATTTACCCGATGCTATTTTTATAGACATAAACATGCCTGCCATGAATGGCTGGGAATTTTTAGAGGCCCTTGAAAAAATTGCAAATCCATTGGTAAGCAACTGCAGGGTTTATTTGCTTTCCTCATCCATAGATTCAAAAGATATTGAAAAATCGAAAAGTTATAAGATGCTGAATGGATTTATTTCAAAACCGCTTTCCCCCCAAAAGCTTGAAATAATTGGCTCTCAGCCCCACGACAATTTTTCTTTGATGTTACATTAACTGATGTTTATTGATAAATAGATTTGCATATAAAACCGTCAAAAAAATATTTTAATCAATTGCATTTTTTTCATTGTTGCAATTCAAAAAAAAATATAGCTTCGCAAAAAAATATTCAAACAGTATTCAAGAAATGTTTTTTTAGGTTGGTTTAGGTTCGGGGAGGCGTGGTAACCTCCCCGCTTTTTTTGTACCAACTTTGCTTTTCAACGACCATTTTAGTCCTCGATTTAGTTCTCTTCTTACCCATTTGTGTAAATAATTCAACATGTAGTAAAAGAATTCGATTGGTATCAACTTTGAAGTATAGTTAATAAATAAATTTAAAAACAAAAATAACTATGAAAAAGACTCTGATTATTATTTTGCTTGCCATTGCTGGAAGTTATGGCATTGCATCCGCGCAAACTCCTAAGGTAATTATGAATGACAAAACCGGTTGGCATAAAATCGGTGAAACCACTGTTAACTTTAAAACAGAAAAGGATGTAATTACAGTATTAGGTGCCGATCGCTTTGCGTCTATTAAGTTTAAGGTTACTGATGCCGCCATTCATTTGGTTAGCCTTGAAATATTTTTTGAAAATGGCGACACTCAACCGGTAACAATTAATTCAGCTATTAATGCTAATGGAGAAAGCCGCGTTATTGATTTAATAAACGGATCAGAACGTAGCATCAAGAAAATTGAATTTATGTACAAGACAGTTCCCAACAGCAGGGATGAAAAAGCTCATGTTGAAATTTGGGGATTAAAAACTAACACCGTTAAATAAAAGTGTATTAACATCTTATTAAAAAAAACCGTGCATCAAAAGTGCACGGTTTTTTTGTATGTAAGCTATTAAAACTTAATAATTAAAAATATTGCAACTGGAATTGTAAATGTAAAGGTATCAGTAACTGTTTCAGCCTTTGTGGTTTCGGTTGTTAAGGTATTTGAAGGAAAAGAATTATTTGAGTGTAGTGTGCTCACCTCTGTTGTTTCTTTATCTTTTGATTTTATATAATATCCTGTAGCTTCAGTACCAACTAATATCTTATTGGTAATATGAAAGGCGAGATTAACTTGCCCGCCTAAACCGTTATCAATTATTTTATGAGTAACAGTTGTTGCTGTTGAATCGGTAAAAGCTCCAAAGTCAGTAACCAGGGAACTAAAAGTTTCGTTCACCTGGCTTCGAAATACATATTCAAAGGCATAACCCGCTTCAAATTTTTTTCCGAGCATCACCTGCCTGCCTAAGCCGACACGAAATGACAAATCACTAAACGTTGTTTCAATATCACCGGCTCCATCCTCTATTATCTTCTTATAATCATATCCTATTCCTGTGTTTATACCCCAACCACTTTTTGCTAAATGTAAAGAGTATGTTACTAAGTATGGATTATTAATTGCTTCAGCTTCACTATTAAGATTAATAATCTGTTTCAATAATTCATTAATCTGTACCCCCACATAATGATTAAACATTTTTGTTTTTATTGTATCTGTCTGTGCATGACAATTAATTACGCATGCAGTTAACACCGCTGCCATTAAAATTCTTTTGTACATAAGTGAGTAAGTTTAATGAATTATAAAAGGGTTGGATAATCGCTTGTCGGTAATCATTGTAAAATCAGTTTGTGCATTCATAAAAGCAATGAGCGCCTGTTTTTCGTATGCTGTAATATTCATTTGTATTGGCTGTTGGTTATTGAAGTTGCGTAACCGAAAGTCAAGATTAGGATGGTCTTTTATTCCATGGCTGTAATGTTCAAGTACCTGGTCAAGCGTTGCAAAACGCCCGTCATGCATATAAGGCGCTGTGAGTGCAATATTTCTCATACTCGGAATTTTAAACTTGCCATCGTCAGCAGGATTATTTGTAAAGCCGCCAAGCCCTCTGTCAGTATAATGCTCATCCAATCCAATATTAATAAAACCACCACCACCACCAAATCCGTAAGCACTCGGATGCTGGGTTTGGTGACAACTGTTGCAATTGTATTTTGTAAAAAATAATTGCCGGCCCTCGCCCTCCAATGCAGTAAGCGTAAGGTGGCCTGCATTGAATTTATCAAAGCGCGTATCCTTAGATTTTATTGATGCAACAAAAGCGCTAAGCGCCTGTGCTATTTTATCTGAAGTAACTTCATTGCTACCAAATGCATTGGTAAATAATTCAGCGTAGTAACCCTGTACTTTTACTCTCAATGCAATAGATCCGATATTGCTCATGCCCATTTCAACATGATTAACTATGGGTCTCAAAACCATCGTTGCCAAAACGTTTTCCCTTCCATCCCAAAATAGACGCGGGTTATTTCCTCCCTCAAGAATATTTTGAATGGGAGGTGCATTTCGAAGCGTAAGCTGTCCTTGAAAACCTTCACTGAAAGCTAGATTGTCAGAAAAGGCAATGGTCTGCTTATGACAGGAAGCACACGATATCGAATTGTTTATTGACAAATGCTGATCATAAAATAAAACGCGGCCAAGTGTTACCAAAGGAGTAACAGAAGTGTCGGCAGATGAAAGATCAAGCATAACTCTGGTAGGGTTAAGATCGCTTTCTTTTTTGCATGATTGAAGATTAAATACAACAACTGCAATTATTAATACGAGGTAAAATAGTTTTGCTTTCATGATATTGTTTTGGGGTTTGATGTCAAATTTAGTGTTTATTTTATATGGGCGAAAATTTTTGTTTCTGCACTTCAAAAGATTTATATTTTTTTTTCATGATGCTATCGCAAAAATGTTTAGAACACTAATAAAGTCTAAGGCAAGAATGAATCAGAATAAAAAAGTTCATTTGTTTAACAACTTCACAATTAAACCAAATAAGAAATTAGATTTGCAGCAGCAAAATGAAAACAGCTACCTGCAGCCTAAAAACAATTCAGTCCATTTAAATAAATATAACCTATGTCAGACTCAGCTAAACTATTTCAAGCGATTAAAGCCAGGAAACACTGGATAATTATTGTAACATTAATTGTTGCGTTTTTTTCGATACTTCATTTCAGCAGGGTGCCGTTTGTTTACCAATCCACTGCAAGTTTTTTTGTTGATGATGATGCGGGCCAGGGGCTTCAGTTTAATGAGAGTGACCGTTATAGTTTAGTGCTTGCAAAAGCCGCCAATGGAAATCGCTTATATCATTTGGCTAAATCAACTGAGATGTTTGATTATCTCATTAAAAAATTCAACCTCTACAATCATTATAATGTTGACACCAACAGCCCGCTTCATTATGAAAGTGTATCTGAAATCCTGCGGGACAACATTAATATACAGGCAACAGCCTTTAATGCAATGAGCATAACCGTTAAAGACATTGACAGAACAATGGCTGCCGGCATGGCCAATGAAATCTTTAAGAATTTAGACCAGATGAATAAAGATTTTATTATTTCAAACGTTGAAAAGAAAATTAAGATATACGATCAGTTGCTGAGTGGAGTTAAAAAACAATCACTTGAACAGGGAGAAGAATTGAAGAAACTTGTTGATGAATGTAAAGATTTAGTTGGAAGAAAAAACAGGCTGCTTGATGAGAATACGCTCATCACTGACCTGAAAGTAAATTTAGCATTGCTTTCATCGCGACTAAGTTCAGTTAATGATGACCTGATGCAAACAGTGAAAGTTTATGAAATTTCTGCTGCTGCTCTTCAAAAAGAAAACCTTCCTAACCTCCGGTTGATAAATATTGCCTTGCCTGATGCCCGGTCGCCAGCCAATAATGCAGTTTCATGGACATTTGCACTTTCTTTCGCTACATTGTGCCTGATGATCACTATCATTGTTTTGTTTCATGAATATGAATCAAGATTACGTGCAATTTTTAGTTAGAGGGCTTCATCTTAACAACCAACTAAAACACTTTTGTTTCTTCTACGGATATTTGGGATGATATTTTATCAAGGGCTGCTATAGCGCTTAATGAGCACCAGAATAAAAATGCAAGCTTGCCATCATCTAAAAAATTATTGAACAACGCATGAACATAGTAAGTAGTAAGCCCCAGTAAAGCAAACATGGCAATGACTTTTATTTTTTTGTCAGGCGATTTTGAAAATATTTTAAGAATTATGTACAACGAAACAACAAAGAAACTGACGAAAATCAGGAATGAAAAAATTCCTGTTTCTGATAAAGCCAAAAAATATTCAGAATGTGCTGAGCCTCCGTTTCCCTGTATTGCAGAATAATCTGAAGGCACCCTTAATCCTTTCGATAGCGACCATGAATAAGTGTTGCCACCGGCCTTAAGTGGTTCTTTCATGCTGATAAATGTCATTTCTTCCTTTCGCTGATAGCTTAAGTATTTGAATTGATAAGTACCGGGGCCAAATCCTAAAAATGGTTTATCTCGAAACATGCGCATGGCACAACTCCATCGGTTCAATCGTTCTACATTGCTTAAATCATTGGTAATATTGGTAAGCGAAAAAACCTGTTCGTACAATCCTGCCTTATCAATATTAGAATCAATTTTGTTTTTTTTGAATGATTCAACAATTAAATGGCGACTGAAAAAACCCGCGAGCAATAAGGCTATTAATAAAAATATAAATCCGCGAAAGCGCATACCTGTTATAACCAATAAAAATAAAATTAAGGCTGCTATGATACTGATCCATGCGGCACGGCAAAAAGAAAAATAAAGACCGATGATAAACAAAAGTGTTACAAAAACTATTGGAATTAATTTTGATCGATTGATTTCAAAAACTTTTGCATAAAACGAAAATGATAAAAAGGCAGGTATTAAAAAAGCTAAAGCAGCGCCATAAATTGTGTGATCATTAAAAAACGGATAAGATGCAAAATTTGAATTGCCCCTACTCAGACCAATTTGAAAATGGTCAATAAGTGCATAAACAACAACAAGTGATAAAGACAAACCATAAATTTTAAATATTTCGGCAAAGCTGTTTATAGATGATTTTATTAATGGCTGCATCATAAAATAAAAAACAAGTACATAACAACACTTAACTATCAGCGCTTTTAGTGAAACCAAATGCATGGTTGAGAAAAAAGCGGAAAGAATATTCACAGCGAGGTAAATAAAAACAAGGATTGTGAGAGGGTGTTTTAAAAATGATTTATCAGATAAAAATGAATTTTGCTTTTTGAAAATGAGATTGTAGAAAAAAAATACTGCAAGTATTCCGATTAAAATTTCAGCCGGATAAATTACTTCTGTATTAAGAGATGCAAAGAAAAACTTAACAGATGCAGGTAATGAAAGAATCATCAAACCGGTTAATGCATTAATATCGAATTTGAAAATCGAAGCGTTTTCTTTAATCATTCTTTATTTACATGGTATTAAAAGTTTTGCATTATGAAACAAAACTACTCAGTAAACTTTATGTATGGTTTTATTTTTTCTAAAGTAGCATCATCTATCTGCATGGCTTTTTTTAGTTTATCGAAAGAATCAATATTGCCTTTTGTTTTACGGTAAACAGCAATCTTGTTAATCAATTCATAGCTGATGTAAGGATGAAGTAATTCCTTTTTATTATCACCGTTTACATTTTTCTGATGCACATACACTGTGTTCACAATAAAATATTTTTCAGTTGCCTGGTATAAAGAATCTGAATAATGCCACACTTCAAGCAATTGTTTTTTATCATAATAACCGCCTAATAAATTCTTGTACTTTACAATATTTGTTGCAAAAACTTTTCCGATTCCCGGCACGGCATCTAATTGTTCTTCCGTGGCAATGTTCAGATCAATCGGTTTTATTGGTGCTTCAGGTTTTTCATATTTCTTAATAACCGAATCGGTTTTTGGAACATTGTTATCAGTAAATGATTTTTGCAAATGATTTTCAATAGCGATATAAGGTTCAATCCTTGTATAAAGAGCAGGTGTGATGCAATACATTTTTTTTACATCCTCCTTTTTAAAAAACCGTCCGCCTTTCGATTCATAGTTTTTAATTACATGAACTTGTTTTTCACTCAATCCTAATTTCATCCAAAGTGAATCAGCAAGATTATTGGGATTAAATTTGAAATAGGTAATTTCTTTTGTTATGCTTCCTGTACTATCACTTGATACAATATCAACTGATTTATTCGGATTATAGGTTAATGCAGAATCAGCGTTTGCAGATGTTCGCTGCATGGCTAATATTTCCTTTTTAAATTGTGAGAAATCTGTTTCGCTTTGCGGAAGAAAATTAATCACAACCATGCTTAACATCAAAACAAAAATAATGAGTAAGAGAATAATCGTCCCTTTCTTTTCAGTTTGAGTGAAGGTGAGATATTCTTTTGTACGAAACCTGAGTTTAATAAGAAAATGTCGGAACATTGCGGCAAGAATTCAGATTGTTTAGTTTGGAATTTTAAAGTAATTAGTTTGGAATTCTAAAGTAAAGACTTTTTGTTTGAGAAAAAAAATATTTTAAAAAATTTGGTCATGATATCTGATAAAAAATTTACCAACGCTTTAATTAATGAGTCAAGTCCATACCTGTTGCAACACGCGCACAATCCTGTAAGCTGGCACGCATGGAATGATGAAACACTTGCAAAAGCAAAACATGAAAACAAGTTACTGCTCATCAGCATTGGTTATTCAGCCTGCCATTGGTGTCACGTAATGGAGCATGAATCATTTGAAGATGAACAAGTGGCAAAGTTGATGAATGAAAATTTCATCAACATAAAAGTTGACCGTGAAGAGCGACCTGATATTGATCAGCTATACATGCATGCCGTTCAATTAATGACAGGGCAAGGTGGCTGGCCGCTTAATTGCATTGCACTGCCCGATGGCAGGCCGGTCTATGGTGGTACTTATTTCAGGAAAACTCAATGGATGGAAGTATTAGTTCAGGTGGCCGAATTTTATAAACGCGAAAATGAAAAATGTATTGAGTATGCAGAAGAATTAGCAGCCGGTGTAAATAAATTTGATAGTATAATAAAAACGGAAAGTGATAAACTTTTTTCGAAAGAAGAATTAAATAGTTGCTTTGAAAAATTTGAAAAGCAGTTTGATAACATTGAAGGCGGGCCCAACAAAGCACCCAAGTTTCCTATTCCTGTTAATTATATTTTCTTGCTTCGTCACTATTTCCATACAAAGAATGAAGCATGTTTAAGTCATGTTTTACTTACACTTCGCAAGTTAGCTTATGGAGGAATTTACGATCAGGCAGGAGGCGGTTTTGCCCGATACTCAACAGATAAATTATGGAAGGTGCCGCACTTCGAAAAAATGCTTTACGATAATGCCCAGCTTATAAGTCTTTACACTGAAGCTTTTCAGCTTACTAAAGAAAATCTGTTTAAAGAAATTGTTTATGAAACAATTGGCTTTGTAAAACGTGAGCTCACTTCGCCCGATGGGAGTTTTTATTCTGCACTTGATGCAGATAGCGAAGGCGTGGAAGGCAAATTTTATGTGTGGACGAAACCTGAATTAACAGAGATTTTGAATCACGATGCTGAATTGTTTTTTGACTATTATAATCTAAATGAGGTCGGTTACTGGGAACATGATAATTACATATTGTTGAGAAAAGAAAGTGATGAAGCATTTGCTGCACGATACGGAATGGATGCAGATGATTTAAAATCAAAAATCAAATCACTTAAAGAACAAGTTCTCAATTTCCGCGATCAACGTATAAAACCCGGGTTAGATAATAAGCAACTCACATCATGGAATGCTTTAATGTTAAAAGCTTTGATTGATGCTTATCTTGTTTTTGATGAACAATCTTTTTTAGAAACTGCTTTGAAAAATGCAGATTTCATTGTGAGTAAAATTTCTAAGCCTGATGGCAGTTTGTTTCACAATTATAATAATGATAAAGCAACTATCAATGGATTCTTAGAAGATTATTGTTTCGTAATTGAGGCATTCATTTCAATTCACACGGCAACCGCTGATGAAAAGTGGTTGAGGCTTTCGCTTCAATTAATGAATTATTGTATTGAAAATTTTTATGATGAGAAATCAGGGATGTTCTATTTCACATCTGCAAACGATGAAAAATTATTCAGCCGCAAAATGGAAGTGCAGGACAATGTAATACCTGCTTCTAATTCATCTATTGCAAAAAGTTTGTTCCTATTAGGAAAATATTTTTCAGATGAAAAGTTCATCACCATATCAAAACAAATGCTGTTGAATGTAAAAGAAGATCTATTGCGTTATCCTTACGCCTATGCCAACTGGGCACAACTGATGCAATATTTTACTTACAACTTTTATGAAGTTTGTTTTACGGGAAATGAATCACAGGAAAAATTCCAATCATTAAACAAAAATTATTCTCCCAATAAATTAATCTGTTTATCATCTCATGAAAGTGAATTGCCTTTGTTGCAAAACAGGTACATTGAAAATAGGACACTGATTTATGTTTGTTCTGAAGGTGCATGTCAGTTGCCAGTAGAAAACATTGATGATACACTACAACTATTAAATTGAAAAAGCTGTCTTGTTACGGACAGCTTTTCAAAAAAATAATTCAACTATGGATTTTAATTGTTATCGGATCAAATCAATCGTTCCCTTAAAGTTATATTCTTTCCCGGTTTTTGTTTTTACGTAAATATCATAAACGTAAACGCCTTCCTGTGAAATGCTCTCATCATTACCGCGTCCATCCCAGGGTTTGGTAAATTCTTTTGTATCATAAACTACTTGTCCCCAACGGTTACGAATGACCATTTCAAAACTCATTACATCTAAAATATAATTTGACGTAAAGAACAGATCATTCTTGCCATCGCCATTAGGTGTAAATGCATTCGGAATCCAGAATGGTGCAATCGTTAAATGATCTGAATGTTCTTTATTGCAACCTGCCTGATTGGTTACCATAAGTTTTACAGTGTAATCACCGGCTGTGCCATAATAGTGTGAAGGATTCTTTTCAGTTGAGGTATCTCCATCACCGAAACTCCAGAACCATGAGTATGCATTTTGCGATTGATCAATAAAATCAATCTTAGCGTCAAACAGTGGTGATAGATTACTGCTCATTGTAAATAAAGGTATAGCCTCGGGTGGAAAATCAACTTCAATGTTATCTGATGAATCTTCTTCGCAACCATAAGGCGATGTAATGGTTAAGATTACATAGTACTGTCCCGGAGTATTGTAATCGTGTGTCGGGCTGGCAATAGCTGATGCGGTGCCATCACCAAATTCCCACTTAAAGTCTGAACCGGGTTCAAACGTAGAAAGGTTAAAGAAATTAACCCTTAAAGCACCACAAATTGTAGTGGTATCATTTGAGAAACGAACAACAGGATAAGGATGAGAAACCACGTTAACTGCAGCTGAGCTTGCTGAACAGCCATTGTTATTTATCACTGTTACCATGTAGGTTCCGGTGGTATCTACCAATATATTTTGAGTTGAAGCTCCGTTAGACCAGTGGTATGAAAGACCGGCATTTGCTGTTAAAGTAACATCGCCACCATCGCAAAAACTTAAAGGGCCATTGGCGGCAATCACAGCTTCAGCGGTAAGTACTTCTAACTTGAACGCAGCACTACCTGTACATCCGTTTATATCTGTAATTACAACTGAATACGTTCCGGCAATGGTAACATTAATGGTTTGTGAAGTTGCTCCGTTTGACCATTGGTAACCTGTATAACCTGCACCAACATCTATGACAGAATTAAAGCCATCACAGATAGTATCATTGCCAATTATAGAAGGTGTTGGCAATGCATTCACCTTCAATTCTACAGTTGCAGAACCTGTGCAACCGTTATTGTCAGTAACTGTAACCGTATAGGTCCCTGCATTACCACTGTTAAGTATTTGCGAGTTATTTCCGTTTGACCATTGGTAGCTCACATAACTCCCTGCATCAAAATTAGTAGAAGTGCCTGCACATATAGAATTGACACCTGTAATTGCAGGTGTAGGCAAAGCATTTACAGTTAACATATAATTGGTTGAGTTAATGCAACCGTTTAAATCTGTAACCGTTACAGTATAAGTTCCGGACGTGTTCAGATTAACAGATTGGGAATTAGCTCCTGTTGACCACTGGTAATTGGTGTATCCTGACCCTGCGTCAAATGTAGTTGCAGCGCCCTGGCAAATTGAGTTAACACCTGTTATTACAGGTGTTGGCAATGGATTTACCAGTAAATCATAACTGGCCGTTCCGGTGCAATTGTTCAGATCAGTAACTGTAACTGTATAGGTTCCTGTTGCAGTTGGATTAATGGTTTGTGAATTGGCGCCAGATGACCATGCATATTGACTGTAACCTAAGCCAGCATCAAATGTGGTAGGTGTTCCCTGGCATATAACATTAACTCCATTAATCGAAGGTGTTGGATTTGCATTCACCGTAAGGTTAATATTTGTTGAACCTGTGCAACCATTTACATCTGTTACTGTCACTGTATAAGGTCCCGACACTCCGGTGTTAATTACCTGCCCGTTAGCACCATTGGACCATTGATAAATTGAGTATCCCAATCCTGCATCAAGGTTAGTTGTTGTTCCTGCACAAATGGAATTGGCACCTGATATAGAAGGTGTCGGAAGTGCATTTACAGTAAGAACATTATTGGTTGAATTGGTGCATCCGTTTGCATCTGTAACTGTTACAGTATAGGTTCCACTTGCGTTTAAATTTACTGTTTGAGTGTTTCCTCCTGTTGACCATTGATAATTTATATATCCTCCACCCGCATCAAATGTAGTTGCTGTACCCTGGCAAATTGAATTAACGCCTGCTATTACAGGTGTTGGCAAGGCATTCACAGTTAAACTGTAATTAGCTGTTCCGGTACAGCCGTTGCCATCAGTCACTGTTACAGTATATGTGCCTGCATTTGTAGGATTAATGGCTTGTGTATTTGCACCGGTTGACCAGTTATAAATACTATATGGGCCACCTGCATCAAATGTGGTTGGAGTTCCCTGGCAAATAACATTTACTCCGTTAATTGAAGGTGTTGGATTTGGATTCACAGCAAGGTTAATATTTGCTGAGCCTGTACATCCGATTAAATCTGTTACTGTAACTGTATAAGTTCCAGAAACTCCGGTGTTAATTACCTGTCCGTTAGCACCATTAGACCATTGATAAATTGAGTAGCCCAACCCTGCATCAAGGTTAGTTGTTGTTCCAGCACAAATGGAATTGGCACCTGCAATAACCGGAGTCGGAAGTGCATTTACTGTAAGAATATTATTGGTTGAATTGGTGCATCCATTTGCATCTGTAACTGTTACAGTATAGGTCCCACTTGTATTTAAATTTACTGTTTGAGTATTGCCTCCTGTTGACCATTGGTAATTCATATATCCTCCACCCGCATCAAATGCAGTTGCTGTACCCTGGCAAATTGAACTAACACCTGTTATTATGGGTGTTGGCAATGCATTAACGGTTAAATTATAATTAGCAGTTCCAATACAACCATTGCCATCTGTTACTGTTACCGTATACGTCCCTGCACTTGGAGGATTAATGGTTTGTGTGCTTGCACCATTTGACCAATTATAAATACTATATGGGCCACCGGCATCAAATGTGGTTGGTGTTCCCTGGCAGATAACATTAATACCTGTTATAAGAGGAGAAGGATTATTGCTAACCACAACATTTACAGTAGTTGATCCTGTACAGCCATTGACATCAGTAACGGTAACGGTATAAATTCCTCCGGTTGATGGATTAATAATTTGCGAACCGGCTCCTGTTGACCAATTATAAATACTATATGGGCCACCTGCATCAAGATTTGCGCTTGCGCCCTGGCATACGGCAGTTATTCCAGTAATATTAGGGGTTGGCAAAGCGTTTACATTAACCTGTTGCGATACTGATGCTGTGCAACCATTTCCATCTGTTACTGTTACCGTATAAGCTCCTGTTATACTAACGTTGATAGTTTGTGTATTAAATCCACCTGTCCATTGATAACCTGAATAACCTGCACCTCCATCAATGACAGTAGAAGTTCCTGAACAAATTGACGTTGTGCCTGTAATAACAGGAGTGGGATTTGCATTAACAGTTAAATTAAGAACCGCACTACCGGTACAGCCATTCAAATCCGTAACGGTAACTGTATATGGTCCCGGTGTATTAATACTAATGGTTTGTGTACTGCTTCCGTTTGACCAGTTATAACTTGCAAATATACCAGCATCAAACGTAGTATTTGAACCCTGGCAAATGCTGTTGATACCCGTAACAACCGGGAGAGGGTTTGGATTAACTGTTAAATTTTTAGATACTGTTCCCGTACAACCACTCGCATCAGTAACAGTTACTGTATAGGTTCCTGTCGCACCAATAGTAATTGTTTGACTGGTAAAACCATTTGACCAACTATAGCCGACAAATCCGGGGCCGCCATCATATACGGTAGTAGAGCCTCCGCAAATAGAATTTGGTCCTGCAATAACAGGCGTGGGATTGGCATTAACTGTAACTGTTTTACTTGTCGTTCCGGTGCAGCCTGCAGCATTGGTAACTGTAACTGTATAAGTGCCTGATGCACTAACATTAAGAACTTGCGAAGTGCTTCCACCAGTCCACGAATAAGATGAATAAACACCTGCATCAAGGTTAGTTGCTGATCCTTGGCATATTGAAGTAATGCCATTAATTACAGGAGTGGGCAATGGATTTATTGTAAGTTGTAGAGTAGCCGTTCCGGTACACCCGCTCGCATTAGTAACTGTTACAGTATATATGCCTGCCGAAAGTGGTGTGATAGTTTGTGTGCTTGCCCCAGTTGACCAGCTGTAAATACTATATGGTCCGGTAACATCAACACCGGCATCGAACGAAGTAAGTATGCCTGCACAAACACTGTTTATCCCGGTAATTGCAGGAGTGGGACTTGCTGAAAGATTGATAGTTTGCGAAGCCGATGCTGTGCAACCTCCGGGTTGTGTTACTGTAACTGTATAAGTCCCGGTTATTGTTACTGAAATATTCTGAATCGTTTGACCGTTTGACCATAAATAGTTTGTTCCTGCATTTGCCTGAAGACTTGCTGCTGCACCACTGCATATTGCAGTAGGACCAGTGATACTTGCACTTGCCGGACCAACTGTAACAACAAACGGGGCCGAAGTTGCAACGCAGCCTGGTCCGTTAGTAACAGTTACTGTATATGTTCCTGCTGTACTCACATTTATATTTTGAGTGGTTGCGCCTGTTGACCAGAGAAATACATTGCCGGCATTTGCAGCAAGAACAGTATTACCACCTGCACAGATAGAGTTATTACCGGTAATAGTAGCTGTTGGAGGTGCCGGGGCAACCCACAAAGTTGTGGTGTATGCAAAACATGAATAAAATGGCGGGTTGGTTACAAAACCCGAATACTGCACAAGCGGTGCTCCTACAGCAGGAACGGGTACAACAATTGATTGTGTGGTTCCACCTGTACTCCATGTATAATTCCCGGCAGGGTTAAGTGACAAAGTAACTGTTCCTCCGGGGCATCCATAAACTGTATCATTGTTTTGTTGAGGAACGCCATTAGCAAATATTCCTATCTGACCTACACTTGAAAAACTACCTCCTTTGATAAAAACATCTGAATCGAAAACCTGGTCAGACACATCTGAAATTGCTAGTTTAATATGATACGTTTCGCAAGGACTAACTACCGACTTTGCTTCGAGCAAGGTTGTAAAGGCATCTAGGAAAATTGTATTTCCGTTAATGTTATCTACAAAGTAAGCGCAATTTGTACAAGGTCCGGAAGATACTCCACCGTAAGGTCCCCCATTATTAATGTTATTTATTGAAACCGGGGTGTTTACTGTTCCGGGCACAATTGCTATATTTTTGTTAGCGGGTAAACCCGGACCATTAATAAAAAATCCAAAAACATCATTAAATGAAGTATTAACCCAATCATTGTATTCTTCTGAACCAAATACGTAGTTGAAGTGAACAGAATCTGAAGCAACGGAAAAATCAAATTCGAGTATGCAAGCATCATGAATAGTTTGTCCGGGGGCAACAATTGCCAGTAATTGAGGATCAGAGTTGTTATTCATGGCGCTGCTATGAAAAACTGATGCGGGCGCATTAGCACCTGCCGCAGATGTTACATCACCTGAACTCATCATGATACCATTGGTCATCCCAATGTTAGTTGATGTTGCAGTAAACGTTCCTCTTGCGTTTGTTGCTCCGGTATAGGTTATATTTGTTGCAATAACTCCTCCGCCTAATATTGTATTCACAAGTTGTGCAGGGGTAACTGCGCCACCCCCGGTTACAACCAATTGAGCTGAAGAATTTAAACAAATACCATTTAGAAAAATGCTTAAAATAAATGCGAAAGTAATTTTGGTTTTCATAAGCTTTTATTCATTAAAGTAATTAGTGTTTTCATGCATTAAAAGGTTGTAATATTTTCTTTACAACGACTTTCAAAGGTATAAAAGAAATTGATTCTATCAACACCTATTTGGACTGATAATTATCATGTATTTTTAATCGGAAATTTTTCATCATTACAAACCATGTAATTTTAAATTTTCTGTTTCGATTGAGTTGTAATAAAATCTTTAAGATAGAATGGTTCAAAGTATGCTAAATCTTCAAAATCCCCTGATTTATATAGCTCCTCCGACCACCTTACCATGCCCTTTGCTGAGTTTTCGCAACCACTAACGAAGACTGCATTGATAGAAGTAAGTACAATCTGCTGCAATTTAGTTGCACCTGTTCCAAAAAAAACCATTCTGTTGCTTTGAAGAAGTCCATTAAATGAGTGTTCATTCAATATAATGGCTTGGGTTGGCTCAATAAAGTTGAGGTGCTCATCAAAAACAGCCGTATAAACCTCCATTCTGCGGGCATCTATCATGGGACAAAATAATACATCATGATGAATATCATTACCTGATTTATTTAAATAATCGGATATAAAATAATCTGAAAATGCCTGAAGTGTGTTTACTGAAAGCAACGGCTTATCAAGCGCAAAGCATAAACCTTTGGCTGTGGAAACACCAATACGTAACCCGGTGTAAGAGCCGGGACCTTTGCTTACTGCAATTGCATCTAAATCATTATAATTTATTCCGGCATTTTTAATTACCTCCTCAATAAATAAAGTTAAATGTGCTGCATGTGCTTTTGGTTCAGAAGACTCGCGATAAGCAAGCACCTTTCCATCCTTTGCCAATGCTACTGAACAGGTTTCAGTTGCTGTTTCTATATTTAATATGAGTGCCAATAAAATGTTGTTTGGGATGCAATGTTCACAAAATCCAATTCAATTAATTACAGGTTTTAGAAAAATACACCAGGATTTTTTGAACAGATGTTTTGATTTTATAAATTATTAAAGATATTCGTGCATAAATAAAATCATTTAAATCCTCAAAAACATGGCATTAGAACTAACAGGGAAAATTATTCAAATTATGCCCGAAACAAGCGGTGTAAGCAAAGCAGGCAAAGAGTGGAAAAAGCAAGAGTTTCTTATTGAAACAATTGAAACTTATCCAAAGAAAGTATTTCTGAGTATGATGGGTGATAAAACCAACGAAATAAAGCGGTTTCCCGTTGGCAGCACCATTACAGCATCTCTGAATATTGAATCGCGCGAGTATCAGGGCAAGTGGTACACTGATGTGCGTGCGTGGAGAATTACTGCTGGCGAGGGCGCTCCACAAACAACAGGTGGAGACCAGTACAGGCAGCAAGCCGCAGAGGCTCCTCAACAGGCGTATACTCCTGAGCCTCTTCCTGCTGCATCGGCAGCCGATGATGATTTACCGTTTTAAATAATCATTTAAAACAAGGAACAATCGGAAAAGCAAAACGGGCTGACTCTCAAAAGAATCAGCCCGTTATTATTTTTTATTCCATAGTTTTTCTTATCCTTTCAACGCATTTGCACCACCAACAATTTCAAGAATTTCATTAGTGATAGCTGCTTGTCGTGCCTTGTTATAGAATATGCGCAAGCCCCGTAACAATTCGCCAGCATTGTCTGTAGCTTTATTCATTGCTGTCATACGTGCACCGTGTTCACTTGCGTGCGAATCTAAAGTGGCTTTGTACAACTGAACTTTTATTGACTTAGGAATTATTTCTAAAACGATTTGCTCTTTGTCAGGTTCAAAAATATAATCGTTTATCATTTTAGTGGTTTCCTTTTTTTCAGCAGGGGTAATTGGCAACACCTGTTCGCGCGTTACAAATTGAACAACAGCATTCTTAAACTGGTTGTAAACCACTTCTATCTTATCATATTTTCCTGCAACAAAATCTGCCATTATTTGTTCTGCAATCGGTGAAACTTTATCAAACGATAAATTGGTATAAATATCATTATGGCTCTCTAAAAACAAACTCTTGCTTTTAGAAAAAAAGTCTGATGCTTTTTTGCCCAAACACATCACTTTCACATTACCTTCTTGTGCCTGTGCGCTATAGTTTTCGCGAATCATCGCGTTCACGGCACGAATAATATTTGCATTAAAACCACCACACAAACCCCGGTTACTGGTAACAGCAATTATCAAAACTTTTTTCACCGGGCGCACAGCAGCGTAAGCACCACCTGTAGATGAGTCAAGCGTGCCCGAAACATTTTCTAAAATTTCTTTCAGCTTATTTGCATACGGACGCATTTGAATAATAGCATCCTGCGCCCTGCGTAACTTTGCAGCACTCACCATTTTCATTGCTTTGGTGATTTGCTGTGTAGAGTTTACAGATGCTATGCGAATTCGTATTTCTTTTAAGTTAGCCATTGCTTTTGGGTAAATGGGGAATTACGGTAAATGAGTAATTTGGGTTGAGCAATATATTTTCCGAGAGTTGCATAATTCCTACAGCCTGTTCTTTCGTAACACTTGGAAAATCATCAATGAACCTGTCTATGTTTGCGCCTGTTTCGATGTAATCAAACAGGTTTTTAATCGGTACTCTTGTCCCGTTAAAAACCGGTGTGCCGCTCATTATTTCAGCATCAATATTTATTATGTTGTTGTGCATGATATTGTTTTTGAAAACAAAATTAAGCCAAATTATTTTGAATATGATTTTGAAAGTTCAGCACCAACTGATTCTAATGTCTTGGTAACTTCATCTGTCAATTGACCCTGGCGCAATGATTCCAATGCATCTTTATGTTTGGTTTCCATCACGCCTAAGAAAGATGCTTCAAACTCACGAACTTTATTTACCGGAACATTCTTTAATAAACCTTTTGAACCAAGATAGATAATAGCAACTTGTTGTTCAACACGTAAAGGAGAATATTGTCCTTGTTTAAGGATTTCAACGTTACGCGAACCTTTATCCAATACAGCTTTTGTTGCTGCATCCAAATCAGAACCGAATTTACTGAATGCTTCCAGCTCGCGATACTGTGCCTGGTCTAACTTCAGTGTACCCGCAACTTTTTTCATTGACTTGATTTGTGCATTACCACCCACACGCGATACGCTGATACCAACGTTAATCGCAGGACGCACACCGGAGTTAAATAAATTTGCCTCAAGGAATATTTGTCCATCAGTAATTGAAATTACGTTGGTAGGAATGTACGCTGATACGTCACCCGCTTGTGTTTCGATGATAGGAAGCGCAGTTAAAGAGCCTCCACCTTTTACACGGCCTTTAAGTGCTTCTGGCAAATCATTCATAGTTGCCGCAATGCCATCGTTATTAATAATTTTTGCAGCACGCTCTAATAAACGACTATGCAGATAAAACACATCACCGGGATATGCTTCCCGCCCCGGAGGTCTGCGGAGTAACAAAGAAACTTCGCGATAAGCAACAGCTTGCTTTGATAAATCGTCATAAATAATTAAAGCAGGGCGACCGGTATCACGGAAAAATTCACCGATTGCAGCACCTGCCATAGGAGCAAAGAACTGCATAGGTGCAGGGTCAGATGCTGTTGCAGCAACTACCACAGTATATGGCATTGCACCACGTTCTTCTAATGTTTTTACAATTTGTGCAACAGTGGAACCTTTTTGTCCGATAGCAACATATATACAAAATACAGGTTGACCTTTATCATAAAACTCGCGCTGATTGATAATTGTATCAATACAAACTGCCGTCTTACCGGTTTGACGATCGCCAATTACCAACTCGCGTTGTCCGCGACCAATTGGAATCATTGCGTCAATAGCTTTGATACCGGTTTGCAATGGCTCGTTTACAGGTTGACGGAAAATTACACCCGGAGCTTTGCGCTCAATAGGCATTTCCAATAACTCACCTGCTATCGGACCTTTGCCATCAATTGGATTTCCAAGCGTATCAACTACACGGCCTAACAAGCCTTCGCCAACCTTTATAGAAGCGATCAATCCTGTACGTTTTGCCGAATCGCCTTCTTTCAAATCACCTTGCGGACCAAGCAATACTACACCTACGTTGTCTTCTTCAAGATTAAGTACAATGCCTTTTACTCCGTTTTGAAATTCGATCAACTCACCTGATTGTACTTTATCCAATCCATATAGAAGCGCAATACCATCACCAATTTGTAATATCGTACCAACCTCTTCAAGTTCAGCAGCGGTGCGGAAGTTTGAAAGTTGCTCTCTTAATATTGCCGTAATCTCTGCCGGTTTAATTTCTGCCATCTTTTAATTTTTATTTATGAGATAAAAAATATGTTTATCAATTTGCCTTAATATTATAATTCTCTAAGCGGTAACCCTGTTTGATTCAAAGTCGCGTTTCAGACGATTGAGTTTTGTTTTTAAGCTCTTATCTTCTTGTTTGTCTTTAACGCTCAGAATATACCCTCCCAAAATTTTTGGGTCAACCTTTTCTTTCAGATTAATTTCTTTATTTAATTTTGCTTTCAGTTTGGCTTTTATTTCGTCTCTGAGCTTATCATCCAAATCAACAGCAGTTGTAATTTTTGCTTCCACAATATTTTTGCTTTCATTATAAATCCGGATATAAGTATCAGCAATTTCGCGGATGTTTGCTTCGCGACCTTTATTAATAATTAATTCGAAAAACTTATGAGTGGCCTTTGAAATAGTATCACCGAAAATTTTTTGAAGCACAGCAATCTTTTTATCGGGCTTTACCACGGGGCTGAAAAACATACGGTATAACTCGCGGCTTTCGGTAGTTATGTGGCGTATATATGTTATATCCTTAAAAATACTTTCTGTTTCACCGGTTTCTTTTGCATATTCGAAAAGCGACCTGGCGTAACGATATTGAATTTGTGCTATACTCATTTCAATAATTTCTTTTGTTTTTAATCAGTGTTGTGATTAGTTCAGTTTAATATCTTTAAGCATATCCTGAACCAGGGCTTTTTGCTGATCGGGAGAAGCCAATTCACGTTGAAGAACTTTTTCAGCAATCTGAATTGAAAGTGATGAAACCTGGTTTTTCATTTCATTGATGGCAGAATTCTTTTCAGAAATTATTGCTTCGCGAGCCTGTTTGATTAAGCGATCAGCTTCCTGCTGCGCTTTTGCTTTTGCATCGTTAATTATTCCGTCTTTGGTTTCACGTGCATCTTTTAAAAGCTGATCGCGCTCCAAACGTGCCTGGGCCAATATTTTTTCATTGTCAGATTTTAACTGCAACATTTCTTCCTTAGCTTTCTTTGCAGAATCTAAAGCATCTGAAATTGATTGCTCTCTGTCATTAAGTGCATTTAAAATTGCAGGCCATGCAAATTTCTTTAACAAGAAAAACATGATACCAAACCAAACCAGCATCCAGAAAATAAGACCATAGGAGGGTGTGAGTAATTCCATTTTTTATTTATTTAAAATTGAGAATTTTGAATTGAGAAAAATCTGCCTTGCAACCAAGCGTTGCAAAGCAGATTTAATTTTGACCGGGCTTAAGGTTATGATTTAAGAATAACCAAAAGACCAATTACCATTGCGAAGAAGGCAGCACCTTCAACAAGAGCAGCGGTAAGAATCATGTTTGAACGGATGTCGTTGATAGCTTC